>URGH01000032.1 GCA_900547305.1 uncultured Oscillospiraceae bacterium | reverse complement strand
ATATACCTTACCGCCGAATACACCGCCGCGCCTACACCGAGATTTACCTTTCTGTCGGGAGTCAGCGGAATACTGTCCGAAAAATTCCTTGCGGTTAAAATAATCAGCTGCTCGCAGTAGCTTGTAATTAGTTTATCGCTGTACGCGCCGTGCGAGTAAAATTCGTTAACAAGTCTCATAAACGGGTTAAGAATATCATTGCTAACCTTGCAGGCATAAAAAGGCTCATTCATGTAAAATTCACGCAAGGGTCTGTATTTTTCTTTGTCGGCGCCCTTGTTCAGCTTAAAGCCCATATACGCAAATCTCAGCAGCGAGTTGCCCGCCGTTACAATTTTATGCAAATGCCCCGGTGAATTAACCATAACAACACCGGGGTAAAGCCTTGTCGCCTTATTATCCGTATACGCCGTGCCCTCGCCCGAAATTACATACGTTATTTCGCAAAGCCACTGTTCATGCTCGTTTATTACAAAATTCGATTCGCAGCACAGCTCGCCTATCTGGTATAAATCAATAAACCCGCATTTAAGCGGGTGTTCCAAAAACAAGTTATCAAACTGAAAATGTTTTCCGCTGAATTTGTTGATATTTTTCTTTTCCGGCATATTTCCGCCCTTCTTTCGGAAAATTTCAGCTTAACGTAAAGTCAAAGCGCATTTCAAGCGCGGCAAACAGCTTTTGCATAACCTCGTTTGCAACCTTGCGAACGTCCGTTTTCTTAATATATGATATAATTTTTTCCCGCTCCTCCTCCGGTACTCTGTACACCGTAAGCGAAAGTGAAAGAAAACGCTCCAGCTTTTTTTCAAGCGGAAAATGTATATTGCACTTTTCTGCCATATATCCGCGCATAATGCCCGCCGTGCCGATTTCCATTTCGTAAAAATCGCTCTCGCTGTACCCCGGGAAATACCCGCCGAAAATTTTATACAGCTCCATCGCCGTTTGCTGATGAATATATTCCGCGGTTGCCCGAACGGTATACGCCTCTAAATAAACATCGCGCAAATTTTCGTTAAGCTCGGTAAGAACCAGCTGTATTGCCGTTTCCGCGGCATATGTATACACAGGCGGCAGCGCATTGCCCGCAATGCCGCGTGCCGCGCTGAACTGCCCGCTGAACATAAATTCAATCAGTTCTGTCAAAACTCCGTCCTTTGTGCGGAAAATATTCTGAAAAGTACTTGCGGATACGCCCGCCTCTTTAATTATCTGACTTATCGGCGTTTGATTATACCCCTGCTCCAAAAACAAACGCACGCAAACAGAAAGTATTCTGTTTTTAATTTCAATACTTCCTTTTCTTAAAGCCACACTATCGCATCCTGTTTCCTTATATAGTTGTCATCCGTATTAATTATAACAAATTTTTACATGTTTCGCAAGGGATTTTTTGTGCTGCCCATAGGCTCCCCACAGACAATAGTCAAAACAGAGGGAACCGCCGCAGTCAGCAGCTGTCAACGAAGTTGACTGAGGGGTATTCTCTAAAATCTAATGTCTAAAATCTAACGCCTAAATTGTGGGGTATTCTTTCAAGTTTAAATTTTCTGCTATACTTTAGTTTGTAACAACCCCTCAGTCAACTCCGTTGCCAGCTCCCCTTACACAGGGGAGCCAATTTGCAATCCAATAGGCTCACTTCTTTTGCGATAGCAAATAGAGGGGAGCCTATTTTTTTACAAAAACACTTGACAAAACGTTCCGCATAGTTCATAATATGAGGGATGTCTCTAAAAAATGAACATTACGGAAGTGTTGAGTATGTTAACAAAATCCATGTTTGACGGATTGTACTATATTCTGAAGCACCAAAACAGCGAAAAGCCTTTATCCCAGCGCTCGGTGGCGCAGGGTATGGATAAATCGCTCGGCAGCGTAAACGCGCTTATAAAGGAATTATCCGCCGCGGGATACATTGACGGCAAAATGGCTGTTACGCCTGCGGGAATCGAAGCGCTGGCGCCGCATAAGGTTGATAACGCCGTAATTATGGCGGCGGGAATGAGCACAAGGTTCGCCCCGCTGTCTTACGAAAAGCCCAAGGCTCTTCTTAAAGTCAAGGGCGAGATTTTAATTGAGCGTGAAATTCTTCAATTAAAGTCCGCCGGAATAGACGATATTACGGTTGTAGTAGGCTATATGAAAGAAAAGCTGTTTTACCTTGAGGAAAAATTCGGGGTAAAAATCGTTGTGAATGAGAATTACCACCTTTATAACAACCCGTCTACGCTTATGCTTGTTAAGGAAAAGCTGAAAAATACATATATCTGCTCATCGGACAATTATTTTGAGTTCAACCCGTTTGAGCAGTATGTTTACAGAGCGTATTACTCGGCAATGTACAGCGAGGGAAAAACCGACGAATACTGCCTTACGACCGACAGCAAGGGCCGCATTACAAAGGTAAGTTTCGGTGGGCAGGACGCATGGTACATGATAGGTCATGTTTACTATGACCGCAAATTCAGCGAGACGTTTACAAAAATTCTCGAAAAGGAATACGACAGCCTGATTACAAGAACAGGGCTTTGGGAAGATCTTTACGCGCGGCATATTACCGAGCTTGAAATGTACATAAAGAAATATGACGGCGGAATAAGAGAATTCGACTCGCTTGACGAGTTGAGAACTTTCGACAGCGAGTACATAACAAACACCGATTCGTTTATATTTGATAATATCTGCTCGGTGCTGAAGTGCAAACCCGAAAACATTGAAAATATAATACCCATAAAAACAGGGCTTACAAATCTATCCTTTAAGTTCTCCTGCAACGGAAAGCAGTATGTTTATCGCCACCCGGGCGTAGGAACGGACGTTTATATCAACCGCAGAGCAGAGGCGGAGGCGATGGACGCGGCAAAGAAATTGGGGCTTGACGATACCTTTATTTACATAGACAAATCAAAGGGCTGGAAGATATCCCATTATATTGAGGACGCAGCCACGCTTGATTACCACAACGAAGCGCAGGTAGGGCAGGCAATGAAAATGCTGCGGCAGCTGCACACAAGCGGAATTTCGGTAAGCGGGAAATTTGATATTTGGGAAAAAATCAACGATTTTTACGCGAAGCTCGACGGCTCGGATACCTCTGATTTCACCGGAATGGAAGAGCTCAGGGAAACGATGAATTCAATTAACGAATACCTGAAAAAGGAAAACAGCACGCCCTGCCTTTGCCATTGCGACAGCTATGACCCTAATTTCCTTTTGGACAGGCAGGGGAAAATGTACCTTATCGACTGGGAGTATGCGGGAATGTCCGACCCGGGCAGCGATATAGGCACGTTTATAGCCTGCTCGGACTATACGGTAGAGCAGGCGGAAAAGGTGATAGAAATTTACCTTGACCGCAAGCCGACCCCGGAAGAACGCAGGCATTATATAGGTTATGTGGCGTTGCTTGCGTATTTTTGGTTCTTATGGGCGCTTTATCAGGAAAAATGCGCTAAGCACACGGGGGAGTATCTTTACATCTGGTACAAATATTCAAAGCAGTACGGAAAGCTCGCTTTGGATTTGTATAAAAATTGAGGAGGAGAACAATGGAACAAAAATCTATTGAACAGCTGATCTATCAGGAAACGGAAGAACGGCTAAAAGAAATGGAATCCGATACCTATGAGTTCCCGAAAAAAATGACCAAGGTCGATTATATTATAATCGCGGTTTCGGTTATAGTTTCTTTGGGGCTTATAGCGGCATGTATGTTGGGGGTGATTAAATAATGGCGGCAAGTAAAGATGAATACATACGTCAGGAAACGGTCACAGGCGTTGTGCCTATGCTTAAAAAAGACAGGCAGTACTCGTTTATAGACCTTTTTCTTTCAACCAGCGGTTTCGCAATCGCTACATGGTGCTACACACAGGGCGCTTATGTTGCGCAGTATCTTTCTTTCAGCAGAATGTTAATAAACATTTTCTGCTTTAACATTGTGTGGGTTTTAATTGAATGTCTGCCCGTTGTATTTGCAACAAGGTACGGAATTGACCTTTGGATATGGTTAAGGTCGGTTTTGGGCAAAAGGGGAGTCGCCATACTCTCTACGATAATAAGCGTTGCCAATTTCGGTTGGTACGCGGTTGCCGCGGGATTGTTTTCATCATCTATGATAAATCTTGCGGAACGGTTCGGAATTGTGCTTAATAAAGCTATATGGGGACCGGTTCTCGGCTGCCTTTGCGTTGTGCTCGGCACGCTTATAGCGCTGGCGGGACCCTCGGTAATCAAGTGGACAAACCGCTTTTTGGTAACGGCGCTGCTTGCGGTGGGCGTTGTGGTAGTTGTGCTTTGCTTTACCGCTGTGCCTTTTTCCGATATTATTGCCGTAAAACCCGATTTGGGCGGCGAAATGACCCCCTTGCAGGCGTTTATGACATCTGCCGAGGGAAATGTGGCATTTGCTTTTTCGTGGTCAACACAGGCGCTTGTACTGCCGAGACTGGCTAAAACCGAGCGCGGCGGATATTGGGGAACTTCGTTGGCTTACGGCGTTATCGCTCCTTTCTTTGTGGCTGCGGGCGGCGTTATGGCGCTGGCTATGTTCGTTCGCACGGGCGTATACGAAAGCGACCCCACAACCATGCTTTCAAAACTCTGCGGCAGCGGTTTCGCGCTTTTAAGTCTTTTGCTTGTTGCGTTTGCAAATGTAGGCACGCAGGGAACAGGCTCCTATGTTAACTGCATGATCGTAAAGAGCGGCATGCCCAAGGTCAGCTACAAGCTCATGGTGCTTATAGCTATGGTGTATGTAAGCGTTTTAACGGTATGGGGCGGCGTTGAGGAGCATTTCGGTGCTTTTATTTCAATAGCGGCGTTTATTCAGGCACCCATTATCGGTATGATAGTAGCCGATTATCTGGTTGTTAAAAAGAGAAAACTTTCCTTAAAATCAGCGTACTTTATTGAGGGTCACGACGCGTACAAATTCACAGCGGGCTTCAATCTTGTAGGTATTGCCTGCGTTATTATTTCCTGCGTTGTAACGATTCTTTTTGTATACAATCCGTTAACGGGGAATATTCAGAGCCCCTTATTCCTGATATTTACGGGCAGCGGCTTTGACGCTATTTTGGGCGGCTTACTTTACTGGATAGCAAGCCTTACGCCTCTTAAAAAATATATGCTGCGCGACCGCGACGATTTGGAAATAGTTTAATACGTTTTAAATTTTAACAGCCCCGCGTTATCCGACATAATCGGATAACGCGGGGCTGTTCTCATCCGCAGAATTTTGTTGATATGTGCTTATAACATTCGGCAGGGGAGTATTCCCAGTTTTCCAGCCTGTCTCCGTTATAAAAGTATTTTATTTCGGGGGTATATTCGCTTTCAAAGCTGTCAATTATTATTAGTTTTATCTTCATCTTTTCCCGGATAATGCTTTTTATATAAACGCTTGCCTGCTGACCGAGCGCAACGTCGGGTCTGGGCTCGGCAAGCCCTGCGAGGTTGGGGGTCAGCTCAACAAAAACGCCGTAATCCTCAACGCTTCTTACAACGCCCGTTACGGTCTGCCCGGGGGAGAACAGCGCGGCGTTTTCCTCCCAAGTGCCCAGCAGTTCTTTGTGCGATAGGGTTATTTTGCCGTCGGGCGCTATGCCTTTTATTATTACCCGTATATTCTGACCTATGAAAAAACGGTCGCGCGGGTGCGATATGCGCGAGACGGATATTGCGTCTATCGGCAGCAGGGCTATATTGCCGCAGCCAATATCGCAAAACGCGCCGAACGACTCTAAATGAGTAATCTTAGCGTTTATAATATCGCCCGTGCTGCGGCACTCGGTTATGTAACCGCGGCATAATTCCTGTGCCCTTCGGCGGGAGAGAACGGCATAAGGCTTGCCGTTTTCATCATTACCCAAAGTGCTTACCGTAAAGCATACCGGCTTGCCCACACGGGAGATAAGCGCTATATCGCGCGTGGAGCCGTCGGCTATGCCTATTGCGCCCTCTTCGCGCGGGATAACGCCCCTCATACACCCGAGGTCCACTATTAGATTGTGCGCGGCGTCGCACATTGTAACCGTGCTTTCAAGAACCGTCTGCTTTTCCTTAGCGTCCGCAAGAAAAGCGGGGGTAAATGTCTTTTTGCTGTCCGTCGCCTGTGTGTTCCATCCTTCCGGGAAAAAACCGTTCATTATTTAATCACCTTTCCTTTTTACATTCGGCGTTTAGCCTACATATCAAATTATATGACCCGAAAGGTGAAAAAATGAGAGAATTATGTCTGCTGAAAAAATTTTTAGCGGATGTTTTTTATTACATCCGCCGTTTCGACATTATTCGGTTATTTCGCCCTCGTTTCGCAGTAAATGCAGCGGTAAACGCGGTGCTTCTTATCGGTAAGGCGGAATATATGCGGCAGCTCCTGCTCGACCGATGATATGCAGCGCGGATTTTTGCACTTTAAAACGTTTGTAAGCTCCTGCGGCAGCTCGATTGTCTTTTTTTCTTTAATCTGCCCGTCCTTTATTATGTTTACGGTAACGTCGGGGTCTACAAAGCCCAAAATATCGGTGTCAATATCAAAGTCCGAGTCGATTTTTATAATATCCTTTTTGCCGGATTTTTTACTTGCGACGTTCTTTATAAGCGCTACCGAGCAATCAAGCTCTTCAAGCCCCAAAAGGCGGTAAATTTCCATACCCTTGCCCGCGGTTATGTGGTCTATTACAATGCCGTTTTTAATGGAATCAATGTTCATCACTTTACCTCCAAAAGCTTTAATATAAGCGCCATACGCATATATTTTCCGTAAAGCACCTGCTTAAAATAACAGGCACGACTGTCGCCGTCTACCGCTACGCTTATTTCATTCACGCGCGGCAGGGGGTGCAAAACGCGTAATTTTTCGCTTGCGAGCGCCATTTTTTCGGGGGTTAAAATATATGTGTCTCTTAGTCTCAAATAGTCCTCTTCGTTGAAAAAACGCTCCTTTTGCACGCGGGTCATATAAAGTATATCAAGGTCGACGATTGAGCTTTCAAGGCTGTTTGTTTCGGTATATTCAATGCCCTCTTTATCGAGTTTATCCTTAACATAGCCGGGCAGCTTTAACTCATTTGGAGAAATAAGCACAAATCGAACGTCCTTATAGCGTATAAGCGCGGAAATAAGCGAATGTACCGTTCTGCCGAATTTAAGGTCACCGCAAAAGCCAACGGTCAAATTATCAAAGCCGCCCTTTTCGCGGTATATCGTGAGTAAGTCTGCAAGGGTCTGCGTGGGGTGGCAGTGCCCGCCGTCGCCTGCATTTATAACGGGTATTGAGGCATTACGGGCGGCAACAAGCGGCGCGCCCTCTTTCGGGTGGCGCATTGCTATAATATCGGCATAGCAGGAAATAACCTTTGCGGTATCTGCCACGCTTTCGCCCTTTGCGGCAGAGGAGCTTTGCGCCTCGGAAAAACCTAAAACGCTGCCGCCGAGCTCTAACATTGCCGCCTCAAAACTCAGGCGCGTTCTGGTGGAAGGCTCAAAAAACAGAGTGGCAAGCTTTTTGCCTTTGCATTTTTCACTGTATTTTTCGGGGTTTGCTATAATATCGTTTGCAACGCTTATAAGCTCTTCAATTTCACCCGTTGTAAGCTCCGAAATATCAATAAGACTTCTCATTTAATATCATTCCTTTGCGCCGTTTATTTTAAGATAGTTCTTTATTCGGTCTGTGTTTTCGCGGTTTTTTTCGTCATCTTCAAGGTATTCTATAATATCGTAAACGTTAACTACCGAGTAAACGGGGAAGCCGAATTCCTCGCTTATTTCCGCCATAGCCGATTTTTCGGTCTGACCCTTTTCGCAGCGGTCTACCATAACAAAGGTTGCGGCAACCTTTACGTCACCGAGCTTTGATAAAACAGCCATACTTTCCCTTATTGCCGTGCCTGCGGTTATAACGTCTTCAACTATTACAACCTCTTCGCCCGCCTGCGGTTTATAGCCTACAAAAACGCCGCCCTCGCCGTGGTCCTTTTCTTCCTTGCGGTTGAAGAAAAACGGCACGTCAAGCCCGCTTTCGGAAAGCGCAACCGCTACCGATACCGCTATAGGGATTCCCTTATATGCAGGTCCGTAAAGCACGGCTTTTTTATCGCCCAGCTTTTCAAAATATGCCTTTGCGTAAAATTCGCCCAATTTTCTTATTTGGTCGCCTGTTTTAATTTCGCCCGCGTTTATGAAATAGGGTATTTTTCTGCCGCTTTTGGCGGTGAAATCGCCGAATTTAAGCACGCCGGCACTCTCTAAAAATTCAATAAATTTGTGTTTATAAGCTTGCATATTCTTAACTCCTTTTTGAAGATTTGGTGTGGTGGTGTCTTAGGCTCCTTTCTTTTCGGCTTTGCCGAAACAGAGGGGGTTGCTCCCCACGGTGTGGGGAGACGTCAACGCAGTTGACAGAGGGGACCGCCGCCGTCAGCGGCTGTCAACGGAGTTGACTGAGGGGTATTAATCTAACGTCTACCGTCTAACATCTAACGTCTAAATTAGCTGAGGGGTATTCCTTCAAGTTTAAATTTTCCGCTATACTTTAGCCTGTAACAACCCCTCCGTCACGGCTACGCTGTGACACCTCCCCTTACACAGGGGAGGCAACGGTTTCTATGCTCCCTTTACACAGGGGAGGCTGTGGGAACTACCCTATAAACTCCTTAACGCAGCGCTCGTATGCCGCAATGGGGTCGGGTGCGGCGGTTATGGGTCTGCCCACCACTATATAGTCGCTGCCTGTTTCCTTTGCCTTTTCGGGGGTGGTAACGCGCGATTGGTCGCCCTTATCGCCGTCGGCAAAGCGTATGCCGGGCGTCACGGTCAAAAAGCCCACGCCGCAGGCGTTATGTACCGCCGCCGCTTCAAGAGGGGAGCACACCACGCCGTCAAGCCCCGCATTTTTTGCGTTTTCGGCGTAGTGCATAACCACGTCTTCCATTTTACCATTTATCAGTAAATCTTTATGCATTGCGTCCTCGCTTGTTGAGGTAAGCTGGGTTACGGCTATAAGCAGCGGGCGGGTGCCGTCAGACCTTGTCAGCCCCTCTATTGCCGCGGTCATCATGGCGGCAGTGCCCGCCGCGTGCAGGTTGCACATATCAACATCAAGGCGCGAGAGTACCGCCATTGATTTTTTCACGGTGTTCGGAATATCGTGCAGCTTTAAATCAAGGAATATTTTATGCCCGCGCGCCTTAATTTCCCTTACAATTTCGGGGCCCTCGGCGTAGAAAAGCTCCATTCCTATTTTTACAAACGGTTTTTTGCCCTCGAATTTATCTAAAAATTCAAGGCAGGTCTTTTTGTCCGCAAAGTCGCAGGCTATAATTACGTCCTTACCCATTGTGCGCTCCTCCTATAATTTCACATAAATTATTTATGCCGTATTTTTCCATTGCCCTCGGCAGGTCTTCTATAATTTTCTTGCAGGCATAAGGGTCTATAAGGTTGGCAGCGCCCACCTCTACTGCGGCGGCGCCCGCCAGCATAAACTCCAAAACGTCTTCTGCCGAGGATATTCCGCCCATACCTACAATAGGTATTTTTACCGCCTCATATACCTGATACACCATTCTGACCGCCACAGGCTTTACCGCAGGGCCCGAAAGCCCGCCCGTTTTGTTTGCAAGCAGGGGCTTTTTGGTTTTAAGGTCTATTTTCATACCGAGCAGGGTGTTTATAAGCGATACGCCGTCCGCTCCCGCAGCCTCGCACGCCTTGGCGATTTCGGTAATATCGGTCACATTGGGGGAGAGCTTAATAATTATCGGTTTATCCGTAACCGCCCTTACCGCTTTTGTAACCGCCGCGGCATTTTCTGCGCTTGTGCCGAAAGCAAGCCCGCCGCCGTGAACGTTCGGGCAGGAAATATTTATTTCAAACCAACCTATGCAGTCGTCCGTATTAAGCGTTTCAACAGCCGAAACATAGTCGTTTACCGAAAAACCGCTTACATTCGCCATAACGGGCTTTTTGTAAACCGCTTTAAGTGTTTTAAGCTCGTGGCTTAAAACCTTTTCCGCCCCCGGGTTTTGCAGCCCCACCGCGTTTAAAAGCCCGCTCGGACACTCGGCAATTCTGGGCGTGGGGTTGCCGAAACGCGGCTCTTTTGTGGTGCCTTTAAGGGAAATTGAGCCTAAAATATTTATATCATAAAGCCTTGTAAACTCATAGCCGAAGCCGAAAGTACCGCTTGCGGGAATTACGGGGTTTGTAAGGCTTATTCCGCAGAGGTTGACAGATGTATTTACCATTCTATTTCCTCCCTTAAAAACACGGGACCTTCGGTGCAAACGCGCTTAGGACCATTTTTTGTTTTGCAGGTGCAGCCCATGCAGGCGCCCGTGCCGCAACCCATACGTTCTTCAAAGCTGAACTGACCGCCGGTCTTCGTGGCGGCGTTTACCGCCTTTAGCATCGGTTTAGGTCCGCAGGTGTAAAAATAGCTGTAATCGGCATATTCCATTGCGGCGGTTACAAAGCCTTTAAGCCCGTAAGAGCCGTCCGCCGTGGTAACGGCAACGTTAGCGCCGAGCGCGCGGAACTCATCCTCCAAAAATATTTCCGATTTTGTGTTAAAGCCCAAAATTACATTTACGGTCTTATTTTCCGAAATGAGCTTTTTGCACAGCCCGAAAAGGGGAGGAACGCCCACGCCGCCGCCTATAAGCAGGGGATTATCGCCCGAAAGCGAGGTATCGTACCCGTTGCCGAGGGATATTAAAAGGTCTAATTTTTCACCCTTTTTTATGCGGCTTAAAGCGCTTGTTCCGTCGCCTACTGCCTTGTAAATAATTGTAAGGCTCTTATCATCCCAATCGCAAATCGAAATAGGGCGGCGCAGGTAAAATTCGGGTATTTTAATATTTACAAACTGCCCGGGCGCTGTAATGGGCGAGGTGTCGCCGGCAAGCACCATTTTAAAAACCGAGGGGGCTATTTGCTTATTTTCCGTAATTTCGTAAAAATCCTGTTTCATAGCGTTTCCTTTCAAGCGTCTATTGTGGATATTCCGAGGGTAGTCTCTTCAAGCACGTCAAGCAGTACCTTAACGGTATCAAGCGACGTAAACATTGTAACGTTGTTTTCAACTGCGCAGCGGCGGATTTCATACCCGTCCGACAGCACTCCCGATGAGTTCATATCCCGCGTGTTTATAACGTAGGTTACATACCCTTGGCGTATTGCGTCGGTTATTTCTTTACTTCCGTCACTAAGTTTCCCTACAGCGTGGGTGCGTATTCCGTTTTGCTTTAAAAATTCAGCCGTACCCGCGGTTGCCTGAATGTTAAAGCCCATATTGTAAAAGCGGCTAATAAGCGGCAGCGCCTCTTCCTTATCATTATCGGCTATGGTGGCAAGCACCGTGCCGTAGTTCATAACGTTCATGCCGCTGGCTTTAAGCGCTTTGTAAAGCGCGCGGGTGAGCTTATCGTCGTAGCCTATGGCTTCGCCCGTGGATTTCATTTCGGGTGACAGGTAAGCGTCAAGCCCTCTTAGCTTTGAGAAAGAGAACGCGGGGGCTTTTACATACCAGCGCTTTTTATCGCCCGGGTAAATTTTATCAAATCCCTGCTCTTTAAGGCTTTTGCCTAAAATTACCAGCGTTGCAATGTCGGCAAGGCTGAAACCCGTAGCCTTTGAAAGGAACGGAACGGTTCTTGAAGAGCGCGGGTTTACTTCTATTATAAACACATTATCGTTTTTATCAACAATAAACTGAATGTTGTAAAGCCCTATTATGCCGATGCCCAGTCCTAACCGCTTTGTATAATCAAGTATTGTCTCGCGCACTTTCTCGCTTATGCTGAATGTGGGGTACACGCTTATTGAGTCGCCGCTGTGTATGCCCGTGCGCTCTACAAGCTCCATAATTCCCGGTACGAAAACGTCCTTGCCGTTGCAAATGGCGTCCACCTCGAGCTCCTTGCCTGAAATATATTTATCAACAAGCACAGGCTTATCCTCGTCAATTTCAACCGCGGTACGGAGGTATCGGCGCAATTGTTCTTCGTCCGCCACTATCTGCATAGCCCTACCGCCTAATACGAACGAGGGGCGCACAAGCACGGGGTAGCCGATTTCCTCGGCGGCTTTTACGCCGTCTTCAATTTTGGTTACCGCCTTGCCCTGTGGCTGGGGGATGTTAAGCTCTTTCAGCACCTTTTCAAATAAATCGCGGTTTTCGGCGCGGTCTATTGCCTCGCAATCGGTACCGATAATCTTAACCCCGCGGTTTTTAAGGCTTTCGGCAAGGTTTATGGCGGTCTGCCCGCCGAGAGACGCTATAACACCTATCGGCTTTTCAAGGTGGATAATATTCATAACGTCCTCGGTGCAGAGCGGCTCAAAGTAGAGCTTATCCGAGCAGGTGTAATCGGTCGAAACGGTTTCGGGGTTGTTGTTTATAATTATCGCTTCATACCCCGATTTTTTAATTGTGGTAACCGCGTGCACGGTGGAGTAATCAAACTCAACGCCCTGACCTATTCTTATAGGGCCCGAGCCTAAAACTATTATCTTCTTTTTATCCGATACCACCGATTCGTTTTCGTCCTCATAGGTCGAGTAAAAATAGGGGATATAGCTTTCAAATTCCGAGGCGCAGGTGTCAATCATTTTATAAACGGGGAACATACCGTGCTTTTCCCTTATTTTATAAATTTCCTCGCCCGTCATACCCCATAGCTTACCTATAAATGCATCGGAAAATCCGAGCTTTTTAGCGGTATACAGCGTGTCGGTATCGCCTATATGCTCGCGCAGCTTGTTCTCGGTTTTAACTATGTTCTTTATCTTTTCAAGGAAAAGCATATCTATTTTTGTGGCGTTGCAAATCATGCCTATATCGGTCTTTCGGCGCAGGAGTTCTGCAATTGCATAAATACGGTCGTCGGTGCCGTCCTTTATATAGCTTAACATTTCGTCGTCCGAAAAAGCTTCAAACTTCTTCATATAAAGGTGGTTTACGCCTATTTCAAGCGACCTTGCGGCTTTAAGCAGGCTTTCCTCAATCGTTCTGCCCACGCTCATAACCTCGCCCGTGGCTTTCATTTGGGTGGAAAGCTTATTGTTAGCCGATGAGAATTTATCAAACGGGAAACGCGGCATTTTGGTAACGACATAATCGAGCGCCGGCTCAAATGAGGCGGGGGTGTTTGCTATCATAATCTCATCAAGGCGCATACCTACCGATATTTTGGCACTGACGCGCGCTATCGGGTAGCCGCTTGCCTTGCTTGCAAGGGCGGAGGAGCGCGAAACGCGGGGGTTAACCTCAATAAGATAGTAGTTAAATGAAAGCGGGTCAAGCGCAAACTGCACATTGCAGCCGCCCTCAATTTTAAGGGCACGTATGATTTTAAGGGCGCTGTCGCGCAGCATATGGTACTCTTTGTTGGTAAGGGTCTGCGAGGGGCAAACTACAATTGAGTCGCCCGTGTGAATACCCACGGGGTCAACGTTTTCCATATTGCAAATGGTAATTGCCGTGTCGTTATTATCGCGCATTACCTCGTATTCAATTTCCTTATAGCCCTTTATGCTTTTTTCAACCAAAACCTGGTGAACGGGGGAAAGCTCCAAAGCGCCCCTTAATATTTCGGCACATTCTTCCTCGTTATCGGCAAAGCCGCCGCCCGTGCCGCCCAAGGTAAAGGCGGGGCGCAAAACTACGGGGTAGCCTATTTCCTTTGCGGCTGCAAGACCCTCTTCAAGGCTTTCGGCTATTACCGATTGCAAAACAGGCTCGCCTATTTCTTCGCAAAGCTCTTTAAAAAGCTCCCTGTCCTCGGCACGCTCAATGCTGCGGCTTGAGGTTCCCAAAAGCTCTACATTACACTCGCGCAAAACGCCCTTTTTTTCAAGCTGCATAGCAAGGTTAAGTCCCGTTTGCCCGCCAATGCCGGGCAGTACTGCGTCGGGGCGCTCATAGCGTATTACCTTTGCTAAGTATTCAAGGGTTAGCGGCTCCATATACACCTTGTCGGCAATAGATGTATCGGTCATAATGGTTGCGGGGTTTGAGTTGCAGAGAACTACCTCGTACCCCTCCTCCTTAAGCGCCAAGCATGCCTGCGTGCCCGCATAGTCGAACTCCGCCGCCTGACCTATTACAATAGGACCTGAGCCAATTACGAGTATCTTTTTTATGTCGGTTCTTTTAGGCATTTTTGTTTTCCTCCATAAGAGACGTGAATTTATCGAATAAATAAGCGCTGTCCTGCGGGCCGGGCGCGCTTTCGGGGTGGTACTGCACGCTGAACATCTTTGATTTTTCGTCGCTTACGCCTTCAACCGTGTTATCGAGCAGGTTTATGTGGGTAACTTTAAGTCCCGTGTTTTCAAGGCTTTTTTCGTTTACGGCATAGCTGTGGTTTTGCGAGGTTATTTCAATTTTTCCCGTTTCAAGGTTTTTAACGGGGTGGTTTCCGCCGCGGTGACCGAACTTTAATTTATATGTTTCAGCCCCGCAGGCAAGGCATATCATCTGATGCCCTAAGCAAATACCGAATATCGGGTATTTACCCCTTAATTTCTTTACAAGGTCAATTACGGGTATAACGTCCTCGGGGTCGCCCGGTCCGTTTGAGAGGAAAATGCCGTCGGGCTTCATTTTTTCAACCTCTGCGGCAGAGGTGTTGTAGGGCATTACCGTAACATTGCACCCGCGCGCATTTAACGAGCGGATAATGTTGAGTTTTATTCCGCAGTCAATCGCCACAACGTTGTATTTTGCGTTAGCCGTTCTTGAATAGCGGCGCTTTTTGCAGCTTACATGCGCCACTGCGTCGTGCGGCACGGGGGTGTTCTTGATTTTTTCAAGCGCTTCTTCTGTCGGCGTATCGGCGTTTGTTATAATTCCGCGGCGCGAGCCTAAATCGCGTATACTGCGGGTAAGTTTTCTGGTATCTATACCCGCAAGCCCCGGTATTTTATATTCTTCCATTACTTCCGATAAGGTTTTGGTATAGCGGAAGTTAGATGGCAGGTCGTTATACTCCCTTACTATCAGCCCCCCTATTGTGGGGTTTTTGGTTTCGTAGTCTTCGTCGGCAGTGCCGTAGTTGCCTATAAGCGGGTATGTCATAACCACCGCCTGATAGGTGTATGAGGGGTCGGATATTATTTCCTGATACCCCACCATAGAGGTATTAAAAACTATTTCGCACACCGCGTCGCCCGTGTAGCCGAAGCCCGTGCCGTAATACTCGGCGCCGTCTTCAAGCACTAATTTTCTGTTATATTCCATACTGCTTTACCTCCGCATACTGTAAGTAAGTTTTTGCCTGTTACCGTAAGCCCGTCAAACGGCGTGCTTTTGCCCTTGCTTTTAAATTCGCAGGGGTCAATTTTATATTCGCTTTGCAAATCGTAAACGCAAATATCGTCGGTTTTCTCTAAACCGAACCGCCTGCGCGGGGTTGTCGCCATCAGCTCAATAAGCCTTTCAAGCGTTATAATTCCCGGTTTTACAAGATAGGTGTAAAGCGCGGGAAATGCGGTTTCAAGCCCCACAACGCCCATAAGGCTATTCTGCAGCCCCCGCGATTTTTCTTCACTGCTGTGCGGCGCGTGGTCGGTGGCTATCATATCTATAGTGCCGTCCTGCAAGCCCTGTATTAACGCCTGCCTGTCCTCTTCGCTTCTAATCGGCGGGTTCATTTTAAAATTGCCGCTCTCTTTTAAATCCATATCGTTAAATATTAAGTAGTGCGGCGCGGTCTCGCATGTTACGTCCACGCCCTCCGCCTTGGCTTTTCGTATCAGTTCCACGCTTTCCTTGCAGGAAATGTGGCAGACGTGGTACTTGCAGCCCGTTTCCTTTGCAAGCCTTAAATCTCTTTCAATGGGTTTCCACTCGCTTTCAGAGCATATGCCCTTATGCCCATGCAGGCGGGCGTATTCGCCTTTATGAATGTATCCGCCGCAAAGCAGCGAGTTATCCTCGCAGTGGGCGGCTATAATTTTCCCGAGCGCTTTCGCTTTAAGCATAGCCGAGCGCATCATAGCTTCGCTTTGCACGCCCTTGCCGTCGTCCGAAAAGGCTATACAGTAGGGGGCTAAGGCTTGCATATTTGTAAGCGTTTCGCCCTTTTCGCCCACGGTTATTGCGGCATAGGGGTGAACGCGCACAACCGCGTCCTTTTCGATAATTTCTATCTGCTTTTTTATGTTTTCCACGCTGTCGGGCACGGGGTTAAGGTTCGGCATTGTGCAAACGTCGGTATAGCCGCCGCGTGCCGCTGCAAGTGAGCCTGTTTTTATTGTTTCCTTGTAAAAAAATCCCGGTTCCCTGAAATGCACATGAACATCACAGAAAGCCGGGAAAATATAAAGATTATTAAAATCGGAAAGAAAGCCGACATTGCCGACCGATAATTCGTAATTTTGCTGTTCTGTTTTACCGTTTCGGTAAACAAAGGCATTGTTCAGTGTCATAATCTGCTCCTAAAAAAACGACCCGCTTTTTAAGCAGGTCGTAAGCGCAACAAAACATACCGATACGTTAATCGGTTTTTTTACGGTTTACAATCTTGCCGGCGTCACAGCACCCTGCTTAAAGATCTTATTTTAATTATAATAGCATATTGCCGTATTAAAGTCAAGGGGTATTATTCATCTTTTCGTTTGCCGCCGCTAAAATGGCGTTTGCCGAAAAGGTGAGCAGCGCCAAAAAGGCAAAGGTAAAGCCCACTATATAAAACGGCAGGTAATACCGCCCCGCAATAAGGGTTATAACGGCTATTACCGCGCAGCAGCCCGATATTACCCTTATATCCTTTGAATTGGCACCTGTAAAGAACACGCCGCCGTATGCGCGTATGAGTATTCGGCGCAGCATAAAAAGTGCAATGCCCACAAAGGGCGCGCAGGGGTAGCAGGTCACCATAACGGTGGCGGGCAGCGTTTGCGAGCGGTGCATGGTTTCAACATACCACGAAATTCCGAACGGCAGAAACACGGTTATAATTATTAAAAGCACTATTGATACTTCGGTGAGTATGCGGCACAGCTTTATTACCTTGCGTGAGTTTTGCATAATTATTCCTCCTTACTGCCGTTATCGTCGTTATCGCTGTTTCCAAAAAGGTCGGTATCAATTGTAAACCCGCCGCTGAAGCCCTCTTCAATATGCGGAATATCAATATCCGGCGCGGTATCGTCGTCCAAAATGCTCGGCTTTATATCCTCGGGGAATGTTGAGGCGAGTATTCTTTCCGCATCCTCTTTATCCTGTGCTCGCCATTTTTCAATAAGGCGGTCGCCCTCGGGGTAGGCGGTATCCGACGGGTGCTTTTTGGAGTAAAGCCTGAAGAAAAGCAGGTATATAAGCAGAAGTATTGCTGCGGCGCCCGTTATTTCAAGCCCCAAAACAAGCCCCGGGGTCTTATACTCAAAGCGTATGCGGCTGCTGCCCGCACCGACTTTAACCGCCATAAACCCGGCGTTTACCTTTTCAATTTCGGCGGGTTCGCCGTTTACGGCGGCGCTCCAGCCCTTGTCATACGGTACAGAGAAGAAAACGAGATTTTCCCTGTCTCTTGTTACGTCTGCCGTAAAGCCCGTGTTATCGCGCTTGAAGCTGTAAGCCGCGGTTTCGCGCAGCTTTTCGCAGTCGTACTCCATGGCGCTGTCGGTCTGCGAGAGGGTAGTGCCGGTTTCTTCGCTGCCGAACGGCGGCATTTCAAGCTGCTCTATATTTTCAAGAATGTCCTTATACTTTTCTATCTGCTCATCGGTTAAAAGTATGGCTTTGAGCATCATTGCCGCGCGGCTTGATTTTGAGTATTCATCGCAGAAATTGTAGCTCATATAATAATCGTACGAAAAGCCGTAGGGAATGTAGTTCTTGTTTTCGTAAACGTAATAGCCGCCGTCGGTTTTAATGTATTCGTAATTCGGCATTTTAGGCTCATCGTCTTCATCAAGGAAGCTCTTTGAGTCGCTGTCCTTGCGGTTTAAAAGGTATTTTACCGAAAGCAGGGGGCGAATTGCCGCCTGGTCGGTATCGGGGCGGCTGCCCACGCTGCGATCAACGCCTATATAATCGTAAAACTCAAATATCGAGGCGGGCACTACCGAGTGAAAGGCGTTAATACCGGGGTAGCCTAAGTACATGGAGGTATTGTCAACCCCGTCATATACGTCTATGCGGTAGTTATCGCTCTTTTCAAGGTCAACCTTGCCCTCAATCAGCTTATCAATCATAACCTCTTTAATTTCATAGGAATGCGAGCGCCCGCAGGCGATAAATATATTGCCGTAAACTACGGCTATAATGCAAACGCAGGCGGTGGCGCCCCTGTAAAACGCCCGGCGGTCGGTTTTAAGCACTTTAAGCAGCATACCCAGTATTATAAGACTTAAAATCGCAACGGCGCAGGTTATCCAAAAGCGGAAGACGTACATACCGTCCTCACTCTGCGAGTAAAGCCCGAAAATATACTTGCCCTTGTGCTCGGTATCCTCCTGCGGGAAAAAGCCGATAACAAGAGTTATTGCTAATGTTATGCCCAAAACCCATTTGTAGCCGGAGCGCCAGTTTACGGTGCTGTCCTCTGTTAAAGAAACGGTTGCAAGGCATATCATAAGTATGGGCATATAGAACCACCGCGCGTAATACGAGGTGTTAAAGGCGTAAAACGCGCTGTTGAGGAACGGCACCATAGCCATAAAAATGCAAATACCTATAACCATTTTAAGCCAGTGATTTTTTCTTTGCGAAAACCAAACAAAAACGCCCACCATACTGAAAAGCGGCAGCCAGCCCCCGAGGGAAGACCACTTTACGTTAGCGCCCGGGAAGAACACGGGGCGCGCGGGAATATCGGGCGGGAAGAAGAAACACTCAATTATATTGCCGTATATCTGCTCCTTACCGTACATTATGGCATTCCACCCGAGCAAAATGCTTGAAACGCGGGAGTTATCAATTATCGCGAGAATACTCGGTAATAAGAGGAAAGCGGACAAACAAACGCCGAGCGCCGCCTCAAAAATAAGCGCGATAAAGCGGGAGAATTTTACCTTTATATTGCCAGAGAAAAGCCGCACGAAGAAATAAATCACCGTGAAAACGACCATTCCGAAGAAGAAAAAGTAATTTGTAACGGCGCAAAGCGCAACACTCAGCGCGAAAACCATACGGCGGTTTTCGGTTATTAGCTGCTCAAGCGCCAAAAGCAAAACGGGGAAAGCGATAATCGCCTCGTGAAAGTGGTTAAAGAAAATATTATAAATTGAAAAGCCCGAAAAAGCGTAAAGCAACGCGCCCAGCCGCGCCGCCTGCGGGGTTCTTGTAAAGCGGCGAATGTAGAAATACGAGGTAAACGCGGCGCAGGCGAATTTAAGTATAAGCAGGGGACCCATAAGGTAGGGCACCATCCAGTTTGGGAAAGGTACGGTAAGCCAGAAAAACGGGCTGCCGAGCAGGTAAAAGCTGTATGAGCCTATGAAATTAGCGCCGAGGTCGGTAGTCCAGCTCCAAAAAATGTTGCCCGATTTTACCGCCTTGTGGCACTGCATGTAAAACGGAATCTGCTGCACGTTAAAATCGCCGTAAAAGGTGAAATATCCCTCGCCCATAATCATATAGGGTACAAAAAGCGCCGCCGCCACGGTGAGCGCTATAAAAAACGCAGAAAGATATTTTTCCTTTTGCGGGCGCAAAAGAGTCTGTTTGGAATAAGAAAAATTCATTTGATACATCCTTTTTTTAAATATCTTATTGATATTATAACAGTTAATGATATAATATTCAATAAAGGAAGTGAAAATTTTGCAAAATCATTTTTATGCTATGATGTCCCGAATGAAAAATATATACCGTTGGGGGCTTATGCGCAACACGCGGCGCGAAAATTTAAGTGAGCATTCGCTTGAAACCGCGCAGATAGCCCATGCGCTGGCGCTTATAGGCAATAAGAGACTTGGCAAAAGCTACAATGCGAATTTCACGGCGGTGGCGGCAATGTACCATGATACGCCCGAAATTATAACCGGCGATATGCCCACCCCCGTTAAATATTACAACAGCGAAATAAAAGAAGTGTATAAGGATATTGAAAAGGCAGCCGAAAAAAGACTTACCGATATGCTGCCCGAGGATTTTAAGGAGGATTTTGCCGCGCTCTATTCGCCCGATAAGGACACCGCCCGCCTTGTAAAAGCGGCGGACAAGCTATCGGCGCTTATAAAGTGCATAGAAGAGCTTAATATGGGCAACCGCGAATTTGCGGTAGCAGAAAAAACGCTCAGAGCGGCAATTGATGCCCTTAAATGCCCCGAGGCTGATATATTTTTAAAAGAGTTTATACCGAGCTTTAGCTTATCGCTCGATGAACAGAATTAGGAGGAATAAAAAATGCTTGAACAAAAGGCGTTGGCATATGCCAATATGTACGGCGTTTTGGGCGCGCTTGAAAATCTTTGCGTGCTTGACAGCAAGGCAAAGGAAATAGTAAATGGAATAAATAAGCCTGTTTCCCTTTGCTTTGATGTGAAAGAGGGACCCTGCCGTACCTTTCATTTTGATAAAAACGGCTGCAAAATAACCGAGGGAAGCAACGGGTGCAACTGCAAAATGAATTTTTCATCACCCGAAAGATTCAACGCGCTTATAAACGACTCAAAGCCCGGCGTGCCCGTAAAGGGCGCTATAACCCTGCTTAAATTTTTAACGGGACCCTTTACCGCCCTTACAAACAGGCTTACCGAAATTCTGCGCCCGAGTAAGGACGCTATGGCAGACCGCGCATTTTTTGAAGAAAACACCATGCTTACCATGTATGTAATAGCGGGGGCAATATCAGCCCTTGCAAATAATGAGAGCATAGCGAAAATATCCGCCGCCAACACGCCGGACGGCGATGTGCAGTTAGGTATTAAGGACAAAGCCGCCGTTACCATAAGCATAAAGGACCACCGTTTTACAACGGTTAAAAAGCCCTGCACCGACCCGCGCGCTGTAATGGAATTTGCAAGCATAGAGCTTGCAAACGGGCTTTTCTCGGGTACGGTTTCCACAATAAACGAAATGTGCAAGGGCAACATACGCCTGGCGGGCGTGCTTTCTATGGTGGATAACATAAACCGCATACTCGACCGCGTTTCACTTTACTTAGAATAAAGGAGTTATACATATGAGCAAATATCCTGAATATTCACACACCAAAAGCCGCGAATGGTTTGAACGCGCGCTGAACGTCATTCCGTCGGGAATATACGGGCATTTAGGGCCCTCCGAGGGGCTTTTTTTGCCGCTTGAAAAATGGCCGCTTATAAGCTCAAAAGCCGAGGGTACATACTTTTGGGATATGGACGGCAACCGCTACCTTGATTTTATGTGCGCCTACGGACCGAACGTGCTGGGATATAACGACCCCGAGGTTGACGCGGCGGCTTTGGAGCAGCTGAAAAGCGGCAACTGTACCACCGCGCCCTCTTATAAAATGGTGGAGTGCGCGGAGTTATTGGTTGATACGGTGGAAAGCGCCGATTGGGCTTATTTTATGAAAAACGGAACAGATGCCACAACATTCTCCGTAATGTGCGCGCGCGCTCACACCCGCAGAAAAAAGGTAGTCTTTTTCAAGGGCTACTATCACGGCAACGACCCGTGGGCTATGAAAGCCGATTACCCGGGTATACTGCCCGAGGATGTGGCGAACAACATTATTGTGCCATGGTTTGATATGGACGCGCTCGAAAAGGCGTGGGAGGAAACAAATGACGATATAGCCGCGCTTATAGCCCAGCCTTACGACCACGGCAATTTTTACGATAACGTTTGCTCCACAAACGAAAAGTGGCAGGCGGTAAGAAAGTTTTGCGACGAGCACGGAATTGTGCTTATTTTCGACGATGTGCGCACGGGTTTCAGGCTTGATATTAAGGGCAGCGACCATTATTACGGAATAAAAGCGGATATAATCTGCTTTTGCAAGGCGCTTGCCAACGGCTACAATATGTCAGCCGCCTGCGGCAGAGAGTTTTTGAAGACCGCCGCTTCGTCGCTTTCGTTTACAGGCTCTTACTGGATGAGCGCCGTGCCGTTCGCCGCGTCAATTGCCTGCATAAATAAAATGAAACGCCTTGACACGCCCACGCTTTTCAGAGAAAAGGGCTTAAAGCTCACCTCTGCCTTTAAAAAGGCGGCTGAGGAAAACGGCTTTGACCTTGTGGTATCGGGCGAGCCGGCGCTTTTCTACCTTAGAATTGCCAATGATAACAGCCTTATGCTCCACCAGGAGTGGGTAGCCGAGTGCGTATCGCGCGGGCTTTTCTTAGCCTCGCACCACAACCACTTTATGAACGCCGCCGTTACCGATGAGGATATAGCCCTCGCGGCGGATATAGCGAACGACGCTTTTGCGGTTGTAGCCGCCCGCCACCCCGATAAGCTCAATAAATAATACCGAAAGGGAAAAGCTATGAAATTATATGATGAACGGGTACGGGAAACAATTTTCCCCGTAAGAGTAATTAAGGCTTTCGGGAACGTAAAAAATGCGGAAACGCTTACAAAGCCCAAGCCTTTGCAAATAGGGCTTAAAGAGCCTGAATGCACCGTTTTTGAAAACGGGGAAGAGGGAGAAAACGCAGGCGTACTTCTTGATTTCGGCAGAGAAATAAACGGCTGCGTAAGAGTTATGACCTATTCCTGCGGGGAAACAGGTACAGCCAAAGCGCATATTGTATGCGGCGAGTCGGCGGCTGAAGCGTTAAGCAAAATCGGCGAAAAAAACGCCACTAACGACCATGCCGTAAGAGATTTTGAAACAGAACTTCGCCCGTTTAGTGATATGACCTTTAACGAAACGGGCTTTCGGTTTGTATTTTTTGAGCTTACGGGCAGAAATACCGGGCTTGTAATAAAATCCGTGTCGGCAGTGGCGGTATACCGCGATCTGCCGTACCTCGGAACTTTCAGCTGCAGCGACCCCGTGCTTAATAAAATATATGATACCTGCGCTTATACCTGCCATATGTGCCTGCAAAATTACATATGGGACGGAATTAAGCGCGACCGCCTTGTGTGGGTGGGGGATATGCACCCCGAAATGCTGACCGTGCGCACCGTTTTCGGCGATATTCCGCTTATGGCGCAAACGCTTGAATATATTAAAAACGCAACGCCACTGCCCGAATGGATGAACGGATTTCCCACATATTCGCTGTGGTGGCTGATAATAGTAAGGGATTGGTACCTTTACACCGGCAGCGGGGAATTTTTAAAGGAGAACGCGGAATATATAATTGCGCTTTCAAAGCAGATATACTCCGTAATATCCGATAACGGGGAAGACAGCCTCGGCGGCTATTTTCTCGATTGGCCCACAAGCGGCACCGAGGCGGGAAAATACGGCTCCCGCGCGCTGCTTGTTACAGCCCTTAAAGCGGCGGAAGAGCTGTGCGGGTACTGCGGCGATAAAGCCGCCGCCGCGCAGTGCCGTGAAAAAGCCGGAATACTTAAAAAATGCAAATGGGATTTCTGCGGCGCCAAGCAGACTGCGGCTATTATTTCCTTGGCGGGCTGCTGCGATGAGGAAAAAGCTGCCGACGAAATACTGAAAGGCGGCGCGGCGGGCTTTTCAACCTTTATGAGCTACTATCTTTTAAAGGCGGCGGCAAAAAAGGACATGCAGGCTGCACTGCGCGCGCTTAAAGAGTACTACGGCGCAATGCTTGACTCGGGCGCTACCACGTTTTGGGAAGACTTTGATATAAAGTGGACCGAAAACGCCGCCCCGATAGACAGAATACCCGCAAGCGGCGAAAGCGATATTCACGGGGATAACGGTGATTTCTGCTATAAGGGTTTCCGCCACAGCCTGTGCCATGGGTGGTCATCTGCACCGACGGCGTTTTTAGCGGAAGAGGTGCTGGGAATACATATACTTTCCCCCGGGTGCAAAACGGTGGAAATAAAGCCGGATTTAGGCGGTCTTAATTGGGCAGAGGGTACATTCCCCACGCCCGAGGGTATAATAACCGTAAGCTGCAAGCGTGATGAAAACGGCAATATACATGTTAATTGGACGGCGCCCGAAAACATCACCGTTAAATGCAGCTGTAATATATAAAGCCACTTTACGATAATAAAAGAAAACACACCCCGCAGCCGATAACAGCAGCTGCGGGGTGTGTTGTTTAATCGAATAAAAAAGGGAGTGCACCCGCTATATCCGTGCTGATACAAACGGATCGTTGCCCGATTTCATCGGGGCAGAGCGCTTCGCCGTAATTTATGCAGGCGTAAACGGCTTTCGGGTTCTTTGCGGTCATCTGCCAAAACGGATATTTAATTATTGCGGGGGTATTGAACCCGACCCCAAGCTCTAAAAACAGAACGCGTAGCCCCTCATGGCGGCGGATAAAATTGCCGTACCGTTCGGCGGCGGAATACCACCCCTCGTCTTGTACAAATTTTTCGTCGCAGCGCAGGTTTACGGCTGCGGGTCTGCCGCACACGGGGCATTTCGGAATAAGCTCCGCCGGGATTTTCATATCCCTTTGCCGTTTTGCCATTTCGCGGATAAGCGCTTCGTTATCAAAGGTCTCCCGACAACACGGCTTAATGCACTGAAACAGGCCGTAATCGCCCTGTGTGTAAAAAAGGCGCTTTTTATCAAACCCCGCCCGCTGAAACTGATGATCCACGTTTGTGGTAAGCACAAAATAATCCTTGTTCTTTATAAGCAAAAGCAAATCCTCATACACTTTTCCCACAGGGCAATCATAGCGGTTTATAAGTATATGGCGGCTCCAGTACGCCCAGTATTCCTCGGGGGTGCCGTAAGGGTAAAACCCGCCCGAATACATATCGTGAAAGCCGTATTTTGTTTCAAAACCGGAAAAATATTTACGAAACCGCTCGCCGCCGTAGTCAAAACCCGCCGCAGCCGAAAGCCCCGCGCCCGCGCCGATTACTACCGCGTCGGCATATTTAAGCTCGGTTTTAAGTTTTTTAATATTACCCGAGAAGTCTTCGGTAGATTTCGAGGTCTTTATCCTTGAAAACATTAAATATCACCTTGATTTTACTTTGCGTTTCCGCTTTATAATTCTTTACGGCTTTTATTGCCGTTTCAGCCGCTTTGCCGTTCGGAAAATGAAATTCACCCGTGGAAATACAGCAAAAGGCAATGTTTTTCAAACGGTATTCATCCGCCTTTTTAAGGCAGGATATGTAGCAGGAACGCAGCAATTCGCAGTCACTTTCGGTCGGTTCGCCGCTTATAACGGGACCCACGGTGTGAATAACATAACGGCAAGGGAGATTAAACGCGGGAGTAATTTCGGCACAGCCTGTTTTTTCCGCATGACCCTTTTTCCGCATTATTTCGCTGCAGGCAAGGCGAAGCTCAACCCCCGCAAAGGTATGCACGGCGTTATCGATACATTCGTGATTAGGGTAAAAGCAGCCGAGCAATGCGCTGTTTGCGGCATTTACAACTGAATCGCATTTAAGCGCGGTAATATCGCCCTGCCATAAATAAATATCGGGCTGTATAGGTTTCAAAGACTCTGCGTCGGTAACGCCCTTTTGCCGTATTTCCTCTTTTAAATATTCGTCCTGTATTTTTAAAAACTCGGCGCCCGCTTTCCTCGGCATACGCACATTGAAAAGCGCGCGGAGCAGCATTTTTTGCTCTGCTGCGGTATTCGGAACGGAAATATCCGCATATTGCGGGTTTTCTTTTTTCAGTTCCGAAATAAGGTAAATTCTTCTCTCAGCCTGCGTCATCTTATCCTCCGTTTATAAAATCGGCAAGCCCCGCAGATATATAAATCCGCGAGGTTTCAGCCGAAAATACTGTTATCTGCCTACTACGCTTATACGCTCGTTTATGTGGCCGCCTTTTTCAATTTCGTCAGTAAAGGCAACGGCGTAATCGGCATAGCTTATAACGCTTTCACCCTTGGAATTCAGCAAAAGCTCTTCGCCGCCGAGGGTATACTCTCCCGTGCGCTCTCCGTCCGCCCTGAAATCGGCGGCGGGGCTTATATAGGTCCATTTTACATCACTGCGCTGTCTGAGCCCGTCAAGTAGCTTCTGATGTGCGGCGGCAAGCGGCTTGAACGCGTCGGGAAAATCGGGTCCGTCGGCCACGGTAAGCGTATGCTCCGGGTTTACAAAAAGACTTCCCGCGCCACCTACAATTATAAGGCGTTTATCCGTTCCCGATAATAAGTCGCACAAATATTCGGCGGCTTTCGGAATATCGGGAATTGTTTCCGCCGTCCAACCGCCGCAGGCGTCGGCAACAACGTCGAATTCGGAAAAATCCTCTTTTGTAAGCTCGAAAAGGTCTTTGATAATTGCCTTTTCGGCAGCCGTCTTATTTTCGCCGCGCACTACCGCGGTAACGTCGAAACCTCTGTTAACCGTCTCTTCGGTTATAAGTCTGCCTGCTTTTCCGTTTGCACAAATAACTGCGATTTTCATAATAAATTCCTCCGTAGGTTAAATTATTAAGCGTCACAGCGGCCGTTCTGTTTAACTTCTGATTTTATTATACAAATCCGCAAACCCTTTGTAAAGTACGCACTTTATTGTGCCGTAGTTACTTAAAGGAAACAATCGGATAAACAGGGGCTTTAAGACCTGAAAAATTTTTCCGCTGCGCTTGACGGCGAATTGTTCCGTATGGTATAATATGCATGTAAGTAACAAAAAGAAACCGTGAGGAGTGTATGATATGAACGTTAACGCAAAGGACCTTCCGGCTTGCCCGGTGGAAACAACGCTGACGCTTATAGGCGATAAATGGAAAGTGCTTATTCTGCGCGATTTGATAACGGGTACAAAGCGTTTCGGGGAACTGAAAAAATCCGTCGGCTCGGTATCGCAAAAGGTTTTAACGGCACAGCTGCGGAATATGGAAGAAAACGGACTTGTTCACCGCGAGGTTTACGCCGAAGTGCCGCCGAGGGTGGAATATTCGCTGACCGAACTCGGGCACAGCCTTAAACCCATTCTTGATTCCATGATGATATGGGGCGAGGAATATAAAAAGCTCTCCGAGGGTGAAAACGAAAAATAAATACATCTTGAAAAATCGAATAAAAAGGATTATTATAAATTTAAACAAAAGCCGCCGTTCGGCGGCTTTTCGGGAAACGTCGGTTAGCATATCCTAACCTACAGCCGCTATATATCTGAAAAAATATTGTATCGGAGAAATAAGAACAATGAAAGATAATGAAGTGCAGTTTGACCGCGCCTGTCATGTGCTGTATTCAAAGCCCTGCAAAAAAGAAATTCAAAATAAAATAACCCTGCATTATCCCGCGGGGGAAAGGGAGTCGATATGGGAGCGCGTGCAGCTGAAATACGCAGAGTTTCTTTCGGAATGGCGCACCGACCTTGGCGGTAAAAAGAATTTTCACAACGGCAAGGGCGGCACCTACGACTGTATAGCCATTATGAGCTATTATGCTGTGTGTAAGTCAGTCACCTGCTTTCGCGAAATTGAGGAAATTGAGGAAAACCTTATTTTGCCATCTTTTCGCAGGCTGAAATTTGCAGACTGCAACAAGCCCTTTTGGAAAAAACTTATGTATAAGGCGTTTACGCGGGCAAAGGCGGGCTGCGACAAATGGCACGATTATGAGATGAATGTCGCACCGTTTGATAAGGATAAACCGATATATTATGAATTTACGGCATGCCCCGCGGCGGAATTTGCGAAACAGTTCGGTCTTACCGAAATTATGCCCGCGCTTTGCAATGTGGATTATGCCTCTATGGAGTATCTGCATGCAAGGCTTGTACGCACCGCCACATGTGCCGACGGCTGTAAGTGCGATTACACAATCTGCGGAGACAGGGACGATTACATAAAGGAACACCCCGAATACCGCGACGCGGCGGGGTACAGAAGAAACAAATAAAGGTGGTATTCGTAATGAAATACATGGGTATGCC
>URGH01000031.1 GCA_900547305.1 uncultured Oscillospiraceae bacterium | reverse complement strand
CTCGTCTATCTTGTGTACCTCACTCGGTTTACCTGTTGTTCCGCCGCCGGTGCTTCCTTTACCGCCGGTATTATCCTTATTCCCGCTTACAACGCCCGCCGAATCGCCGGAGGTTATGTCCTCGTCGTCGTCATCGTCCGTATCTGTGGCGTCGCCGATTAAAAGATTGCCGTTGACATCGGTTGAAGAAGCGTCATTTGAATCTTTTTTACAGCCTGCAAAGCTGAATGACATAACGCAAAATACCAGCAGCAAAGCCAAAAACCTGACAATACTATTACTTTTCATAAAAATTCTCCTTTAGTTTATTTTGAAAGCCTTGCTACAGGCATATCAACAAATTGAATTTTTTCCCGCGTTTCCGCAGCCATATAATTCAGCCGTTCCCTGAACGTCTCCAGTAGATTTGATTGCTTTGGGTAATCGGTAAAGGTTATATCACCGAAAACCTCGTCAATCAAATTCAGAACCGCCTTTCTGCCGCATTTCCGTTCGCATAGCCGCATTGCGCGGAAATCCTGAAACGCGTCTCGCAAAACCTTCAGCCTTGTTGATTCATAGGGCGTGCCGTCGGGCGCGGGATAAACCAAAAACGCGTCGCCCGAGGGGGCAAAGTATTCGCCCGCGGTTTCCAAAAACGGGTTTACGCAATCGTATGAATAACGGTTATGCCAGTAGTTATAACCCCAGTGCAGAAAGCCCTTAATATCGTATTTATAAAGCTGTATACCCAAAATGCGGTTGCGGTAAGCGGGGGTTGAAAAGAAGCGGTTGCTCACCTTTTTGTTATCGCCGCCGCAATAATAAGCCCACATATTCTTAACGCCGCAGTCAATAAACTGCTTGATTAACGAAACGCTTACGGCGGGACATTCAACCGCGCCCGAGGTATATAATTCATAATGCGACATTGCGTCCACAATTACGGCGTCGCCCAAATACTCCTTAATTTTCATCTTTGCCTTGGAGTAGCTTTCGTAATCTCCGCCGTTCGGCTCATCCGAAACATGGAATATACATTGCCTAAAAATACCGTTATTTTTAAGCTCATTTGTTAATGCGGTTATAAATACCTTTAAAAACTCTTGGTATTCATCGCTCAGCGCCGGGGTGTTCCACCCGAATATTATCTGTTCCCTGCCGTTTGCCTCGGCTACAAATTTCGGTGCTGCCTTAGCGCCCCACTGGGTGTAAAAGTGCGGCATTTCGTAATATTTAACGCCGTTTCGCTTGCAAATATCTATCCAGCGCCGCAGGTTTGAAAAATCAAAACAATACTTACCGTCGGTAATATTTATTTTCACAAGCTGTGTTGTAAGGCGCTCCCCGCCGATATATGTATCGAGCGGCGGCGTAAACACCGGCATCATTATTGTGTTTATTTCGTTTTCCACAGCACATTTTATATAATTTTCAATTATTTCAAAGTGCCTGTCGCTGAAAACGGGAACGCCGTAATATTCCGCAAGGCAATCGGCGTAGAACCACTCGGTGTGGTATATATCAAGTGTGGGAAGTAAATCCGCAAACAGCGTTATATTTATTTCTGCTTCCGCCAGGGGTTCGCCGTTTTCATCGTAAAAGCCGAACCTTGTCGGGTAAACGCCCGACTTTACTCCCTCGCACGATATATCGACCCAAAGCGCCTCAAGATTTCCGGGGGCTGCCATAATGCGTGAATTGTATGTAACGGGCACTATAACATCCGGGTAAAGCCCCGGCTTTATCCTCAAATAATCGTCGTCCATTGAAATCGGCACCGCCGGAAATGTCGAGGATAAATTTTTGACCCTTCGCAGGCGTATATGTCCCGAAAGCTCCCCCTCAATATCCACCTTAAAGAAAAAGGGATACAGCCCGTAATCTTCGCAGGTATATGCTATCTGGAACGAAAGCTTTTCGTTTTGAAACATTGAAATAGATTTCAATTCGGATTTCTGTGAAATACTCTCATCCAAAAAGCATTTTTCTAAGGAGCTTATTATTTTTACCTTAAATTTTTCATTCATAATCAGCCTACAATACCCACCCTATCAATACTTTGAATGAATTTTTTCTGCAGCAGCGCATACATAATCAGCACCGGCAGCACAAACACAAGGCACGCCGCCATACGTATTCCCCTGCTGTCGTTCGCAACGCCCTCAAGTTTTGAGGACATAAACGAAAGCATTACCGAAAGCGGATAGTGATCATTGTAATAAAGGGATGATAAATCGCACTCATTCCAATGCCATACAATTGAGAAAATCGCAACCGTAAGTATAGCAACCCCGCTTGACGGCACAATTATGCTTGTGAATGTTTTTACGGGACCCGCGCCGTCTATTGCTGACGCTTCTTCAAGCTCTTTCGGCAGTCCCACATAAAACTGCCGGTAAATGAATATAAACAAACCCGAGCGCAAACCCGACGCAAAAAGCGACGGCAGCCAGAACACAAAGCCCGTGCCCAGTAAATTCGGGCGCAGCTCGTGCCCCGCGGCTTTTCCTATAAGCTTTAGAAGACCGAACACATCAAAATAGGCGTAATTCAGATACATAGGAATTGCCAGCATTTGAGAGGGCACCGCAATTGTTAAAATAACAAGAAAGAAAAAGAAGTTTTTAAAAGGAAACTTAAAGCGGGCAAACCCGTAAGCCACAACCGCACAGCTTGCAACCTCTGCAAAGGCGCTTACAATAAGCACCGTTAATGTCGTAAACAAAGAGCTTCGATAATCAAGTGCTTTAATCGCGTTTTTGAAATTCAAAAGCGTAAATTCTTTAGGAACCCATACAACGCTCGGGTCGGTCATTTCCGATTCGGGTCTGAAAGCGTAGCTTATCATATAAAATATTTGAAACAGCACTATATAGCCGATTGCTATAAGGAAGAAATATTTCAATATAAGACTAAAAGCGTTTTTCGATTTCTTTTTATATATAGGATTATGAAAATCGGGAAACTTAAACCTATTCATTTTTCTCCTCCTATTCCCAGCGCCTGAATATAAAGTGCTGAACCAAAAACAAAATCAGTGCGAAAACAATGCCTATAAGCATAAAGAACGCCCACATCATAGCCGAGCTTTCGTTGTAGTTCTGCTGCTCCAAAAGCAGGGTAAACGCCTGTTTCATCGCCTTATTTTCGGATGAGGCGCAAAAATCGATCGTTGTAAATACGGCAACCAAAATCATTGAGTGCCTGAGCATAGGCACGGTTATGTACCAAAGCTCCTCCCATTTAGTTGCGCCCTCGACTCTTGAAACCTCATACAACTGCGCCGGTATGGATTGCAGCCCTGAAATAAACAGCACAATCGGTATTCCGCAATTCCAAACAAGATTGAAAATATCATTCAGATATTTTGTAATAATTTCGGTTACGGAGGTCGGAAGACCCAGCCCCGCAAACACCTTTGTGAAATCAATCAGTCCGCCGGCATACGCGCTGCCCGAGCCGCCTGCCGAGCGCATACTTTCCATCATTGAATCCGCCCCGATATACTTCATAACAACACCCGTTGAAACAATTACCGGAATAAAGAACAGGGAACGGAAAAATGCCCTGCCGCGGAAATCGCCGTTCAATACAACCGCGATTATAAATGAAAGAACAAAAATTATGGGAACCTTATAAATAAACCCCGTAAAGCTTGATACAAGATTATCCACATATTTAGCGGACTCAAAAAATATGAAACGGTAATTCTCAATACCCGTAAATTCGGTTTTAAAGCCGTTTTGGGTAATAGATACCTCGGAAAAGGAGAATACGACCGACTGAACAAACGGCATAAGGAAGAAAAGCGAAAAGCCTATTATCCACGGGAGAATAAACATAAAACCGTAAAGGCTCTTTTTGCTTTCATAGCCATGATTTTTTCGCATTGCTCTTCCCTCCTTTATCCGTAAATGAAACCGTTCGGTTTTAAAACGCCCAAATCGGTATTAACATCGGTATCGCCGAAATTACAGTAGACCCTTACGCCGTTTGAAAACAGCGTTTCGGTGATTTCCCCGTTTATTTTATAGCTTTCTATCGTCTCGCCCTTAACGGCGGTAAACAGCGGGCTGTATTTTTTATAAAGCTCATCAATCTGCGTTTTCACACCGTCGTAAACGCTCCCCGCAAGCGCGCTGTGCTTTGAATTCACAAACCTTTCGTCAAACGACCCTATAACCGTAAATTCCAAAGCGGAGCCGGTAGATACCGCTTTTAAAAACTCCCGCGATGCGTTCTCGGCTAAATTTATCGGCTCGCCCGAAAGCGGAACGCTGCCCTTAAATACCGCCTGATAAAACGGAATATCGGTATCAAGCGAGGTATATCTGCTTGACGACAGCGGAGCCGCAAAAATATAATCCGACAGCACCGCGGCATATACGTTTGCCGCCTCGGTTACGATTTTATACTTTTGGTTTTTAACCTTTTTTATCATTTGCTCTATGTTATCCGCAAACCCGTTTTTAACATAGTAATAGCGGTTTGAGTAGTCCCCGTAGGCAATGCTGCCCGCCGTCTGCAAGGAAACGCTTTTAAGACCCGTTTTCGGCAGATATTTAAGCAGCTTATCCGCCGCCTTATTAAAGTATGACGGCGAGAGCAAATAACATATTTCGGCGCCTTCATCCTTAGAATGAGTTATTAAATTAAAGGAATAAACCTTTGCCGCAATATCGTTTGCCGAGCGCGCCGCGCTCTTTGATTTTGAAAAGCCGCCGCCCGAATCGTTAAAGCGCAGCAAATCAAAATCCATAGACAGGTTTATATCACTTTTTGCGCACCATTCGGAAAGCTTTTTAAGCTGCTTAACCGTGCCTATATTTCCGTTCACGGTAAAACCGCCGCCGACAGCGGAATAATCGAGTCCGCCGTTTCCGAAGCCTTTAAGATTAACAATAAAATCGTTTTCGAGCACGGTGCCCAAATCGTTTACAATATCCTCTGCCTGCGTTACGGTGGTTGCGGGAACCACAGTATCGTAAGGAATACCCAAAAAGCTCCTTTTCGCCTTTGCGCCGCCGAGCATTTGAATAAATACCGCCTTTTCATCGACATTTTCGCCGAGCAGCTTTTTATCGGTAAGGTATTCGCGGTAAGCCTTTGCCATACCGTTATAATCGGAATTTTCCGAAAGCACATTATACCTAATGGCGGCTTTTTTAAGCTTTACCCTGGCGTCGCTTGTTTTCTCGACGATCTGCGTTAAATTGCCTACATCCTTAATCTGCGCCGAATCCGAACCGCGGAGCTTGAATTTGCAATACACCGAGGAATAACCCAGATCCTTATCCCCCGCCTGCGCGCATATGTAGGCTGTTTCCGCACCCGATTCTACAATTCCGAGCATTGCGGAATTACCGTTTTTAGCCCCGAAGACCGGCAGCAGCACGTTTCTGCTTTCGGATACACCGCGAACACCGCTTTCCGTAAGGTCGGCACCGTAAATCGGTTCTTCATATTTCCTTATATCCCGAACGCCGTCGTCGGTATACATTAAAGCCCCGCTGCCCGACGGCACGAACAAATATGACTCGCCGCCATTTTCAGCCGATACCAAATAAGGCAGCACCGAAACCGTATAAATTCTGTACTTACTGTTTTCGGAAATCTGATCTACCAGCACCTCCGCCTGCAATCCGCTGTCGGTAAGCGTGTAATCAACCGGAACCGCTATTTCGGCGTCGTTGAAGAAATAGATCAATCTTATTCCGTTTTTAATTTTCACACTGTGCACCGTATTGTTCGCAAATGCCGCCTCATACGAATACAGTTCCGAAAACGAGTTGTCCTCTGAATTTACATACGATATAATTACCGAGGAACGAAAGTTACCGTCGGCATAATCGTTAGTTGATTTTTTGCCCGAATAGTAATCATACGGAATTGAAGAAAAGCATTTCTGCGTTGCTTTTTCAACAAGAATTATGTTGCCTACTTCCTCATCCCACGAAAGCACGAATTTATCATTTTCGGCGGCTTTGCCTGATTTTAAAGAGGATATTTTTTCGGGGAGCTTGTATGAGCTGCCGCTACCATCGGCGCTTTTCTTGCAGGAGCAGAGCGAAAAAAGGCAAACCAATGCCGTTATAAATGCCAGATACCTTTTCATACATACACCCCTAACGCAAAGCTACTTCTTTTATAACGCCGAGCACAAAGCTTATAAGATCCTGTGCCAGTGAGAAAACCGCAAATAACACAAAGCCGAAAATTCCCATACCGATGATAATTACAATTCCGAGCCCTACCGACTTCATAAAGCCGAAATCGTGAATGACAGTGATTGAAAGCAAAATCAAAATCACGAAAAATGCTTGGAAAAATACCGTAAGTAACCCAAACCCCGAATTGGAATCGGGAATTATTACATACGACAGTATAATGTAAAGCAGTGAATTTAAAATGAGAGGAATAAGGCAATACATAGAAGCACAGTATATTTGCTTGAATTTACCCTTGCCCTCAAAAAGAATACACGCCGCCCAGTTTACCGTTACATACAGCAGCATAACGCCCACCGTACCGAGCAGTGTAAACACGGAATTAAACGAGGTTAAATCGGTATTTTGGTACATAAACCCGCTTAAAAGCTTTTGACTGATTGATGTGACATAATACAAAATTAAAAGTACCGTAGCAATTGCAACCGAGCCCATACCGTGATTTTTAATATTGTTAAAGCACTCTATAGGATGCGTAAGCACCTTTAATGCGTTTTTAATTTTTGCGTTGACCCTAAATTTTATATGCTTTCGCTTAAAATAGACTCTTATTGCGATTACCGCAATAATAATTACCGCCGCAATCACTCCGATAAGCCACAAATGCCCGCGAATCCACATATTTCGCTGCGAACGGAAAGCCTGCGCATAAACGGTTTGGTCGTTTCCCGTTTTTGAATATTTCATTGCCGAGGGATAATCGCCGGCACCGAGATAATATTTTGCAAGACCCAAATACGCAAGCTGCATATTTTTATCCTGCGAATTAACGCTTTGCCAAACAGGGTATGCCTTTTCGTAGTCGCCGCCCAGCGTCAGGCGCTGAGCGTTTTTAACCGCTTTGCCGTATTCGGTTATTTTAAATACCGTAAGGCTTTTTTTAACAATATCAATGACGGCTAAATCATCGCCGTAAATTGCCAGCGTGCCCGCCGTGGCAAATGTGCCTTTTTGACTGCCGCTGCCCATACCGCCGCCGAAAACGCCGATTATATTGCACTCTTCATCGTAGATATATATTCTGCCCTGCATCGAATCAAGGGCATACATATATCCGAATGAGTCCGACGCAACCGACGAAAACGACTGCGTAAGCAAATTTGCCCATTTATCGGTCACATCCACAAAGCTGTTAGGTTCATCCGCAAAATTATATTCGTCGCCGTTACCGTTTTCATATTGCTCGCTGTACCGCAATATGTTATCGCCGGTGGTAGCGAACATTCTCAGCTGACCCTTTTCCTCCGCGTTGACCGCGCACACAAAGCCGTTGTTCATTGCAATATCGGTTATCTGGTACGGCAGCTTTTTAACGGTCGCCTCGTGCTTTTCACCCGTATTGAATATTGAGGTGAACCAATTGCTCACCGCGTCTAAAATACTGTTTGCAACCTTATTTGCGCCGAAAAAGCCGATAAACCTGAAATCGGAATCAAAAACCATAAGTCCGTAGTAGCAGCCGTCGCAAAGCAGGTAGGAAAAATTCCTTGAGTCCTTAACTATGCGAATCGGTGTAAACTCAAAGTCGGACGGTATAACGGAGGATTCGGGCTTTGTTACTATTCTTTCAACCGTGTTTCCGCTGCAAATAATAACGCGCTTATTTTCTGTATCGCATATATAAAGCAAGCCGTCGCTTGCAATGTATATTCCCCGCGCGCCCGAAAATGTGATATTTTCTCCGCCGTAATTAACACTGCTTATTTCGGAAATCAAACGGTATTCCCTATCCAAAATCATTATTTTACCGTTTGTATCAAGTATATAAAGCTTTCCGTCGGGGCTGTAAGCCATATGTGCAGGCTCTGCGGCGCCGCTGTCGTATTCCGCCAGCTCGCTGTATTTATAAAAGCTGTAAAGCGCCTTGGTCTTAACGGCTTTTTTGGTCTTACCGCCGCTCCAATAGGTATAGCTCGGGGTCGGCACCTCTTCGTATGTATCAGCCGATACATAAAGTCCGGTTATAAGAGCCGCACAAAGCAATATATAGGCTATAAACTTCACCGGTTTACAGTTCTTCATACAAGCTCACCCCTTAATACCCGCGCTGTTCATTGATTCAAGAACATTGCTTTGAGAAATCATATAAACAAGAATAGGCGGAATCATTAAAATTACCGTAATTGCCATTGAGCTGCCCGCCCTTGCAATACCGGCGGCAGTTATCTGGCTTACGGCGCCCGGCAGAGTTTTAAGCGACTCGGTAAAAATAGTCTCACCGGGTGCTATTGCCCACGCGTCACGGAAGCCGAAAAGCATAAGCGTCATAATACACGGCTTTACCATTGGTATTGCTATTTGAAAAAATATTCTGTACGGTCCCGCGCCGTCTATGCGCGCCGCCTCTAAAAGCGCGTCGGGTATGCTGCCCTCCATATACTGCTTCATAAGGAATACGCCCATTGTACCCGCCAGCATAGGCAGAATATAAACCCAGTATGTATCAATTATTCCGAGATACGAATAAATGAGGTACTGCGGAATTGCAAGCGTAAACGCATTGAACAGCAGCGCAAACTGCACCATAAGGAAGAAAACCTTTCTGAACCGCAGCTTGGATTTTGAAAGCGCGAACGCCGCGGCGGTTGAAAGAATAATATAAAGCGCGGTTGTTACAGCCGAAACAAACAAACTGTTGAAAATATACCTTGTAAGCGGAACGCGCAGGCTTGAAAGCAAACCCGGCAGCGCCGCGTAATTTTGCACCGTAGGGCGGTAAACAAAAAATCTCGGCGGAAAGACCAGCAGCTCGTCAAGCGGTTTAAAAGAGGTTGCCACGCAGTAAATAAGAGGTAATACCGAAAAAGCCGCCGCCAAAAGCAAAAACAGAATATAAAAGAAATTGCCTGCCTTTGAGCGGGTATACCGCTTTGCCTGATTTACCTTTGATATTTTCATACGCTTAATCTGCTTTTCAAGCTCTTTGCCGGTAAGTCCGGCGGTATGAATACGTTTTTTTGCCATACTTTACCGACCTACCCTTCTTAAAAGCTTGCCTATAAGGGCGCGGGTTAACGCCATCATTAAAAACAGAATAACCGAAATTGCGCACGCATAGCCCATTTCATATTTAGTGGTGCCGACGTCCGTCAGATATGAAACGATAGTATCGGCGGTATAGTTCACACTCGGATAACCGACCAGTGTAGTACAAACAGAGCCGATTGAAAAGGCGCTTGCAATTTGCATAACCGCGCTGAAAAGCAGCATATTCTCCATTGCGGGCAGTGTTATATACCACAATTCCTGCCAGCGGTTGCGAATACCGTCTATCGCGCCCGCCTCATACATTTCGGTATTTATATTCTGCAAGCCTGAAATATTCGCAAGGAACGAAACGCCCATACTCATCCACAGCTGAACAATAACGATTATCGGTATAATATACGTCGGGTTTTTAAGCCAGTTTATTGGCTCCACTATAAGCCCCGCCGATAATAAAAGGCTGTTTGCGTATCCGTAGCTGTCGTTGCTGAACGCTATCTGCCATATATAAAGCGCGTTTCCCACAAGTGCGGGGCAGTAAAACATAAATGAAAGCACGGTGCGCACCCGAGGGCTGAACTCGTTAATAAACCACGCTAAAATAAAGGAAAGCAGAAAACCTGCAGGACCTGTCAAAACCGCTAACAAAAGGGTGTTTTTTAACGTAGTTAAGAACACATCGTCGTCAAGAAACATTCTTATATAGTTATCCGCCCCCGCAAACGACGGTGCAGACACCATATCAAAGCTGAAAAAGCTTAAAACTATTGAACATATAACCGGTAAAAATATAAACAGGAAAAACAGTATAAAAAACGGAGCTAAAAGTACGGCATATGGAATTTGTTCTTTTTCAATTAAAGGCTTCGCATCGGATTTTTTTCTGAACATACCGCACACTCCTTACTTCTCATACTCTTTGATTTTTCTCTTGATTTCACTGTTGGCAATAGCGCTCCATTTTTCGAGCATATCCTTGGGTCGCTTGCCGCTGTCCACAACATTCCAGAATGCCTGATCCACCGAGCGCGAAACATAGTAGCTGCCCGGAATTTCGGGTATTTCCTTAATGTTTTTGCGCTGCTCGGTTAATATTTCAACATCGTTTCCTTCCCAGGACATTTTTGAAAATGCCTCGGTGTTTGCGGTCGCGATTCTGGAAACGGTTCCGAGCACCGATTCAACGCTGTTGTTATAGGCGGTCTGTGTTTCGGCACTTGTCCACCATTTCAAAAATTCCCAGGCGGAGTCCTTATCCTTACAGGCGCTTAAAACAGCGCAGCCCGTACCCGCGCCCGCCACGGTGTGGTTTATTTTTCCGTCCTCGGTCTTTATTCCGGGAACAAGGGCAATACCCCAGCGCCCTTTAATTTCCGGCGCTGCCTCTGCCAATGTGGTGTAGGTTGTATAAACCTCTATTCCCAGCGGCATAGTACCCGCGCGGAAACGGTTGTAAAAACTTGCCGTTGTAGGCAGCTTGAACTTTGTATACATCTCTGTCCAGTATTTAAACGCTTTATACGAAAGCGTGCTGTTAAGCAAACATTCGTTTTGCTCCTTGTTATACATATCCCCGCCGAACTGCTGCAAAACTGAGGCGAACATATTAAGCCCGCCTACCCCCGCGTTAACGGTTGAAGCGTCGGTTATCTGCGTATAAGGAATATAGGCGTTCATATTATTTATTTGCAGTACGCCCACAGCCGCCAGAAAATCATCCCAGGTTTCGGGCACCGCAATACCGAGCTTTGCTAAAATATCGCTCCTGTAAAACATCAGGTAAAAGCTTTGTGTGTCGGGCAAAGCATATACGCCGTTTTTATATGTATACGGCAGCTCTGCACTGTCGCCGAATCTGCTTATAACATCATCATGATCTTCGAACTTTGTCAGGTCATACAGCGCCCCGCGCAAAGCCAAATTAACAGGCTCGGTTCTTGAAAGCTGAAGACTGACATCGGGCGTATTACCCGATAAAATTCCCTTTGTAAGGCTTGCCGCGGTTATTTTTAAGTTTACGTTAATTCCTGTTTCGGGCGTGAATCTTTCTTTTATCAGCGTATTGAGCGCCATTGATTGGTCTCTGCCCCAGTTTACCCAAAGGTTGACCGTCTTGTTATCCTTTTTCTTTTCTTCGGTGTTGTAATCGCCCGAAAACGAGGAAATAAATCTTTTAGCCGTAAATGCCATTTTCTGCCCGAAGTTTACCTTTTTAAAGGAAAACTCTTTATTAGAGGGGCAAATACGAATCTGATCAAGGCTTAACGGCATTGATTTCATATCGTACAGCCAAGAACTTACCGTGGAATAGTTGTTATAATAATCGCTTAAATACTTAGGCGCGTTATAATAATTCTTTTTCATGGAACTTACTACGCGGGACATATTGTTTACCGCCGCAATAAGCGAGTTGGTCTTGCCGCCCGTAATTCCGTTAAGCGATTTTGTGATTTTTGAAAGGCTGTTATCAATTGCCGACAATTTGTCAATAAAATCGGGTATCTGCTTGTGAAGTTCGTAATCTCGGTTTTGGTCGGGGCTTTCGCCCGTAATCATGGTAATATCAAGATATAAATTTCCAAGCTCGTTGCAAACCGAATTTAATTCGCTGTATATTTCGGATAAATCCCCCAGTGTTACCGAAAGGGAAATTTCATGCTTGCCCGCCGTTAAGTAAAATAGATACGGCTCGCCGCTGTCGTCCGATAAAATTTCGGTCTGCCAGTCAACATCATACCCGAACTTTAAGGCGCTGCACTCCGAAAACGGAATTTTACCGTCTATTTTGAGCGTGCGGTATGAATAGAAATTCATATTCAGATCCTGCTTGCAAACCATACCTATTTTATATAGACCGTCGCTCGGGGCGTTAAATTCCCATGTTATGGTTTCATTCGGTGTTTTCCAGCTTGAACCGCCTATTATATTGCACAAATCAAACGCCGAATCGGCAGGAGTAACCTTTGGCGAATTATTATCGGATTTTGCCACAAGCGAAACGGCGTTCTTGCGTATGGGCTTTTCCGCCTCGATTACTATTTCACCCGAATCGGCAGCGTTTTTATCCGAATATGCACCCCTTACCTCTTTATAGTCCTTAACCGCGTCGGGAGCGGCAAATGCAAGCTTTTTAATAGTTAAGTTACTTGTTCCGTATATAACCTTAACTTTATGCGTACCCTCAGACAGAGCGAACATTAAAGGCTGAACCGAAACACCGTCGGGGTCATATACCGTCACGGTGGATTCATCGGTAATCTCCTCCTGTTCGGGCGCCTGCTGATTTCCGTATTCATCGGTGCGTATATCGCCCTTATCCCGCCAAAATCTCGGAAGCTCAAGGCTTTCAGCCTCGTCAAAGGGATATTCCCCGTCTATCTGTAAGCCGAATTTCAAATCACTGCCGCCGACGCTTTTAGGCGAATAAGTGACAACCAGATTATATAATCCGTCTTTTGCTATGTTTACCGTATACTCGGCGCAGTTACCCGATAAAACAGGCGAAGAGCAGTCTGCATATACGCCGGACTCCGCAAAACCGTATTCGTTGCTTTTCTTTATATATGCGGAATAACCGCCCTTGTCGGCCTCGGCTTGAGCCGACACGTTATTCTCCTCAAACGCGGTAATATGCAGGCTTGCGGCTGTAAGGCATATTGCGCATATTAAAGCAGATATTCGTTTCAAGACTGCTCCTCCTCGTTAGTCGTTTAAGATTTCTTTTTTCTTTTTTTGATTATTAAAATTATAATCACTGCCGCAATCGCCGCGGCTGCAAACGCAATAATTGCAATTACCCACCATTGCAGCCCTTCTGAACCGGGCTTTGAATTTGAGGGTTTCTTTGCCTGCGCGGAACGTGTGGTGTAGATTTTATATGTTCTTTTCAGTCCGCTTTCGGAAACCACCTGAACCTTGGTTATATTTTTACCGATGTATTTAAGCTCGGTATCCGAAATCGTAACCGTAGCTTTTTCATCGGCGGGCACTGCCTCAACCTCCAGCTTTTCGGTCTCAAACGGAACGGTTGCGGTGTACTTTTTCTCCTCGGGGTCAAACTTGGGGGTAAGCTCCACGCCCTTTACCGTAAGGCTTGCAAGTCGGTTGTTGTTTGACGGTCCGTTTTCTGTTTCAGTGGTGCCGCCGTTTTCCGTGCTGCCCGAATTGCCGTTATTCGTAGTATCCGTGCCGTTATTCGCCGAATACTGCGCATTTGCAAGAGAGAGTGTTCCGTTACCTGCCGAAACCTTTGTATTTTCGGCGGAAACATTAACGGCTTCATTACCCAAATCGCCGTTTGCCTTAAAGGTTACGGTAAACAATGCGGTTTTTTTGTTTATTACCTCTTTTGCCGTAACATTAGCCGCCGCAAAATACAGCTTTCCGTCCTGTGCGTTGGTTTCCAAACTCCAACGGGCTAAATTACTGCTTGCCTCAACAAATTCCAGCTTTTTCGCGTCATAATTCATCTGACCCGCCGCACTTACAAGGTCTTTTCCGCTGAGAGTTATCTCAATCTCGATTTCCTCGCCTGCGGAAATATTCTTAGGACCGCTGAGGCTTACGGTTGCGGCACTTTCAGCCGAAACGCAAAGGCATGAGAGTGAAATCAATATTACAGCAATTAATGCCGATATTTTTTTATACATTCTTTTCCCCTCCGTATCACAGTACTGCTGCGCTCAGCTTTTTAATTCCTGTCGAGTGTAAGGAAAGCAAAGCAAGATCGTTTACATCCACAACACCGTTTCGGTCAACATCCAGAGCTTTTATTTGCAGCCCATTAAGCTCTGCCTTCTTTGCAAGATATTTAAGCAGCACGCCTATATCGCCTATATCGCACCTGCCGTTGCCGTCGGCGTCGCCCGCGATAATAACGTCCGCCTTATCAAGCACCGAAATACCGTCCATCATTCTAAGCTGCGTGCCCGTACCTACGGCAGTACTCAGGTCGGTTATTTCCTTTCCTGCCGAGTCAAAGGCTCTTATGTACTCATTATTTTTGAATTTTGATACCAGCTGCTCTACAGTGGTTCCGGCAGCCACGCCGCCTATCATATTATCCTTAACGGTGTAAACCGACGATTCCAGCTTATCGGGCAAGGTATCCTCAGTGGGTAAAATTCCCTTGCTGCTCTCAAAAAGTCTGATATTATCTATATAAGCGCCGCCGCCCTTGCCGCAAACAATAATTCCTATACGGTCGTAATCGTTTGTATTGAATTTAATAACGGCTCTCTGCCATTTATAATCGGAATCAAAACTTTCTTCACCGAAACCGAACTGCCACATTCCGCGCGGGTACCATGAGTTGCCCTCTATAAGTCCGAGATAGCCGTTACCCTCTTTGGTTATCTGATAATCGGCTGAAAATGTATAATCGGTATTCTTTTTCAAGCCGTCAATCCATTTTATATATGAGGTCTGTATCGGGTATCCTGTATAGTTGCTGTTTTCCTTGTAAAAGAGAGCTTTGCCGTGCGAGCTGTCGGTATCCTTTATAACGGCTGTAAAGTCATAGCTTAGTCCCGTCTGCCAAAAATCGTTTTCGCTGCTGCTGAAATCATAATTTTCAACAAGGTTATCCTCGGGCTCGCAGGAGGATTTTTCCACCGACAGCGAATATCCCGACGGTGCCTTCATGTCATAAATCAAAGGCTTATACAGTTCTCTGTCGGTACTCTTAAACAGCTCCATGCCGTCAAAATAGGCAACCGAATTGCCGCCCGAAAATCCTATCGCCACGGTATCCGATGAACCGTTCATAAACGGCAGAACCATAATGTGCCATTCGTTGTCCCACGCCGGAATATTGTTTCCGTCTGTTTTCCCGTAATCGTTTGCAAGGAATTTTCCCGTTGCGGGATCTACGGGGCCGAAACGCAGATCGTTTTTATTTGTATCCGACCACTTTTCGCCCTTTACCCATACCGTCAGGTAATACTCCGTGTTCGGCTCGGCAGGGAAATATGCGTATGACCACACTTTATTTTTAAGACCGACCGCCTCAAATTTAAGTGAATTCCGTCCTACGCGGGAGGTTGAGTCATCAATATTCATAACGCCCGACGAAAGCAGCGTTTTCATGTTTCCGCCGTCCGATTCAAACCCTCCGTCTGTCAGAATGTTTTTGCCCTCCGCAGCCACATAACGTTTTGTTCGAATCATTTCGCTGCGTATATTCTGACCGAGCGTGGAATAGGGCGCGGCCTCCCTCGCTATTTTATCCGCAGGCTCGTTTGTTTCGGAAATTCTTACATCGTCAATGTAAAACTCACAGCCTGCCCCCGATTGAAAAACAACGACGTAATCGGTTTTATCCCCAGAAGAAAACACCAGTTTTTTCTGCGTCCATTCGTCCGTATCGTAAAGTCTTTCTTTTGTTATAATTGAGGAGCTTTCCATGGAAGCCTTGCCGAAAGATACAGCCCAGTTGGGAAGACCCGTAAATTTCCCCTTGTACCAAAATGTCAGCTCGTAATTTTTATTCTTTTCAAGCAAAATCGGCTGATAAAATAAGTCGTATGAACCGCCGGAAAGCTTTATGGCGCTTTTACCGCCGTGAATTTCATTTTCGCTTGTTGTAAGCGAAGATATATTGCCCGAATCCGTCCACAACGCCTTTCCGTTTTCAAAGCCGCCGTTTACCACAAGCGACGTTTCGTCGTCGCGGATTATCTCCTCAATGCGAATATTCGCAATGCTGAGATCTACGCCACCCTCAAAGCACTTTGCCCAAAAGGTCAGATAAAAATTGGTATCGTTTACAACGTCTGTTTTTTCGGTGTCTATAAGCGCAATTTTTTGAGTCCACTCGGTAGTTTTGGTAAGCCCGAGCGAAATTAAGGTCATCTGCTGCTCATAAAAATTACTTTCCGAAAATGCGGTTACCGAGGGCTCTGTGACAAAGGAATTCTCGGGCATTTTATAATCAAACGTTACCGCGTATAATTTGCTCTTTTTTAATTTAATATTTGTCTTGATTCCTATAATATCGTAGAACGCTTTCTTTTTAAACTGATAGTACTTAAAGGTTCCGTCCTCGGTTTTCTCGGTCTGCTCTTTAAATTCCTTAAGATTTGTCACCTTGACCATATTCGGGTCAACCTTGGCAATTTTCAAATCACGAATTTCGAAAGTGCATTTTCCCTCTGCCGTGGAGGCGGACAGCGAAAGATTTTTCAAAACAGACGTTAGCTTATCACCCGTTTGTATCACTACGCTTTTTTCGGTCCATTCCGTGGTCTGCGATAAATCCAGCGAACCCAAATTTATATTTATACCGGGATCCCAGCCCTGCCATGACGTAATATCTCCGCCGCAAAGCGCGAAATTCACATATTTCCACCAGCCGCTGAATTTGTAGCGGAACGTAACCTCGTATTCGGTTTCCGGTTCAAGCTCAAAATCCGTGCTGAAGCCCGCAAGCACATAATTTTTTGTGTTGGTGTACTCGTAGTAATCCCCCTCGGAATCCGTTTTCTTTTCCATCTCGCGCAGATACGTCAGGTTAAATTCGCGAAAGGCGAATTCATCTTCTTTTTTACCTCCGCCGATTCCCGTATTTTCTGCCGTAACCGCCGTATTAATTATTACGGCTGACAGCAAAACCGCTGCGGTGAGAATAATGCTCAGTACTTTTTTCTTCATAATTACCTCCGTAACCTCCGCTTAATTAAGCGGTAATAAATTTTTTCATTCTTACAAGATCGGACAGGTCGGGTTCGCTGTACGCGTCTCTCATAACAGCAGACTTCTGAAGATCCGATAATTCCGCGTTCCCCAGCAGATACCTGCGCAATAAGGCAATATCAACCGAATTTATCAAACCGTCTCCGCTTACGTCAAGCGATACCGTTAAATAAGCCTTATCGTATATTTTGCCGTTTTCGCCGAGTATAATCTCCGTTCCCGTTGACGCGAGCGCCGTTTCATCCGTCAGAATTTTGCCGTCCTTGCGGAAATATATATATTCGGAATTTTCAAAATTCGACTTTATTTTTTTAACTGTATCCGCCTTTTCCAGCCTGACCGTACCGCCCGTAATTATGTATTTACCCGATTTTAAATATTGCGGAGGCTGAACATCATCGATTACCCTTGCATTTTCGGTTTTAAAAAGTCGGATGTTATCTATAAAAGCCTCCCCGCCCTTATCGGTTACTAAAAAACCTATCCGTTCATAATCTCCGCTGTTGAAAGTAAACGCCTTTCGTTTCCACTGCTCGGTTTCGTCGCCGTTAAACGGTATTTTCGTTAAAATACGGGGATAATAATAGCTGCCGTTAATAATTCCGAAAAAACCGTTTCCGCTTTTTTTAATGAGATAATCCGCCGAAAAGGTATATTCGGTTCCCGGCTCTACCGTAATCCATTTAATATAGCTTGTTTGCAGCGGATAGCCGGTGTACATATCGTTGGTAACAAAGTGCAATGCCTTTCCGTAGGCTGTTCCCGTATCAGAAACGGTTGTATTGAATCCGTATCCCGTTCCCGTTTCCCAATAGTCGTTATTCAGCTCCGCAAGGTTGAAATTTGACAAAATATTGTCACTTTCAGCGCAGGTTGAAATTACGTTTCTTTCCTCAAAATCAAATGTAACGGTTGAAACAGTTTCACCCGAAGCGTCGGTTTTCTCTATAATAAAATCATCGAATGAAATATCATAGGCCGATAATTCATAAGCCTTAAGAAAAAAGGAAAGAAAACAGTTTTGCCTGTCAACAAGCTTTTGCCCGTCAACCGTACTGACAGCCGAGGTATCCGCATAAAGCTCGGCATTTACCCAATCCTTACTGTCAGTCGATAATGAAAAATCAACTGATATAGGCTGATATTTGTTGTAATCCCCAGGAGAATTCGTTCCGTTGCCGACAATTGCGCGAATCCCCTCGGTAAAAGCATAGCGTTTGTTTATTTCGGCGTTATTTTTAAATCGGAATTTAACTCTGTAATTTGCGTCAGGTTCAAGCCTGTATGTCGTTTGAAAGGTCAGAATTTTATATTCGTTCGCTTTTGTTACCGTGTTTAATTTTAAGTATGAATTATCACTTCCCGATACAAGCTCAAAAGCCTCCTCGTTGCAGCTGCTTATCTGATTTGCCGTAAGATACATTGACGCCCGTTGCTGATCCGCGGGAAGCACACGTTCTTTATCGCTGTCCTTAAACAAAGAAATATCATCTATATACGCCGTAGATCTTGCCCCGCTGAATCCTATGCCTATTCGATTGGAGGAAGCCGTATTAAATGTAATATTTACAAAGTGCCATTCATTGTCCCATGCCGGTATGGCAGCCTGACATTCCTCCGTATACGGGGCGGCCTTGGATTTTTTTATAATAAATTTACCCGTTAGATAATCAACGATACCGAATGTCATATCGCATTTATTATTTTCCGACCATTTGTTGCCTTTTACCCAAATCGACAGATAATAGACCGTGTTGGGCTCTACCTTATAATATTTAACCGACATTTGTTTTTCGGGCAGATTTTCCGCCGAAAACCGTATGGCACCCTTTCCAGTTTTCGAATTATCGTATACACGGCTCATATGCCCGCCGGATGTCAGCTCGCCCCAGCCGCCGCTTTTTTCAAAGCCTCCGTTTGATACAAGATCGCAGCCTGCCTTGGCTGTATAACGCGCCGTTCGTATTTCATCGCCCAATATTAAATACGGTTTATCGGTTTCGCTTTCGGAAAGCTTATAGATAAATATATTTTTAAGCTTTAAAACTCCCCCGTCAGCAGTATTCAGTATCAAAGAAATCTGTTGACCGTCGTCTGTTTGCTCCGTTTCATATGTCAGCTCGGTGTGCGACCATTCGTCGCTCGGCTTTATTTCCGTTCTTTTTTCATATGCCGTGTTTTCATAATTTCCGCCCGCGGCAAGGCAAACGGTTAAATCCTCCGTCCTTTTCCCCGAAAACGAATAATCAAACGATACGGAATATCTGCAATCGGTTCCGGTCTCGGTTTCAAAAGACACGGCGGAAAAGCCGCCGTTAGATTTGCATATCCATTCATTATTTTCAATGCACCGTACAAAATTCTTTTCATATATGGGTTCTGTCTGATTTTTCGGAATCAGGCGTACATTATCAAACGCGATGTAAACCTCGCCCTCGTTTGTTGAAGCGTCAAACCGCATTTCCCGATTTGAAGTTGTATTCGGAGTTTTTACTTTCGCCGTATATGTTTCCCAACCGTCCGATTTTTTTAAATTAGGGTTATCTATTATATACGAGCCGATTTTAAAGGTCATATTATTTTTAAAGTCGCCGCTGAGCTTATAATCAAACGCTAAAGTATACTCTGTATCCGGCTGAACGTTTATCGGAACGCCGAAACCGATTAAAACATAATAAGCGTCGGAACAGTAATATTCGGTAAATTGTCTTGTTACGTCATCGGCATATGCGAAATGCGGATAAAAGGAAGAAAACTCAAAATCTTCATTTATTTCTTCAATTCTAAGATTTTTAATCTGATAATCCACATCCGCTCCGTTCTGCGGATTTTTGGCGGCAAACGAAAAATATTTATATGTATCGTCAACCGCGCCGTCGGTATTTATTATAAACGATTCGGAGCGCCAGCTTTTATAAGCCTCTACCCCCGATGTAAAGCCGAGATAATATCCCAGATTTTCATTGTTCTCATCCCAGCCCTCGACCGTATCAATGTTCATTGCCTGCAGCATCGGGCGTATTGCCGCATAACTGCATTTATAATCAAACGAGACGGTATATCGCGTATTTTGCTTTAAAACAAAGTTGCTTTTCGCAACAAACATTTCACCCTCTGCCGCGCTTTTTTTATAAAAATGAAGTATTCTTACTCCGTCCTCCGTGCTTTCATAGGCACAGCGCGTTTTTTTGAACAGAATTGCGGAGCTGCTTTGCCCGTAATCCTGCGCCGCAAAGGCTGTAGGACAATTTGCAATTAATATAAGAGACGCTGTAATAATTGAGATTATCGTATTGAATAGTTGACATTTTCTACAAGTCATTTACTTTCCCTCTCAATTCTTATATTAATTATTACTTATATTATCGTATTTTCACTTAATCATTTCAATATGAAATATTAGCCATATGGACAAAACAGCATGAATCAGAGAAGTCGGACAGCCGCTCTTTTTCAAAAAACCGACCGCACCTGCGGTTTTTATAGGTTTTATCGAAATGTTCGTTTTTTTCGATAAATTCATTATTTCACCGAAAATACAAAAAGCCCCTATTTTTCCGTTCGGAAAAATAGGGGCCGTCTACGCAAAAAAAGAGAATGCCGGTAAACCGACATTCCCTTTTTTTGTTATATTAAATTAGTCCGCAAGGTAAGCGTACTGGAGGTACCAGTAGCCATACGGGCTGTGCCATGTGCCCTTGAGGCTGGTGCTCTGGAGCCAGAAGTCGTTGTAGTAAGCAACCGGGATAAATCCGTAATCTTCGCTTACGATCTTCTCTGCCTCGTGGAGAGCGGCAAAGTGAGCAGTCTTATCGGCAACCTTAGAGTCGTTCATAGCCTTATCAAACGCCGGGTTGTTGTACTTACCGTCGTTGTTGCCGTTGGTGGACGTAAACAGCTCTATCATGTTAGAAGCGTCGTTGTAGTCCATAACCCAACCGTTACGAGCCATTTCGTACTCACCGGCGCGGCGCTTGGGTGTGAAGGACGACCAGTCAACAATGTCAATATTCATAGTGATGCCGAGATCCTTATAAACCTGCTGCAAATACTCAGCAACAGCCTTATGGTAGCCTGCATCGTTGGTAGAATAGGTGATGGTCGGGAAACCCTTGCCCTCGGGATAGCCTGCCTCTGCAAGAGCCTTTTTAGCTTCTTCAAGGTTAGCCTTGTAATCCTCGCTGATATAGGTCTTGCCGCCGTTTGCTGCCTTTGAGTTCTCAAGGAACTTACCGGTATCAACATCGTCAACACCGGTACCTACATAGTTGTAAGCCGGTGTATATGTGCCCTGCATTACGGTGTTGGCAACATAGTCACGGTCGATAGCAAGGCTTAAAGCCTTACGAACGTTCTTGTTGTTGAAGGGAGCCTTGTTGAGGTTCATGCTCAGGTAATAGGTACCGAGAATAGGATCAACATTGAATTCATCCTTCTTATCCTTCTTAAGGGTCGGGATTTCCTCGGTCGGAACATCCTTTATAAGCTGTGCGGTGCCGCCGGTGTAGGCAGTATAGGAAGCGCTTGAATCTTCAAGCAATAAGAATGTGAGCTTATCGTTTACAATCTTGCTTGAATCCCAGCCGCCCTTGTAATTCTCATTCTTCTTGCAAACGATCTTCTCGCTGGGCGTCCACTCGGTAATGGTGTACGGACCGTTGCAGACATAGGTTTCGGGTTTTGTAGCCCAGGAGTCACCGTTCTTTTCAACGGTAGCCTTCTGAACAGGACTCATAGTACCGAAAGCAACAATCTTATCAAAGTAAGAGCAGGGGTAAGCAAGCTTAATTGTAAGGGTCTTACCGTCGTCGCTCGCCTTAACATTGAGCTTTTCGGGGTTCTTGCTGTCAATAGCGTCTTTGTAGCCTTCGATCATACCGATAACGGTTTCGGCATACGGAGCCGCAACATTGGTATCGGCTATACGCTTAAAGGTGTACTCAAAGTCCTTAGCGTTAAGGTCGGTACCGTCTGACCATTTAAGGCCGTCACGCATAGTGAAGGTCCAGGTAAGACCGTCGGGGCTAACCTCGTACTTTTCAGCCTGTCCGGGCTGAACTTTGTTGTCCTGATCAATAATGAGCAGGGTTTCAAACAGGGTAATAAGCATATTACCGCCGTCAACAGCACTGTTAAGAGCCGGGTCGAGCGTTTCGGGGTTCGGGCCGATCTGAACAGTGATGCCATCTGCCTTCTTCTTACCGCAGCCGGCAAAGGCTGTTACAAAAAGAGCAGCAGACAAGAAAATAGCCAGCATTTTCTTGAATTTCATTTTTGATCTCCTCTTTCTTAAATTTTACGGCTTTAGCCGCTTTATTATATCCATTGCGCCTGAACGCAATAAATACCGTGTTAATTCACCTTTTCAAGGTGGTGGCAGGCAGCGTAATGCCCCGGGCTTACCTCTTTAAATTCGGGGCAGACCTCCGCGCACTTTTCATCCGCATAGGGGCAGCGCGTTCTGAAGCGGCAGCCGCTCGGCGGGTTAAGTGGCGACGGAACATCCCCCTGCAGCGGAATACGCTTTGAGGTGCGCGCCGTAATAGGGTCTGCCTCGGGTATTGCGGAAATAAGGCTCTTGGTATAAGGGTGAACGCTGTGAGAGATAAGCTCATAGCTGTCCGCCAGCTCTACCAGTTTGCCGAGGTACATAACGCCTATGCGGTTTGAAATATGCCTTACAACGCTTAAATCGTGCGCTATAAACAGGTAGGTAAGGTTAAGGTCCTTTTGCAGGTCCTCAAACATATTTACCACCTGCGCCTGAATTGAAACGTCAAGCGCGGAAACAGGCTCATCGCAAACTATAAACTCGGGGTTTACAGCTAAGGCGCGGGCAATGCCCACCCTCTGGCGCTGACCGCCCGAAAACTCGTGTGGGTAGCGGTTTGCGTGCTCGCTGTTAAGCCCCACGCGCTCAAGCAGGGAAATTATGCGGTCGTGCCGCTCCTGCTTATTGGCGGCGAGCTTGTGAATATCAATCGACTCCCCTACTATATCGCCGATAGTCATTCTGGGGTCAAGGCTCGCGTACGGGTCTTGGAACACCATCTGCATTTTGCGGCGGTAAGGCAGCATATCAGCCTTTATTTTCTTTTCCTTATCGAAAATAACCTTGCCGTCGTAAATAATTTTACCGTCCGTCGGCTCATAAAGGCGCAAAAGCGTTCTGCCGACTGTGGTTTTGCCGCAGCCCGATTCGCCCACAAGACCCAAGGTCTCGCCGCGGCAGATATAGAACGAAACGTCGTCTACCGCCTGAACAGCCTGCTTTTTGCCGCCGCTTCTTGCGGGAAAGTATTGCTGCAAGTGCTGCACTTCAACCAGTTTTTCTCTCTCACTCACAGTTTTCCTCTCCTTTCAGCGCCTCTTTCTGCAAAAGCCAGCAATAGCTGTAATGGGTATCGCTGAGCTCGGTTTTCGGGGGCATTTTATTAAGGCAGATTTTCATACATTCGGAGCAGCGCGGCGCAAAGGGACATCCCGCAGGGGGGTTAAGCAGGTCTACGGGCTGACCCTCAATGGGAACTAGCCTTTCGATTTTTTCCGCGTTTAATTTCGGAATGGATTTAATAAGACCCTTTGTGTATTCGTGGCTCGGGTTGTAGAAAATTTCATCCGCCGTGCCGTACTCAACAATATGACCGGCGTACATAACGGCTATTTTTTCGCACATACTCGCAACCACGCCGAGGTCGTGAGTAATCATAATAATGCTCATGCCGAGCTTTTTGCGCAGCTCCTGCATAAGCTCCAATATCTGCGCCTGTATGGTAACGTCAAGCGCGGTTGTAGGCTCGTCGGCTATAAGCAGCTTAGGCTCGCAGGCAAGCGCAATGGCAATCATAACGCGCTGGCGCATACCGCCCGATAATTCGTGCGGGTACTGCTTAAGGCGCTTTGAGGGCTCGTTTATTCCCACAAGCTCCAAAAGCTCCTTTGCCCTTTCGTAAGCCTCTTTTTTGGTTTTATTTGTGTGCAGAAGTATAACTTCCACAATTTGATTCCCTATGGTGTAAACCGGGTTAAGGCTTGTCATAGGGTCTTGGAATATAATGGAAACCTCATTTCCGCGAATTTTGCGGAAATCCTTTTCGGTCATTTTTTCAATTTCATGCCCGTTAAAGCGAACCGTACCGCCAACCAATTTACCGGGGTATGCGGTAAGCCCCATTATTGAGTAAGCCGTTACGGATTTACCCGAGCCCGACTCGCCCACTATTCCTAAAACCTCGCCTTCCTCCATTGAGAAAGAAACTCCGTTAAGCGCCTTGACTTCACCTGCGGGGGTGAAGAACGAGAGTCTTTCGTCCTTTATTTCCAAAAGCTTTTCACTCACTGCTCTCACCCTCCCTTAATTTTTAAGCTTGGGGTCAAACGCGTCGCGCAGACCGTCGCCCAAAAGATTGAACGCAAGGATGGTAACACTGATGATAACCGCCGGCAGGAAAAGCAGGTGCGGGTATGTGTTCATACCCTTAACCGCGTCAGTCGCCAAAGAACCCAGCGACGGCATAGGCGCCGCAACGCCGAGACCTAAAAAGCTTAAATAGCTTTCGGTAAATATAGCGGACGGAATCTGCAAGGTGGTGGTAACAATAAGCGTACCTATGCAGTTTGTAAGCAGGTGCTTTCTTATAATTCTTGAGCCGTTAGCGCCCAAAGCCCTTGCTGCGGTAACATATTCCGATTCCTTTAAAACCAAAACCTGCGAACGCGTAATGCGCGCCATACCTACCCAGTAAAGCAGAACGAAAACTAAAAACATGGCTATAAGGTTAGGCCCTATAAGCTGAATCCAGTTAAATCCGGCAACATTTGCAAGCTGCTCAAGTCGAGGTCTTAAAACCATTGAAAGCACAATTATAAGCAAAACATCGGGTATTGTGTAGAGAATATCGGTTATACGCATCATAATATTATCTACCCAGCCGCCCAAAAAGCCGGCTATCGCGCCGTAGGTAGCGCCCACAAGCAGCACGAGCGCCGCGCAGATAAGACCTACCGTAACGCTGACTCTGGTGCCCATCATAAGGCGCACGGCAAAGTCACGCCCCAATTTATCGGTGCCGCAGATATGCGGGAAAACGCTCTCGCCTGCGTTGATTTTTTCCTGCTCTACCTTTCCGTATTCAAAGGGGGCTAAATTTTCGCTGTACTTTATCTGCTCCTCATAGCTGTAGGGCCAAAAGGCAGGCAGAACATAGGCGAATATCATTATAAGGAGAACAAAAACAAGGCTTACCATTGCAATTTTGTTCTTGCGAAGGCGGCGCAGACCGTCCTTCCAAAAGTTTACGCTTTCGCGCATTATTACAAGACTTTCTTTTTCGTCAGGCGTGGCGGGAAGAAAATCTTCGGGGTTAAGCTGAAGACTCGGAAACTTCTTGTTCATTTTAACTTCTCGTCGCTCCTTACTTTAAGTTAATGCGCGGGTCGATTATCTTATAAAGAATATCAACTATAACGTTCGCGGTAATAATAAGCGTTGCAAGCACTATTGTAGTACCCATTATAAGGGTGTAGTCGCGCTGGTTTATGGCGCTTACAAAGTCTCTGCCGAGACCCGGAACAGTGAATATTTTTTCAACTACAAACGAGCCCGTCATAAGGCTTGCAAGCATAGGTCCTACATAAGTTACAACCGGCAGAACCGCGTTGCGGAGCGCATGCTTGAACAGTATTTTAAAGTTTGAAAGACCCTTTGCCTTTGCGGTTCTTATATAATCCTGCCCCATAACGTCCAAAAGGCTTGAACGCATAAGACGGGTTATATACGCCGTGGGGTAAATTGCGAGCGCGGTTACGGGCATTATATATGAAGACATTGTGTTAAGCCCGACAGTCGGCAATATATTCAGCTTACTGCCGAAGGTATATAACAATATAACGCTGCTTATAAAGCTCGGTATTGCTATGCCGCAGGTTGCGAAAACTATTATAATATTATCGCCCAGTTTTCCTCGGTTGTACGCAGAAAGACATCCCAAAGGAATACCCACAAGCACCGCCACAGCTACCGCAAAGCCCGCGAGCTTTGCCGAAACAGGGAATTTTGAAAAGATAATATCCGACACGGTACGTCCGCGCTGGCGAAGGCTAAGCCCCATATCGCCCTTTACAAAGTCGGTCATATAGGTGGCGTATCTTTCAAGCAGCGGTTTATCAAGACCGTATTTAGCCTCAAGCGCCGCCTGTGCCTCCTTACTTATTGATTTTTCCGCCACAAACGGGCCGCCGGGGACAAGGTTCATAAGAAAAAACGTGAGCGTTGCAACTATAAATATGCTGAGAACTCCCATCGCAACACGCTTTATAATGTATTTACCCAACCGATTTCAACTCCCTGATTTTTTAAAACAGTATATATTATAAAAGACAGTTTACCACATTAAAGCCTAAAATGCAAGAATAAATTAAAGGCAGATAAGCTCTTTTGGGCTGTTTGTTAAATCTATACAACCGTTTTCGGTAACATATACCATATCTTCTATGCGAACGCCGTATTTGTTTTCAATGTAAATTCCGGGTTCAACCGTCATAACCGTGCCGGCTTTAAGCACCGTATCGCACCGTGTGTTGAAAAGCGGTCTTTCGTGAATTTCAATACCCACGCTGTGCCCGAGCCCGTGGCCGAAGCAGCCCTCATACCCCGCAGAGTAAATAATATCGCGGGAAATTTTATCAACATCTTTGCACACTACGCCCGCTTTTACGGCTTTAATGCCCGCAAGCTGTGCTTTAAGCACGGTATCATACACCTTTTTCTGCTCATCGTCAATACAGCCGAGAGCGACTGTTCTTGTCATATCCGAGCGGTAGCCGCCCACCACGGCGCCGAAATCCATTGTAATAAAATCGCCGCGTTCAACCTTTTTATCGGTCGACACACCGTGCGGAAGTGATGAATTTTTGCCCGAAACCACAATGAAATCAAATGAAACGCCCTCGCTGCCGAGCCTGCGCATATAAAACTCCATATCGAGCATAATTTCGCGCTCGGTTCTTCCCTCTTCAATGCGGGCGGTTATGTACTTAAAGGTTTCGTCGGTCAGTCTTTGAGCCTCTTTCATTAAAGAAAGCTCCTTTTCGTTCTTTACCGCGCGCAAATCGCGAAGTAAAATATCAAAACGGTCGCACTCGGGTATTTCTGCCTGAACGCCCTCGGAAAGCTGACGTAAAAGACTCATTGAAACATACTCGTTTTCAACATAAAGGCGTTTTATGCCGTTTTCCTCGCACAATTCCTTAATTTCCTTAAAAGGAGAGGAAGACAGGCGAACCGCGCAGCTGCTCACAATTTCCTTTGCCTTTTCAACATAGCGGAAATCTATAAGAAAATATGCCTTGCTGTCGGTTATTAAAACATATCCGTCGCTTGTTTCAAAGCCCGTAATATAAAATCTGTTCGGCACGCTTGCAATAAGCAGCGCACTCCCCTTTTCAAGCTCGTTTTGTAATTTTTTAACTGTAGCGTTTCTCATTTTCAAAGCTCCTTTAAAACATTACGCAAAAATTCATATACTCTTTTGGCGGAAGACACTGAGAGGTGCTCGTTAGCGGTGTGAATATCCCACATATCGGGTCCTAATGACACCGCGTCAAACCTCGCTATCTTCTCGCCTAAAAGCCCGCATTCAAGCCCCGCGTGAACGGTTTCCACGGTAGGCTTTCTGCCGTACATTTTCTCAAACACCTCAGTCATTTTATCCCGCAGGCGCGAATTTTCTCTGTATTCCCACGCGGGGTAATCGCCGTGTATATTAAGCTCTGCGCCGTACTGCACCGCCAGTTCCCGTATTCCGTCAAGCAGGCGCTGCTTTTCGGGTTTTACGCTGCTGCGCACCGACATAACGGCGTTAAAATATCCGTCCGAAATATTTGCAATGCCGAGGTTCTGCGAGCTTTCTACCAAGCCCGGCATACTTTGGCTCATAGCCATAACGCCCGATTTAAAGCCCGATAAAAATTTCACCACATCTGCGGTTGATTTATCTGTCAAGCACTTATCCGCCTTTTCCGCTTTTTCGGCGGTGATTTTAAGCCCCTTATCACCGTCGGTCATATTATTTTTTGCAAACTCGGCTAAATAATCGCTTATTTCGCCGTTTGTTGCTATAACGCACTCGCAGGCGTTGGGAATAACATTATCCTTAAACCCGCCGCAAAGCGATACTATGCGAAATTCGGTGTTCAAGCCGCTAAGCAAGCGCCCCATAAGGGTATCGGCGTTAAGCCTGCCCTTGTTAATATCAATTCCCGAATGACCGCCCAAAAGCCCCGAAACGGTAATTTTAACGCAAGGCTCTGTGTTTTCGCAAAACTCTACTGGCATTTTAAAATCAGCCTTTGCGCCGCCCGCGCAGCCTACCGTTAAAACGCCCTCTTCGCCCGAATCAAGGTTTATAAGCGTGCTGCCCGAAAGCGCCGATACATCAACCCCCTCGGCGCCGTACATTCCCGTTTCCTCATCGGTGGTGAAAAGCGCTTCAAGCGGCGGGTGTGCGGCGGTTTCGTCCTCTAAAACCG
>URGH01000030.1 GCA_900547305.1 uncultured Oscillospiraceae bacterium | reverse complement strand
CGTGTCGGACAAGCCGACCCACCGTCTCGGCTGCCGCCTCGGTCGGTGCTTCTGCTTCGCAGAGGTGTCCGCCGGACACCCGCACCCTTACACAGGGGAGGCAAATAGGCTCTTTTTCCCCAATATAACACAATCCGGGCGGTTTTCACCGCCCGGATTGTGTTTTGTAATAATATTTAATTACAGCTTATTTTGCCAACATCTTTTTAAGGGAAATCAAATCCAGTAAATCTGTTTTGCCGTCGTTATTTACGTCGGCAAATTCGATAATGCTTTCAGCGCCGAGCAGGCTCTTTTTAAGAGAAGCCAAATCGGAAGTATCAATATAGCCGTTGAAATCAACGTCGCCCAACGCATACAGGCGTATGTTCTTTATGCTTATATCATACTCTGCGCCCGCTTCCGTTTTACCGAAGAAACCGAGATATTTGTTTTCACCGTCAGCGGCAAAAACAATCTTCTTTGTTGCCCAGTCCGAATTGCGGTCTTTGCCGTTAAGCGTCTGCTTACTCTCGTCGGTCTGCTGCATTATTTCGCTTTCGTCAAAAGCGCTGCCTACTGCCTGCGGCTCAAGCGACCAAGCAAGATTACCGTCTTTAAGATATTTATACTCAAAGGCTATAACGTAATTCTTGCCCTTTTCAAGCACATAATCCGTTGCAAAGCCTATATATGAGCTTTCATCGGCTGTTTTTGAGTAATTCCATACTGTTTTTCCGTTTTCATCATACGAATATGTGAAACCGTTTTCCCAGTTTGCCGTAATGCCGTTCGGAACAGCGTATGTTCCTATATCGTCAATGTAAACCGTTTCATCGGCGTTCGGAACTTTAATGAAAAATTCTGCCTGCCACAAATAAGACGATGTTGTTAATGATTCACCCAATTCAGACCACGGAATCATAACGAAATGTTTACCGGCGGGAACAGTTTTAATCTGTGAAATGTACTGACTTTTTCCGTTAAATCTGAATTTAACGGTTATACCGTTTGCAGATTCAACCCAAAAAGCAATACCGTCGCCGCTTTTTGTATTATTGTATGTTTGGGTTACAATGTCCGCATTTGTATTTGCTTGCTTAATGTCGATTTTCATTGATTTGCCGGAAGCGGCGTGAGCCGGGTCGCTATTAAGCGAATAATCTGCCACATCCGTCCCCCAATTCAGCCAAACAGCCGTCATATCTGAATCGGTATCATATGAATCAAAATTAACAAAATCGAAACTGTAATATATCCACCGCGCATAGTATGTTGTTCCTGCGGCTGCGTCTGACGGAACGGTGAAAATTCTGTCACCGGTGAAGTCGGCGTCGGTGTACCAACCGCCGAAGGCGGCGCCTGCCCTGGTGATCATTGCGCTGTCGGGCAAGGCGTCCCCTGCGGAATAAACTTCAGAAGAACCTTGGAGAGTGCCGCCGTTGAGTTGAAGATTAACACCGGTTTCGGCTGCGAAGACCGACAAAATAATATTCATTGAGCTTAGAAGTAGTGCAAGTACCAGTAAGAATGACAATAACTTTTTTGTGTAGATTCGCATTAAAGTTCTTTCCTTTCAAATTGTTTTTTATCAGCTTATTTTACCTGTAAACTTCAGGTTTTTCCAGGTATCTTTCATGTAGGCGTCAAATTCGTTCTGACGTGCGTCGATAAGCGCGCCTACGGTGGTTGTGCCCTTAAACAGATCGGTCATTGCGTTTGACCAGGCAGTGGTGGAAGCCAACTGAATTTCTATTATCGGGGCGCATTTAAGGTTGCGGTGCATGCTCTTTACGCGGTTATATGTGGTATTGCTTGAGAATTTACGGATGTAAAGGTCTCTGAGCTGCGTATCCTTTGTGTAACCGGGCTGCAGCTGATAAAGCGCGTCAACCACAAAGAGAAGATCGTCCGCCTGATCGGCGTAAGCCTTGGGCATAACATAGGGCCACGAGGTTTCCATTATAGCATAGTACTGATTGGCGCTCGGACCCATAGGCATATAGGCTATGCCGTAGTCGTCACCGTTCATGCCCGCTTTAAGAACATCGTAGCAGGCGTCCTCGTTAAATGTAAAGGCAATGTTGCCCTTAATAAGCTCTTTAAGCATGTAATCCCACGCGGTGGTGGTTGTGTTAACGGTTGCAACCTTATCAACATGTATCCAGTTGTACATCTGTTCAAGCGCCTGGCGCACCTTTTTATCGTTCAGGTTAGAGCCGAGGGTGCCGTCCTTTGCTACGGATACCAACTGACCGCCGTTGCTTCCTACCATACCGTAAACGCCGAGGAGTCTGTCAAGACCCATGCCCCATTTATCGGGATATTTTGCCTTAACCTTTTTGGCGATATCGGTCATGGCGTCCCACGTCCACTGTTTTGAGTCCATGAGCTTTTCAATATCGGCAAACTGCGAGGTGAGCTTTTTGTTGTAAACCACCTGGCACATGAGCTTGCCCTCTTCAACGCCGATAGCATACTGCTTGTTGTTGTAGTTGCAAAGCTGAACGCTGAAATTGAAATAAACGTCGGACGTCATATCAATTCCCGTTTTCTTCATAGCGTCGTCCCACGGGGCGATAAAGCCCTGGCGGGCGTAGTTTGCTACCCAGTCGCCGTTTACCTGATAAAGCTGACCCGAAGGCTTAACACCTGCCAGAACCTCTTGGTCGAGCGTGGCGCTCCACTTCTTTTCCACAATGTCAAAGTCATACTTCTTTTCAAGCTCGGCAACGCGCTTGTTCCAGTTATCGTGCGCGGTATTGTTGCCGCTGGTATAGGGATCCCACTGTCTCATAATTGTTATGGTTTTACCCTTGAGATTTTTGGGGTCATACTTTCCGCTTGCGGTTGTGCTGCCGCTTGAAGCGTTTGAAGACGGGCGGCGGGTTGTGGTGCCCGAACCCGACTGCGTACCTGACGCGGAACTGCCCGTTTCGCTGTTCTGATCGTTTTGGGCGCAAACGCAATCGCCGTATTCATAGCAGAAGCAGCAGCGGTTCTTATCGGGGCAGAGGGTGCATTTGGCGGGATCACCGTACTCCTGATTATTCGCAGAGGCAGGCTCGGAAGAGTCCGTTTTTTCTTTGGTACAACCGAGCGGCGTAATCATTAAGGCTACGCACACCAAAGCGCACAAGAGGGTTTTCCACCTGATTTGTTTCATTTTAACAACTCCTTTTTCAATAATGGCAGCCTCGGGCAAATGCCGAAATGTGCCTGAAATAAAGGAAACCCGAGGCAATAAAATTCCTTTATTTCGTGAAAATATAGAGACAGTCGGCCGAACTCCGCATATTCCGCAGGTTAATCTGCGAAATTCGGTCGGTTGTTATCTATCGTAATTAATTCTGCCGCGCCGCAGCCTTGGCAATTTCCTTTGCTATTCGCAGGCGGAGCTTAGGCAGAAAATCGGAATTTTGAGGATAGCTTGTAAATGTAATTTTCATTCCTGCCTCTTCCTCAATAATCCTTATTGCTTCTTCCCTGCCGACATACTTTTCAAGCAGCCTGCATGCGGCAAGATCCTGCAGACCCTCGTAAAACACCAAAGCACGGGGTGAAAGCAGAGCGCCGTGGGCGCCCGGGTAAACGCTGAAATTGCCGCCCGAAGCCATTGTTTTTCCCGCCGACGTGGTAATATAGGGATTGATTTTATGGAACGAAAGACTGGTATTGTAGAAATTGAAGCCCCAGTGCAGAAATCCCTTAATATCATACTTATAAAGCTGAATACCGAGCGACCTGTTGCGGTAGGGCGGCGCCGCCATAAGGCGTATGCTTATGCCCGATTTATCCTCTGCGTAATACACCCACTGCTCCTTAACGTCCTTGCCTATGAAATCATCCATTGCGGCGGTGTAGGTTGCGGGTATATCCACAAGACCCTGCTCAAAGAACGAATAATCGGAAAGCGCGTCCATAAACTTAGCGTCGCTGAGCATCGGCTTTAAAAGATCGTGCGCATACTTATACGCTTCAAGGCAGTAATCGTGCGGCTCATCGGAAATGTGGAATATAGAGTCTTCGTAAACGCCCTTTTTCTTCAGCTGCGCAACAAGCGCGGGTATAAACTGCTTTAAAAAGTCGGCGTATCTTTGGTCGCAGGCATACATGTGCCAGCCGAAAATATACTCTTGCTTTCCGTTCACCTCGGCGGTTATTCCCGGGGTGAATTTAAGCCCCCACTGCGAGAAAAGCTGCGATATTTCAAAATACTTTATACCGTGCTTATGGCAAATATCTATCCAGCGGTCAAGTTTGCCGAAGTTAAAGATGTATTTCTCACCGTCAACCTTAATATCAACAAGCTGCACATTGGTGCGGTAAAGCCCCGAAGCGGTATCAAGCGGGGGTGTAATTACGGGGGTTAGAATAACGTTTATGCCCGTATCCGCCGCGGTGCGCAGGTAGGCGTCAATCAGCTCCCAGTGCCGCTCGGAGTACACGGGTACCTCGTAATAATCGGCAATGCAATCGGCATAAAACCACTGTGTGTATTTAAGCGTTTGGTCGGGCAGCGCGTAAGGCAGCACCTCAATATTGAAGGTTGTGTATGAGGGGTTTTCCGCCACGGGCTCCCAGCAGTGACCTTTAAGGGGGAGAAATTCAAGCGTTATCGGGTAAGTGCCCGCAGGAATATCATGCGGCACATCAATACGCACCAATAAAATTTGCCTGTCGTTCTTTTTAAGCACCAAACGGTTGTTTTCCTCCTCCGCGGGAACCAGAATATCGGGCATAAGTCCCGGCTCCCTTGTAAGCAAAACGGAAAATTCATCAGTGCTTGAAATGGGCAGATCCATTACGGCGTCTTTCAGTTTATAAAGAGTAACAGCGCTGCCAAGCCCCGGCGCTTTAACGTTAATTTGGTAGCGAAAGCTGTTTTCGGGTAAAATAACTACCTGATAAGAATAGCGTTCGCCGCCGAAAACGGCTGCTTTTTCTATGTTTGCCGCCGTTTCGTAGCTGAAAATTGTTTCTAAGGAAGAAACCTGTTTAATTTTAATATCCATATACTGTGTAATCCTTTCCTCGGCCCCTATTTAAGTAAAGCCGCCATGAGCGCGTCGTCTACCCATTCGTCATATTTTGTGCTGTAAAGCCTGAAGCCCATTTGAAACTCCCACCAGCACCAGCCGCAATCGGCGTCTTTCATAACGTCCACAATGAAATCGGCATATTTTGCGCGCGCACCGTCGGGCGTTATGCGGTTGAATACCCCGAATTCCCCAACCCACACGGGGCGGTTATACTTTTCGTGATACTCTTTTACCAGTTTGAAAACATCGAGAATTTCGTCTTTCATGTCATCGGTGAAATCCGAGGCAGGCCAGTAAATTCCGTCGCCGTCCCAATCGGCGCCCTGATGAGTAAATGTCAGCGGCTCGTAGGAATGAATGGACATTATAATGTTTTCATCATCCGGCAAAAGCGGCTCGGTGCTCATAAGCTGCGCGGCTCCGTCGTTCCAGCTTGTAGCGTGAACTATAAGCCGTGTAGGATTGGTTCTGCGAATAATTTTTATAGCTTCTTCCTGAATTTCGAGTATCTTTGCGGGGGTGAACACATCGGGTCCGCCGCCGCTTATAGCGCCGGCGTTCCCCGGCTCGTTAAGCAGCTCGAAAACAAGCGCGGGCGGGTAATCCTTATAGTGCTCTGATAATTGCTCCCACATTTTATAATACTTTTGCTTATTACCCTTAACGTTTGTCTGCAATTCCCCGAAATGGTGGAAATCCAAAACAATTTTAAGGCCGGAGTTCAGGGCGGTGTCGATAAGCGTATCTATCTTGCGTAAAAATTCGCTGTCGATAGTGTAATCGGGTGCGGCGCCCATACGTGGGAAGAAATCTACCGGCAGCCTTATATGGTCAAAGCCCTTTTCACGCACAATATCATAGTATTTTCCGTCAAATATCCAACTGTCGCAGCCTATTTCTTCCTCAAATTCAAAGCCGGAGAAGTTGACCCCGCGGCGCAGAGGATTGTTTGAGGTTTCCTCTTCGGCGTCCGCCTGTTCAGCGTTCGTCAGCATTTTTTTAAGTGCGGTCAAATCTCTCACATCCCCGTATCCGTCATTGTTGACATCTGTAAATTCCGCCGCCGATTCAGCCCCGAGCAGCTCTTTTTTCAAAGCCGCCAGATCCGACGCGTCAATTTTGCCGCTGAAATCAACGTCGCCCAAATCGTAAAGAAGAATATTCTTTATGCTTATATCATACACGGCGCCCGCCGCCGTTTTGGCGAAGAAAGCGAGGTATTTATTACCGTTTTCGGCAGCGAAAGCGGTTTTTCTTACCTGCCAGTCGGTATTGCGGTTTTGGCTGTTCAGGGTTTCGCGGTTTTCGTCGGTCTGCCTGTTGAGTAAGCTCTCTTCAAATATATTGCCTGCGCTTTGCGGCTCAAGCGACCAGTCAAGCTTACCGTCAGTAAGATATTTATATTCAAAGGCTATAACGTACTTTTTATTCTTTTCGGTCAGGAAATCCGTTGCAAAGCCTACAAATGCGCCGCCCACCGCGGTTGAGCCCGAATAGCTCCAAACGGTTTTACCGTCTTCATCATAAAAATCTGAAAAGCCTTTTTCCCAGTTTGAATGTACTTTTTCATATTCCGACTCGGTATAAGTGCCTATTTCGTCAATGTAAACCGCGTCCGCCGCGTTCGGCACCGAAACCAAAACAGATAACTGCCACAGATAATCGGCGGTAACCGTGCCCTCAATATCCTTCCACGGTATTGCTGCAATCTGCTTACCACGGGGGATATTAAGTACGGGGGACGAAAGACTTTTATAGGTGCCGTCCTGCAGTTTGATATGATTAAACAATACACGCACCGTAGCGCCGTTTTCGGATTCTATCCAAAACGAAACGCCGTCGCCCGTCAGCTCAAAATTCCTTTGCAGAACTATCTCGCTGTTTTTGTTTGCCGCGTTTGGGCTTACCTTTAAGGAATTGCCGCCGTATGCGTGGCTCGGGTCGGTATTAAGTGAAATTTCGCTGTTTTCCGCAGGCCACTTCCAGTCAGCCCAGCTTTTCAAAAGGGCTTCGTTTGTGCCGTAGGAGTCAAAATTGTCAAACCCCGCGCCCTGTGCCACCCAGCGCGCATGGTAGGTAATATCGCCCGCCGCGGTATTCGGAACGGTAGAATACATATCCCCCGAAAATTCCTTATCGGCATACCATCCGCCAAAGGTAAAGCCGCTCTTTTCAATATTGTCTATTGCAGGCAGTACCGTTCCCGGAACATTGTTTTTCGGCGGAGTATATCCGTCCGCCCAACTGCCGCCGTTTGTATTGAACCTTAAACTGTCGGCGGAATATGTACCAACCGAGTCAATATAAACCGCGTCCGCCGCGTTCGGCACCGAAACCAAAATTGATAACTGCCACAAATATTCGGCTGCAGCCGCACCCTCTATATCCGCCCACGGTATTGCTACAATCCGTTTACCCGCCGAAACGTTCATTATAGGCGACGGCAGGCTTTTATGCACGCCGTTTACTACTATGTGATTTAGCAAAATACGCACCGTCGCGCCGTTTTCGGATTCTATCCAAAACGCTATACCCTCGCCCGTTCTTGTAAGGTTTTTCTGTAAAACAACCTCGCTGTTTTTATTTGCCGCATTCGGGGTGACCTTTAAGGAATTACCGCCGTATGCGTGGCTCGGGTCGGTATTAAGCGAAATTTCGCTGTTTTCCGCGGGCCACTTCCAGTCAGCCCAGCTTTTCAAAAGCTCATCGTTTTCGACGTAGGAGTCAAAATTGTCAAATTCCCCGTTCGGGTCGGCTGTAATCCACTTAGCACAGTAGGTCACATCACCCGTAACATCCGCCGGAATAACATAATAGCTTTTTCCCGAAATGTCGCCCGATTCGCACCAGCCCGCAAAATTAAAGCCATCCTTTTTTATATCGCCGCAATCGGGCAGCGCCGTTTCGGGAACGTATTTTTCGGGCGGGGCGTAGCCATCTGTCCAAGTGCCGCCGTCGGTATTAAAACTTATACCGTTTTCGGTGTAATAGGTTCCCAACGAGTCTATATAAACCGCGTCAGCCGCGTTCGGCACCGAAATGAGAAGCGCCAGCCTCTGCAAATTCTCTGTATTCTCCGTGCCGCTTATATCCGACCACGGTATTGTGACAATATGCCTGTCTGCGGGAATATTCACCGCCTGTGACACAAGCCTTGTGTTGTTATTCAGCTTTACCTGAACGTCGGCGCCGTGCGATGATTTAATCCAAAAGGCTATGCCGTCGCCGTTTTTCATAAATCTGCCCGAAACGGTGATCTGTGCGGCTTTTTCCGCCTCGTTCGGGCAGATTTTAACCGAATTGCCGCTATATGAATTATCCGAATCCGTGTTCAGCGACATATCGCTCTCTGCGGCGGGGGTCTTCCAGTCCGACCACTTATTTAAAAGCTCCGCACCCGAATTATACGACTCAAAATTATCGTAGTTTTCGGTCATAACTACCCAGCGCGCGCGGTAGGAAATATCGCCCGCAGCGGTTTCGGGAATAACGGTATAGCACTCGCCCGAGGTATCGTTTTCGGCGCACCAACCAACAAGCGTAAAGCCGTCTCTTTTTATGTTTTCCGCATTCGGCAGCGCCGTTTCGGGAACATACTTTTCGGGCGGGTTATAGCCCTCTGCCCAAGTGGCGCCGTCGGTATTAAAACTTATACTGTTTTCCGTGTAGTAAGTACCCGCCGAGTCTATATAAATCGCGTCAGCCGCGTTCGGCACAGAAACCGTGAAAGACAGCTGCCACAAATACTCGGCTGCCGCCGCGCCGCTTATATCCGACCACGGTATTGCGAGAATATGCCTGCCCGCGGGTATATCATACACAGGCGACTGTAAACTTTTATCCTTTATATGGTTGAACAGAACGCGCACCTTAACGCCGTTTTCCGACTCAACCCAAAATGAAAAGCCGCCGCCTTTTTTATTGATATTTTTCTGTAATACAATTTCGGTGTTTTTATTTGCCCCGTTCGGGCAAATCTTTACGGAATTTCCGCTGTACGCGTGGCTTTCGGCGGTGTTAAGCGTTGTTTCGCTGTTTACTGCGGGGTACCGCCAATCCGACCAGCTGCCAAGCAGCTCTTCGGTAGCGGAATAGGAGTCGAAATCGTCCGAATCCGCATTTAAAACAATCCAGCGCGCATAGTAGGTTGCGCCGTCGGCACCGTAGGCGGGCAGGTTGAAAACCCGCTCGCCCGTGAAATCGGCGTTTGAATACCAGCCCGCAAAGGAAAAGCCGTCTTTTGAAATCTGTTCATAGGTAGGTAACGTACTCCCCTGCATGTAACCGGTAAGCGTGCCGCCGAATAGCTCAAGGTTTACCGAGCGCCCTGCCGCGCTGACCGCTAAAACCGCATTTGCGGAGCTTAAAAGAATAACGAATACCAATAGGAGTGACAATAACTTTTTGTTTGTTACCATAAGGCTCGTTCCTTTCAAACTTTAATTTTCACCGCCGATATGCGGCATTATTTCATCAAGGCAGCCATAAGCGCGTCGTCTACCCATTCATCCCGCGAGGTGTTGTAAAGCCCGAAGCCCGACTGGAACTCCCACCAGCACCAACCGCAACCCGCGTCTTTCATGGTTTCCACTATGAAATCGGCGTATTTCGCACGCGCGCCCTCGGGCGCTTTGGATTTCAGCGTGCCGAATTCGCCTATCCACACGGGTCTGCCGTATTTTTCCTGATAATTCTTTACCATTTCGAATATAAGCTGAATTTCATACTTCATATCCTCGGTAAAATCGGTTGACGGTCTGGGATTGCCGGTATTGTTCCAATCCGCGCCCTGATGCGTGAACGCCATAGGTTCGTAGGAATGAACCGACATAATGAGGTTGTTGTCATCAGGCAGCAGCGGCTCGGTGGTCATAAGCTGAGCCGCGCCGTCGTTCCAGCATGTGGCGTGAACAATAAGTCTTGTGGGATTGGTTTTGCGTATGATTTTTATAGCCTCTTCCTGAATTTCAATAAGTTTTTCGGGAGTAACTATATCGGGTCCGCCCTTGCTTATTGCGTCGGCGTTGCCCGGCTCGTTAAACAGCTCAAAAACCAGACCCGAGGGGTAACTCTGATAATGCTCCGCCAGTTGCTGCCACATCTTATAGTATTTCTGTTTGTTTCCGCTTACGTTTGTCTGCAATTCACCGAAGTGGTGGAAATCGAGCACTATTTTAAGGTTGGAGCTTATGGCGATATTGACTATCGTATCAATCTTGCGCAAAAACTCTTCGTCTATTTTATAATCGGGCGCGCTGCCCATATGGCAGAAGAAATTGACAGGCAGACGGATATGGTCGAAGCCCTTTTCACGCACCGCGTCGTAATATTTGCTTTGGAATATCCAGTTATCGTAGCCGATTTCTATATCGTCATACTCAAAATCGGAAAAGTTGACTCCGCGCTGCAGCGGATTTTTAGACGCGTCGTAAGGTACGTTTTTGGTCTCGGTTACGGTAATTGTTCCGCCGCCCGAAGATTCTGAAGAGGTGCGGGAAACAACGGTATCGGAGCTTTCGGAGTCGGGATTTTGGGGATCCGTGTTTTCTGAGTCTGAAGAATCCGTGCTTTGAGAGTCGGTGCTTGATGCACCCCTACTGCTGCTCCCCGACGCTGTATTTGAACCGCCCTTGTTTTTGCACGCGGTTACGGTAAGGCACATTGTCATTACAAGCAGTAAAGAGCAGATTTTAAGAATTACGGTTCTGTTCATTATTTCGCACCTCCGTTATTTTTGCCGCGTTTGCGTTTAATTGCCACAGGAATTATAATGGCCGCACAAACCACTGCCGCCGCACCTACTGATATAAGAATTATTACCCATGCGGACGAACCGCTGTCATTATCGGTTTTTTTGCTGTTGTTTGTCTTGGGTCCGCGTTTCGGCCCGCGCTTTATACCCGTCGAAGCGTTTGTGTTATTATCGGTATTAGTTCCTATGTCGGTACCGCCGTTGTCGCCGTCCGCCGTGCCGTCTGTGCTGTCCTGCGGATTTTCTCTCTGTTTAACCACCGTAACGGTAGCGGTCAGCTTTTGAATAACGTCTGTATCTATCGTTATTCCCTTTGCCGACCAGTCGGTATCGTTAGTGGTTACAAGCAGCATAGCGGTCGGGTTAAGGGAGTAAACGGTGATCCAATCGCCCTCAACCGTGTAGTTGACCGAATCGAGCGAGCCGTCAAGGAATACCTCGTATACGCCTATCTTGCTTACGTCGGCGCCTTTCGGCCGCTGAAAGCTGACCCATGCGGGACCGTATATATCGGCGGAGCCGCCCGCGTCGTTCAAGAGTTTATACTCGGCAAGGTAAGCCATATTTACACTCCCAGGCAGCGCGCCGCCCAAAGAGGTAAGTTTATTTACCCGGTACTTTTTAATTTCTACCTTTGTTCCCTTGGGTATATGGTTGTTGTATCCGGTGATTTTTATGTCCTTGTCGTCGTTTTCGGCAACAAAGTCAACCATTTTTTCGTTGTAGTATATGCCGAGCTCATCAATCCAAACCGTTCCCTTTGTGCCTACGCTGTCATAAATCGATATGCCCATGCTCGCAAGGGTTTTGGCGTCGGTTTCCTTAATGTAAGACCAAGGCAGATAAACCGTAACGCCGCTTTCATTTGCGGGAATTACAATATCCTCAGATGTTGTGCCCTTTTTGGGGTCGCCGCCTATAAGGAAGCTTACCCTTATAGTTATGGTGCGGTCGGTTTTAATCCAGAATTTGAAGCCGTCGCCCTCGCGGTCGGTTCCGCGTTTGCCGAAAGTTGTGCTCCATGAGTAATTTCTGAAGCATGCCGACGGTCTTGAGCCGCCCTTGATATACTCGCCGTCCAAAACCTCGTATTCGGCGCGCAAGCCCTTTGTGGAACCGGGCGCGAGATTCTTTGAATCCTTTTCGAGGTAAATGTATACGGAGCCGCTTTCTCTCCAGTTTTCATACGGCGTGGTTTCTTCCCACAGCGCCTTTGCCACAGCCTCGTCATTATCGAAATTCTCAAAATCGTGGTTGATATTTACCTGCTCAACCCACTTTGCCCAGAATTCTCTGTTTGCGGTATTATCGGGTTCAAGCCCGAATATCGGCGTTCCGGTAAGAGAATCGTTTGCATACCAGCCCGCAAAGAAGAAGCCTTCCTTTTGCACATCCTTGTCCGTCGGTAAAACGGTGGTCTTTTCGCCGTCAAGCTCATCCGCAACCGAAGCGCCCGCAACAAATTCGCCGCCGTTCAGGTTATAGGTGAGAATACGGTCGGTGCTGTCGGAATATGTTCCTATACTGTCGATATAAACCGTGTTCGCAATGCTCTTATCCGCTGTTTTTACGAGGAAGAACATGCACTGCCAGTCGTCACCCTCGGCAATATTCGTGAATTTCTTCCACGGAACGGTAACAATGCTCTTGCCCGCGGGAATCGCAACCTCATAATACTTGTTCTGATCGTTAAAGGCTACCAAAAGCGTTGCCGCAATTTGAGATTTCACACTGAAAGAAACGCCGTCGTCCGCCTTATAAAAGACCTTATTTTTGCAAATTTCAGCGTAATTTTCTTTATGCGTATCCTTGCCTGCCACGCCGAGCTTCAGCGATTTTGAGCCGTCGTAGGCATTTGCCGCGTCGGTATTGAGCGAGGGCGACGCAGAGTTGCTCAGCGCTTCCCAACCGGTAGAATCGGTGTAGCTTTCAAAATCATCAAAACCGGCGGTGTGCTTTATCCACTTTGCATAAAGCTTAACGCTGCCCGATTCGGGCGTTACGGTTATCGGGTTTCCGTTATAATCCTTATTATCGTACCATCCCGCGAAAGTGTAGCCCTGTTTTACAACATTTTCATATGTGGGAAGCTTTACGCCCGCCGATGAATACTTTGTCGGCGCGGTATAGCTGCCGTACCGGCTGCCGCCGAGCAGATAATACGAAACCGTATCAGCCCCCGCGGCGTTTTCTTTATATGTGCCGATTTCATCAATGTAAACGGTATCTTCCGCATTCGGAACGGATATGCGAAGCGAGGTCTGCCACAAAACTGCCGCCGACTCTGCCCCGGGTATTTCCGACCACGGAATTGTAACCAAAAGTCTTCCCGCGGGAATGTTTTTCGCGGCGGATATAATAGTCTTGCTGCCGTTAAACTGGATTCTGATAGCAGCGCCGCGTGCGGACTCGATCCAAAAAGCCACGCCGTCGCCGCTCTTTTGAAAATTCTGCCTTGAAACCACAAGCTGATCTTCTTTATTTGCCTCTTTCGGGGAGACTTTCATGGATTTAGTCCCGTTGTGCGCATGCGCTGCGTCGGTGTTAAGGCTTGTTTCGGCTTTCTGCGCGGGCCATTTCCAATCCGACCAGTGGTTATCGTTCAAAAGGTCTTCGTCGGTATCGTATGACTCGAAGTTATCGAAATTCACGTCATGCAGTATCCACTTAGCCCAGTATTCCTTATCTCCCTCGGATTGGGGCGGTATGGAATATACGGGAGTGCCTTTAAGCTCAGCGTTATCATACCAGCCCGCCAAGGTAAGACCGTTATTTATTACCTGATTGCAATCAGGCAAGGCAATCCCGCTTGTGCGGTTATAGCCGACAGGCAGAATATAGCCGTCAACACATTCGCCGCCGTTCAGATTAAACATAACCTTATTATCAACCGCCACGGTATATGTGCCTATATCGTCAATATAAACCGTTGCTTCTTCGCTCGGGTTATCAAAACAGATAAGGGTTATCCAGGGCGCTCTCTTATTTTGCAGCTCCTCCCACGGAACGGTTATATAGTGTTTTCCTGCGGGAACCGTAATTTTGGCAGAGTCTGTGTTATTGTTCAGGCGAAGTCTCAGCTTGATTTCCTTATCGGTGCTGACCCAGAATGATACGCCCTCGCCGAGGTCCTTCTCATTCGGGAAGAACACCCTGTCGGAGCCTAACTGCGTGGAATTATAAGGCGACGCTGAGTCCTTAACCTTAAGCACGAGCTTGGCGGATTTAGAACCGCTGCTTACATTTTTCCCGCTTGCGTTAAGCTGTACCGTAGTACCCTGCACGCCGCTCCAGAAATAGAAGCCGCCCTTGCCGTCCTCTTCCGTAATAAACCCGTTTGTTTTATCGTTTTCGGTATTCTTGCCGTCGGAAGTAAGAACAGTTGTTATAACGCTTGTATCGGTATATTTTTCAAAGTCCGAAAAGCAAGGGTCAACCTTTATCCAGCGGGCGTAGTAGGTAATATCGCCCGAAGCTGTATCGGGAACGGTATAAGCGCGCGATCCCGTAAAGCCCGTGTTATCAAACCAGCCCGCAAATGCATAGCCCGCGCGGCTTACGTTATCAATAACCGGCAGAACCGTTCCGGGCGTATACTTTTCGGTCGGAGTAAAGCCGTCTGCCCAGGTGCCGCCGCTTGTATCAAAGGTGATTTTACCCTCGGTGTAATCGGTATATGTGCCTATATCGTCTATATATACCTCACCGTTGCTTTCGGGAACATTTATAAGCAACGATAACTGCCATAAATCGCTCGCCTGCAAGGCTCCCTCTATTTTCGACCACGGAATTGCAACGATATATTTGCCCGACGGAACGGTTATTTTCGGCGACGGAATACTTTTAGCACCAATGTGATTGAATAAAACCTGAACGGTTGCGCCGTCCGATTCTATCCAAAAGGAAATTCCGTTGCCCGATCTTGAAAAACTTGCCTGCAAAACTATTTCGTCGTTTTTGTTTGTCTCGTTCGGTCGGTTTTTCATGGATTTTCCGCTGTGCGCATGGGCGGGGTCGGTATTAAGCGTTGTAGCCGCATTCTGCGCGGGCCACTTCCAATCCGCCCATTTTTTGAGCAGGTCGGCGTCGGCTGCGTATGACTCGAAATTATCATAATCGGCGCTGCATATTATCCACCGCGCATAATAAACGATTTCCCCTGTCGCGTCGGCGGGAACCGTAAAAATCTGTGTGCCGGAAAAATCGGCGTCGGTATACCAGCCGCCGAAAAAGGCGCCGGCTCTGCTTATATCATTCACACCGGGTAAAACTGTTCCCGACTTATAATTTTCGGGCGGGTTAAAGCCTTTCGCCCAAGCGCCGCCGTTTGTGTTAAAGACGAGCTTGCCCTCGGAAATATCGGTATATGTGCCTATATCGTCAATATAAACCGATTCACCGGCATTCGGAACTTTAAGAACTAATTGAATTTTCCACAAATACGGTGCATCCAAAGCGCCTTTAAGCTCAGTCCACGGAATAGTTACCATATGTTTGCCGCCCGGGAAAGTTCTTACGGCAGATGATATGTTACCGTTGAGTATAAATTTAACCGTTGCACCGTTTTTCGATTCAGTCCAAAAAGCTACGCCATTGCCGGTTTTTGAGTAGGAAATATCTTGAAATGCAAGATTAGAATTGGCATTTGCCTTCGCAAAATCAATTTTAACTGATTTGCCGCTGTTAGCGTGAGCAGAATCGGTATTAAGAGAAAACGAAGCGTTATTTTCTGCCCAGTTCAACCATTTTGCATTTAATTCGTCATTCGTAACGTATGACTCAAAGCTTTCACAATTCGCATCATGGTTTATCCACCGCGCGTAGTAAACGGTTTGACCCGTAACGCTAGCGGGAACCGCAAATACACGCTCTCCGGTAAAATCCGCGTCGGCGTACCAGCCGCCGAAAACGGCGCCCTCCCTTGTAACCTTTTCGCAGTCCGGCAATGCGTCTCCCGCGGCAAAGCCCGAGGAAGAACCTGCCAATTGCCCGCCGTTAAGCTCGAATCTTATATCCGCGCCTGTTGCCAATACGGATATTATTACATTCATCGAGCTTATCAGTACGGCGAATGCCATAAAAAACGTAATCAGCCTTTTGGTGTAGTTTCGCATTTGATTTCCTCCTTTTAATTTATGCAACCAACCCGCTGCGCTCAACGCTCTCAACGAAAAAGCGCTGGGTGAACATATAAAGAATTATCAGTGGAATAACAAGATATAAAATCGCCGCGTAAGACTGTAAATTCATTGTAACCTGATCGGCAATCATGCTTTCGGTGCCGCTACCGTTAAAGTCGCGCAGAACCACGGCCAATATATCCGATAAACGCATAAAGTTATAGTTGAAATTGCAGTCGGTCCATGTCCATACGAATGCGAACAGACCTATGGTAATCATCATGGTGCGCGCGCCGGGGAGCATTATTTTCAGAAATACCCCGATAGGTCCGCACCCGTCTATTGAAGCCGCCTCTTCCATTTCCTTGGGCATGCCGCCGAAAAACTGCCGCATTATAAGAATGTAAAGCCCGCACCTGAGCCCTACCGCCAGAGCGCCGAGAACAATTCCCGGAATCTGCGTATCTATAAAGTTAAGCGGCTCGCCGTTATTTATAAGCGGAATAAGACCGAACAGATTGAAATTTCTGAAAAGGTTGTAAAGCGGAATCTGCAAAAGATCGGGCGGAAGCGCCAGCCCTATAATACAAAGAACCGTAAGGGGCTTGTTAAGCGCGAATTTGAATCTTGCAAGGCTGTACCCCACCATTGTGCAGCTTGCCACTTCAAGCAAAACCACGGTAACGGTGTACTGAATCGTTGTGGGGTATACCTTTTCAAGCCCTATTCTGTCCCATGCGTTTATAAGGTTTTTAAAGGTGAAATTCCGCGGTATATAGCGAACCGACATATTATAAATATCATCGGCGGACATAAATACCGATACTATTTGCGTAAACAGCGGATAAAGCACAACAAAGGCAATAAGGAGGAAAAACGCCCAGCGCGCAATGTTTACCGCAATGCCCGCACCGTATTTCACCGCTTTTGCCCTGTTAATTGAATTACGCATATGCTACTCTTTCCTCCCTTCATCCATTAAAGCAAAATTAAGCGTCATATGATACAAAGCGGTTTGCGATTAAAAACACCACCGCCACTATTAAAAGCACGACTGTAAGGTACGACCACGCCATAGCGCTGCCTATTCCGAAATTGAAAGCGGTAAAGCACTCATAGCTTACGCGGCTGATTATGGTATTGCCCACGCCCGTAAAGGAATCTATAACGCAGTAAAGCAAAGAAACCAAAAGCAGCGGGCTTACCATAGGAAGACTTATTTTCCATAAAACTTCCCATGCGGTCGCTCCCTCAACATAGGAAGCCTCGTAAATCGAGCGGCTTACCGATTGCAGTCCCGCAAGAATAATAACGGTAGGTATAACCGACATATAAAGCAGGTTCGTTATATCGTCAACCGAGGAAGTAAGAAAATTTGTAAGTCCCTCGCCTATATTCATCGCCTCAAGCGATTCTATGAATTTGCCCGAAATCATAACCGTTTCTTCCGAGCCCTTGCTCGACATCTCGGTGGAAACAATATCCTGATTGAGAAGCAGCATAACCGGCTTTGAAAAAACTATCATAGGCAGAAACAAAACGGTTCTCGCAAGTCCGCGGCCGGGGAACTCGCTGTTTAAAATACATGCTAAAAAGAAGCTGAAAATAATTGCCACAGGTACCTTTAAAATGGTGTTCTGCAGCGTTTCCACCAGCTGCCGCGTGAAATCGGGGTCAACCGTAAACAGGGTTTTATAGTTTTCAATGCCCACAAGGTCTATTTTATAGCCTATATCCTGCGGAACAAGATTACCGAAGCTGTATACAAGTGATAAAACCACAGGATAAACTATTCCGATCAGCGAGCCTATAATAAACGGCAGCGCGAAGAAATAGCCCCAGCGCCCTCGGCGGCGCTCCAGTTTTCCGTTTTTAACCTTTGCACTCATGAGCGCCCCTCCTTTACGCCGAAATCCTTTGAATTAACCGTAATGTCGCCGTATGTAAACGACTCCGAATTATAATTCACTATAACTTCGGCGCCGTTTTTATAAACCGTTTTATAAACGCCCGTCGCCAATTCCTCATATCCTACAATGCGCTGACCCGCAACGGGTTTCAGCCGTTTCTGAATATCCGCTATCTGTTTCGGTAAACTGTCCTTCCAATAATCAAGGCCGGTTGAATAGAAAGCGCTTTGCTCGCTCCCCGCCAGCTTATCGCCGTTTTGCGCGGTTAGCGTGCAGGAAATACCCGCGCCCGCGGAAACTGTCCTGAGCAGGGCGGTCTGCGTATCGCCCGAAAGGTTAACATTGGGAGCGTAATAATCGATATATCCGCTCAAAACCATTTGTAAAAACGGAACCGACATATCCGTTGTATCCGACCCGCCCGAAACAACGGGAACGTTTGCCGCGCTGCCGATATAGGGCAGAATATACGCGCCCGCGCCCTCGGCGGTTAAATTGCAGCCCGAATCGGACAGCTTTTTAAGCTCCGCCGCGATTTTATCGGCTGTAGCCTGGCGGTCAACCGCGGGGTTGCCGTAATCCGCCGAAAGCTGTGAACCTAACGTCCGCAGCGAAAGCCCCTTAACGCCGTAAGCGTCGGCAGATTTTTTAAGATTTTCAAGCGCCTTTTTCAGCGCGCCGAAGCTGTTTATATACTTAGTGCCGCCTGTTTTTCTTATAAAGCTCGCGGGGTCGTATTCCGTAACCTTGCCGGTCGATTGGTCAAGCATTGTAGAGGTATCCCTGCTTTTGCCGAAACCGTCGAACAGCGAGGTTTTAGCCGTGTACTGAACGTCCGCGTCCAAATAAAGCGGAATGTTTTTGCTTTCAAGCCCCGAGGTAAGCGCGGTAAAATCGCTTTTGCCGCCCAAAAGACCGGAGGGCGACGCCTTCCCCGATAAATATTTATGGTCAACCCCGTCGCCGAACCAACCCGTCATTACAACCGAAAGATTTTCGGCTCCGCCGTCCGAAAACGTGTTTGCCGCGTTAAGCGCCTGCATAAAGTCGGTAAGGCGAACCTTTTGGTTATACGCAACGCCCAAAATCTGATTTCGGCGCGTAATAAGCCCTATAAGCGTAAGTCTTACGGGTAAGGTATCCGAGGCTTTTTCCTCCGCGCCGCCGAATATGCTATCGCGCATAACCTCCGCCATATCCGACAGACCGACGTTTTTCGAGTCTATAAAGTGATAATCAAGCGCAATATCGCCTGTATATCGCCCTTTCTGAATAATTATGTAGGACTCTTTTTTGCCGGTTGAAGCCGTAGTTTTATAGGTAGAGCGTATATTGAAGACCGCGTGAGCATAGGGCAGCTCCGCGTCGCCGCCGGGGTATGCCTCAATTTCCGAGATTGCGTCGCCGCCGGTAATTTCGCAAAGCACGCCGCAGCCGTTACGCCTGATGCCGAAAGCGGGCAGCGGCGCTCCCGGGTCGCTGCTTATATCTTCACGTCCCGCCGCCGTAAGCTCGGCGCCGTAAACCGCGGTTCTGTAAATTTTTCCGTTTGTATTTCCGTTATAGAAGTTCATAAGCGAACCGCTGCCGTCGGGTAAAAGGTACCACCCTTCCGTTCCCTTTGCGGGAGAACCGAAGTAAGGGGCAAATGTGAGCGAGGTCATCGGGAAATCGTTATACATTTCTATTCCGTCATGCGGTATTGAAACTTTAAGACTTCTGCCGTCAAGCGTGTACTCAACCCTTATGTTAAAGCCGGGGGCTGTCTTTGCCGTATCGCCCGCGCTGAAATATTTTGAGTCGGCTTTATAATCCGCCTCGGTGTAGCCAGCTTCCGCAAATATTTTTGCAATATCCTTTTTGGCAAGCGCGTCATCGCGTGTGCTGTCGCGTATGATATAAAGTTTTTGCTTTGCAAGCTGCGGGTATTCGGCAAGTCTTTCCTTTTTCTGTTCTGCGTCCTCTATAATATTTATATCGGTAAGATAATAAAGGTCAGTAAGCTTCATCTGCTCAAATTCATCGTCAAGACTGCTTACTATCTTTTGAAAACGCTCTTCCGTCAGTGCGTACGGAACAAGGGAAAGCTCGGAAAAATCACCCGCGCTGTAACGTACCGTAACGCGGTCGCCGTCTTTCTCAATCGCGTATTTCCCGTCCTTTACCGAGTCGTCCATAACGTTCATATCGGCAAGGCTTCCCTGCGAATTAAGGTAGGTAAGGGTTATGGGCGCGGCGGCGTCCGCGCTGTCGGTACCGGAAGAATACCACTCCGAACCGTTGGTTTTATTCACCACCTTAAATTCGGTGGTATCGTTGTTCATGCAGAACTGCAAATATTCGTTTTCCAACAGCAGGGTATATTCTTTCCCGTTTATATCGTTGCTTGTGCTGCCTGCGCTCAGCACCTTGCCGTTATCAAGAGTTTCGTCTATTTTCTGCGCGCCTGACGTTAATGAAACGGCGATAATGCCCGCCAAAATCAAAACAACAAGGGAAAACGCAAGAGCAGCCTTTAATTTTCGTTTCACGCACAGTTCCTCCTTCCGTAGTCGGCGTTTCGGCTTTTTAATCCGTTCCGCCCGCCTTTTATTGCGATAAGTCAATGCTATACAGTCAAGGCTATTTCCGAAATCAAATCTCCGATAAAGTCAAAGAACTGCTCCGATAATGCCAAAACAAGCATACTGATAAAGACAATCAACAAAATTACGATTATTACAATCAAAATTGCGGCAACGGTTTTGCCCGCGAAGAAATCGTGCACCTGCTTAACGGAGCAAACAAGCAGAAATGCCAGCCAAATCATTGAAAACGATACGAGAACATAGTAGAAATCGCCCTCGGCGGAAAGCAGAACTCTGCTCAATAATACCGCGATTACATTTATAATGCTGTACGGCACCGTTGCGTAGCAGGTCGCAATATAAATATCCTTAAACGTTCCCTCGCCGTTCATAAGCGTGGTTACGCACCACAGGCATATTGTCCACAGCGCAACGGCAAGCGCAATATAAAGCACGCTGAAAATGCTGTAGGATTCAAGCTCGGTTTTATTGAAGATAAATCCCGTGCCGAGGCTTGAAACCGCGTTTACTGCCATGCAGATAAGCAAAAGAATTGTTGCCGAAAGCACTGTTCCGCGTTTTTCGCGTTTCAAATCCCAAAAGCCGTCCATCGGGTGAGTACAGCAGTGACCCGCGTACATTACCGCGCGCAGCGTAGGTCTGCGCGATACAAATGCCGAAATACGTTTCTTTGAACGCACGCACAAAACCGAAACCGCGGCGACAGCCGCTATACCGAGAACAATTATCCATACGTTGTTTTCAATCCGGTTTCTGCGCACAAAGGCGTAGGCTTTTGAATATTCGTCTCTGTCGCCCGCAAGTTTGTAATATTTCATTGCCAACTTCATATCCTTAGCCTTATACGCGGCGTTGCCGAGCCCACGCATCGCAAGGGTGCAGTTTGCGTTTCGGGAAAGAATTTGGTTCCACAGGCTTTTTTCGGTTTCGAAATCTATTTCCTGGCGTGCTTTGGCAACTCCGCCAAACAGCTTGCCGTACTCTGTCAGTTCAAAAACCGTAACCTGAGTTTTTGCGGTATCAAGAATATAAAAACGGTCGTTGTAAAAACCTATTGCCGTTCCGTTGCGTATAGCCCCCGAAACATCCCCCGGGCCGCCGAATTCATATAAAAGCTCGCCTACGCTGTTGTAAGCAAAAACACGGCCGCGATTATGGTCAAGCAGGGCAAAATCGCCGTATCCAAGCATGCAAACATCCGAAAATACCGAATATCCTTTATAGGTTTCGCCGTTTTTAACCTCGTCGCCTACGGGGTCGCCCACACGGTTAAGAACATCCAATCCCTTTGCGTTAAGTTTACGTAAAGGCTTAGGGGCGCTGTCCCCTGCGGAATCGTCGTAAGCCGAGGTTGTAACGAACAAAAAGCCGTCTTCATCTATTGTTACGTTTGAGTATTCCGTAGGAACATACGACTGTGTGCGCTCGCGCTGCGCCTTGGTCTGAAAGCGCTGCCACAGCTGATCCAAAATTGATTTTGTAACCTGCGGAGCGCCCATAGACTGCGTGTAGGTGCCGCCCGGCTCAAACTCCATAAGTCCCGCATTGTACCCGCTCGAAATCACATAAAGCTGACGGTATTTATCAACCGCGAGCTTTGTGGGCTTGAACGCAAAATCGCTTTGAAGCGCTTTATCCTCGGGCGCGCCTATTATCTGCAAAAGCTCGCCGCTTTCGGAAAGTTTTACAATACGCGCGTTTTCCGTATCTGATATAAACAGGTTGCCGTCGCTGTCGGCAAATACTCCGGCGGGGCTGTTGAAGGTATCGGTTTTTCCGCCGTTTAAAAAGCTGTCGATAATTTCCGTGCTTTGCGAGGACATACCCACATTCTTTATTACAACAATGCGGTTGTTCCCCGTATCGGCTATGTAAAGAACGCCCGAATTTGAGAAGCACAGATCCTGCGGCTCCGAAAAGGCGCCCGTTCCGAGATCGCCGCCGCGAATACTCTGCACCGCCGAAGCGGGCTCGGGTGCGGGTTCCGTTTCTCCGTTTTTATCGTATATATATGTATCCGTCACGGCGGCTGATACATTGACAGACAGTACAGCCATCACGATCAGGAATACAGGTATCAAATTTTTAAGTCTGCCCACGGTCAGAACCGCCTTTCTTATCAAGCATATCATTCCTTAATTCCCGAAGACATCATGGTTTCCATAATGTTGCTCTGCGTTATAACAAAAACGCACATCGGAACAATCATCATAAGCGTTGTAATCGCCGCGCTCGCTCCCGCGCGTACAAGTCCCGCCGACATAACCTGCGACAGTGCGTAAGGCAGCGTTTTAAGCTCTTCGTTATAAATATAGTTACCGCCCGTGGCGCCCCAAAGGTTCTGAATACAGAAGATAATAAGGGTCATCCACGCAGGCTTTACAGACGGCATAACGATTCTCCAAAATATCCGCTGTTCGCCCGAGCCGTCAATACGGGCGGCCTCTAATATAGTATTCGGAACCCCCACCATAAACTGTTTCATAAGAAAAACGTTGAGCGAGGAGCCTACGGTCGGTATAAGTATTGCCGCGTAGCTGTTTATAAACCCGAGCTTTGACATTATAAGGAAGCTCGGAATTGCGGTTACCGCGGGCGTAAACATAAGGGTGTTTACAACCAGCTTGAAAATTCCCTCGCGCATTCTGAATTTTTTCTTTTCAAGCACATACGCCGCCATAGAGGCTATAACAATTGAGCCCGCCGTTCCCGCTATGGTTATAAACAAGGTGTTGAGTATGTACCTAGATAAAGGAACAAGCGAATCGGAAAACAGCGACGGAAGAATTCTGAAATTGGCAAACGTAGGATGTCTTACAAAAAACCGCGGCGGAAACACAAATAATTCGTCAAGCGGCTTGAACGCATTGGAAACAGAGAACACAACGGGAATCAGCATAATTATTCCCAATAACGCAAGAAAAAGGAAGTTTAATAAGTCGCCCCAAAACGAACGCCCCGTTTTACTTTTGAATATGCGGATTTTCACAGTGAACCCTCCTTTTCTTGTTTCATGTTATCGCCGGATTTACTGACCGACATTTTTAATAAGTTTCTGAACGAAAACCTTTGAAAGCAGCATCATTGCAAACAGTATGGTAGCAATCGCGCTGGCGTAACCCATTTCAAAACGGATGTTGCCGTAGTCTTCCAAATGGTTCATTATTGTATGCGCGGCGTAGTCGGTACTGGGGAATCCGCAAAGCGCGGTAGAAACTGCGCCCACGCCGAACGCCGAGGAAATACTCATAACAGCGCTGAAAAGCAGCTGCGGCCCGAGGCTCGGCAGGGTTATGTACCAAAGCTCCTGCCAACGGTTGCGTATTCCGTCAACATAGCCCGCCTCATAAAGTGATTTATCCACGCCCTGAAGACCTGCCACAAGGGAAAGGAAGCCCGTTCCCAGGCTCATCCAAAGACTTACTACGATAACAAGCGGCAGCATATACTTAGTGTCGGTAAACCATTGAACAGGCTCGGTTATAAGGTTAAAACGCATTAAAAGCGCGTTAACGTAGCCGTAGGCGTCGCTGCTGAAGAGTAACTGCCATATCATATACGCTCCGCCGGAAATCGAGGGCGCGTAAAATACCAAAACCATAACCGCCCTGAGCTTAGGATTAAGCTCGTTGATAAACCAAGCCAGCACCAGCGAGGCGAAATAACCGCCGGGGCCCGTAATCAAAGCGATTATCAGTGTGTTTTTAAGGGCTAAGAGGAACTCGTCGTCGCTTAAAAACAGTTGTAAATAATTTTCAAAAAATATGAACCGCGGAATTTCAAGACCGTTAAAATCTGTAAACGACAGTATGAAAGAAAGAACTACCGGCAGCAATGTGAAAATAAAGAATATCACCAAAAACGGAGCCAAATAGAAGAATGAAAACCATTTATCGCTGTTAAAGCTCCCTGCTTTTTTCTCACCCGTCTGCATTTTCAAGGGTCGCATCTCCTTTCATAAATTTACTCAAGACCGAACTCTTTTCTTTTCTGAGTAAGCTCTCGGTTTATCTTATCGGTGTAATCGTATAAAGCGTCGGTCGGGTCTGTATCCTTATATACAACCGCCCTGAAAGCGTTGGTTATATTGCGGCTTAAGAAGTAGCTGCCGGGTACGTTTTCAACCGCGGTCAGATTCTGCATTTGTTTGCCGAATATTTCCTTGCTCTTTTTAGGCCACGAGCTGTACCCGAACGCCTCGGAATTTGCCGAGCTGTAACGTCCCGACGGACCCAGAAGCCCTTCTATTTCGTTTGCAAACTCCTGCTGTATTTCGGCGGAGGTCCACCATTTAAGAAATTCCCACGCCTCGTTTTTATGCTTGGACGACGCTAATATCATCGCTCCCGAAGCGCTCGAAATCGCCGTGTGGTCAACCGTTCCGTCCGACTTTACGGTTCCGGGAATCTGAGCTATATCCCAAAGACCGTCAATTTCGGGTGCGGAAACGGCAATTTCGTTGTAGAACGAAAGCCCCGAAATGCCTATCGGCATTTCGCCCGTGCGGAATCTGTTCATGAAATTATAGGTAAGCGGGAAGCCGTAGTTTGAATAAAGGTTTGTAAAGAACCTGAAAGCGTCGATAGACTCCACGCTGTCAAGCAGGCAGTACTCGCCGTCGTTAGCGTATATTTCAAGCCCGCGCTGCTTGTAAATAGACATATACATGCCTACAAGGTTCAAAACCGATGTGTTTGAGGTGGTCATGTTGCCCGGGTCTGTAGGTATGCCGAACTCCATATTGTTTTTGCTCAGCGTATACGAAAGCGCTATTACATCGTCCCATGTCTGCGGAACCTTTGCGCCCAGTTCTTCAAAAACGTCGGTGCGGTAATAAAGCACCGGGAAAGAGATTGTTTCGGGCAGCGCGTACACCTTTCCGAGATATGTAAACGGAATACTGAGCGACTCGTTAAACCGCGTTTTTATTTCGCCGTAATCGGAAAAATCCGAAAGCGGAACAGCGGCGTTGCGCATTGCAAAGTTAAATACATCGGGCGTGCTGTTTATAACCGCGTCGGGTCCCACGCCAGCAACCGCGGCGCTTATAAGCGAAGCCTGAACGAGCTGAACGCGTACTATAATGCCCGTGTCGGCGGTAAAGGAATTTGCCGTCATATTGCGAACTATCTGCGCCTGCTCTCTGCCGCCGCCTATCCAAACGGTTATGGGCTTTGAATTTTCATCGTTATTGCCGAGGTCGCCCATATTCTGATAATCGGCCGAGAAAGAGTAAAGCAGCTTGTTTATACCGAACCCGAGCTTTAAAAAAAAGCCGCCGTCCGCCGCAGGCATATCGTCCGAATCGCCGCCCACTCCTATAACGTCTATAAGCAGGGGCTGCTGCTTCATTGTGCTGCATTGCGAGCTTAAAGAGCCTATGTTTGTTTTGAAGTAGGAAAACTCTGACGGAATGGTGTCGGGGTCCTTATTCATGTCGGTCATTTGCCGCACCAGCGTCCGCATTAAAGCAACGGTTGTGTTTCCGCTGCCACTGTTAGCCTCAAGCCAATCGGCGCAAAGCGAAAGGGTTTCCGCCTGCACTTTAAGCTCGGCTATCTCGTCGGGGCATAAAACGCCCAGTCGGTAATCGCGTAAAAGATCGGGCTCCGCGCCCATAATTATTAAAAATCTGCGGTAAATGTTATTAAGCGCGTCGGCTGTATTCTCGGTAAGTCTTATTACCGTATCCATTTTTCCGAGGGTAACAACCATGCGTATTTCGTTTTCGCCCTTTTTCAGGTGGAACAGGAAATCTTCCCCGTCGTTGCCCAAAGTAACCGTCTGCCAGTCGGCGCTGTACGGCACCGCAATGCTTTGCGCCTCTTTAAACGGCAGCTTGCCGTTTATGTATATCGCCCTTGAAGAGGAAAGACCGATAGAATAATTCTGCTTGGCGCGCATATGAATTTTGTAAAGACCGTCCTCGGGGGCGTCAACCGTCCATGCTATGTAATCCCCCGGCGTATTCCACTGTGTGCCGCCTATGCTGTTCAGCTTAACCAGCCCGTCGGATCTCGGTGTGTTGAGCGCCGAGCTTCTGTCGGATACGGGATAAAACATTGTGGATGATTTATAAGCCGCGTTTTCACCCTGATAGAGCTTTATATCCCCTTTTATTTCGGAATACCCGTTTTTGGAATATTCGTTTTTCACATCGGCGTAGGATTTTACTGCGGCGGACGGTTCAAGTATTACCGCCTGTATTTCGGCGTTGCCGCTGAGTATTTCCGTTTCAAGCACCGATTTGCCGCCGTCAAGATATACGCCCAGCGGCTGCGTGTATGTAAGCGAGCTGTCAAACAGATAATTTTCGGTCACGCGCTCCGCCGCCGTCTGGTCGGGTCGTAAATCGTTGCCGAATTTATCCTGCACAAGCGGCAATACATCGCGGTATTCATCCGGCAGTACAACCGAGTCAAGCTCTTTATACGGAATTTTCCCGTTCAGCCTTACGCATATATGTGTTCCGCTTTCATCATTTGCGGGCTTAGGTAAATACCGCACCCGAATATAATAAATACCTGCCGCAGAGGCGTTTGTTTCCCATCGGAATACCGCACCGTTCTTTTGCGCGCTGTCCGCGGTCAGCTCCAATTCATCGGTTCCGTCCGTTTCGGTTTTGCCGCAGCCCGTAAGATATGCTTCGTAGCTGTCGCTCTGTCCGGTTTCGGCTTCGCGTTCGGTAAGCGCTGAAATGCTTACCGTTTTGTTTTCGGATTTTTCCGCGCTGCCGCAGCCCGAAATAAGCGAGGTCAAAAGAGAAACCGTTAAAGCCATGGCAATAATGGATTTTTTTGAACCGGTATACATTAAATCACCTCTGAGTAATAGTGTTTTATCACAATAAAATATGAAAGTCTTCTCTTTCCCCGCACGTTTTTATGCAAAAGCGAAACCGTATTCGCTTTGACATGACGTGCAGTTTCTAAAAAAGATTATAAGCGATTTTTATACAAAACGCTATAATTAAATATAGATATGTTTGCACAAAAGATAGATTTCTCGCATTGCGCCGCTTTGGTAAAAAATGCCCGTACATTAACTGTTCAAGCCACGGGGCGCCTGTTTTCATTTCGGTTATAAACGGTTGCAAACCGAACTGAGATGTGCTATACTACGCAATGGGTGAAGTAAAATGGAATATCACATCAGTATAACCGAAGACGGAGTTTTAAGCTATCCGCTGCACAAGCACGGTTTTTGCGAAATAATGATTTATCTTGAGGGCAACGGCTTTCTGCGCACCGAGAGCGGAAACATTCCGTTCAAACCGGGAATTGCGATTATTGTTCCGAAAAACGTAATGCACGGTTCCGTTTCGGAAAAGGGTTTCAAAAACATTTCAATCGGCGGCAGCTTTGAAAATATGCTGTTTTTCGACTCCCCCGTTTCCATAAAGACCGCCGAGGACAGCAGAATTTTAAGCAAGCTGATATATAACAATAAATTTTCCGAAAGCCCGTACCTCAATTCTCTTATAAACTGCTACGTCACTTCCCTTATGCAGACTTTCCACAGCTCCTCGCAAACCGATACGGCAGTAGGAAAGATAATCAACGAAATATCAAACAATGCGCTGAACCCCGATTTCAACATTACCGAAACGCTCAATTTATCGGGCTATGCCGAAGATTACATACGCTCTAAATTCAGAAAGGCAACCGGCAAAACGCCTGTTGAATTTGCCAACTCTGTAAGAATTTCCCACGCCTGCAAGCTTATTGATATTTACGGTAATGAAATATCGGTAACCGAGCTTTCGGAAAAATGCGGTTTTTCAAATCCCGCGTATTTCTCGCGCGTTTTCAAAAGCATTAAATCAATGAGCCCCATACAGTATATTAAAAGCTCAGCCGCCTCTTAATTTTAAATAAAACCGTTCCGCGATCTGCTTTTCCTCATCGGTAAGCTCTTCGCGGTTTTCTATGCCCTTGAATTTTTCGTAGGTCATATATTTCGCGCCCATATTGTTAATGCGCCACATTCGCTCCTTATTATCAAGCGGCAATGCCGTGCCCTCGGGGTAGGTAACGTATTTATTACACTCCGGAAAAGCGAGATGCTCGTAATTTCCCGGCTCATACGCGTGGTACGGCTTTATAACGACGCCGCGCTCCATAAGCCTTTTGAGCTTTTCAAAATGCGTTGTGTAAATATCCCGCGGCAGGCAGTTTTCCTCTGTGCAAATACCTGCCGCAAGCCC
>URGH01000029.1 GCA_900547305.1 uncultured Oscillospiraceae bacterium | reverse complement strand
AGCGACGAGCTGATACGCCGCCTTGCCGAAAACGGGCAGATAGCTACGCAGTATGTGGATGAAAAGGGAGAAGCCACAAGTGATATTCACTTTAACCCGAATGGCTCTTACTATGCGATTGAGGGTATAACCTCGCCCGACGGCAGAGTGTTCGGTAAAATGGGTCACTCCGAAAGATATGCTGCCGACCTTTATAAAAACGTTCCCGGAAATTACGATATTAAAATGTTCCGCTCGGCTGTAAAATATTTTAAGTAAATATAACCTTCGGGAAGCCGCGGCTTTGTAAAAAAAGAATTTAATATTGCAAAGCACCGTGAAAGGTCTTAAAAGATCTTTCACGGTGCTTTTTTGTATTGCTTCAACAGAAGTGAAAATATGCTGTTTCAGGTGTCTCTGGTAATGCTGTGGCGGGTAGGATCCTGCATTTCGCTTACATATTGCGTAGGGGTGCAGCCCAGTTCACGCTTGAACACCACGGAAAAATAGTTCGGGTTCGGGAATGAGAGAGCCTCGCTTACATCCGCTACCGACATATTCTGGCTCAACAGAAACATAGCCTGTTTAAGCCGCAAAAGCAGGAAATATTTCATAATTCCTATGTGATTATGCCTGGCGAATATTTTTTTCAGATTGCTTGAACTCATGGCGCAGCGGCGGGCAATTTCGTTCAGCGAGAGATTTTCGTTGCAGCATTCGTTCATAACGCAAAGAATATCGCGGTAAACCCGTTCCTGCGCGCTCACATCAAAAACCGAGACGCCTATGTTTTTGCGTATCAGCTTTATTAAAAACAACTGCAGTATGGCGGAGGTTTCATGTATGTAGATCGCCATTTCTTCATCGGGCACATCCTCGCCCTCGCAGAAGTAAAGCAGGCTTCTTCCTTTTTCGTACAGAACATATAAAATTTCCTTTTCCTCGTCGGTGAGTGTGAAAATATGATTTTCAAGCGCTCTTAGCGGCGCGCCGTCCGCGTCGAACGATATTATTATCGATTTAAACGGTTTTCCCATTGAGTGCAGCTTGTGAAACTCCATAGGCTTATGGAAAATTATCTGACCCGCGGAAAGCGGGCATATTGTTTCATCGGCTATCGCGTAGGCATAACCGTCGTCTATATAAACCATTTCCCAAAAATCGTGCGCCTCGCCCTCAAACGCAAAAGCGGCGTCGCGCTCGGCTCGGAAAGCGGAAACAAAGGCGCGTATGTTAAATGTGGGAACAACGTCCTTTGCAACAGATGTGTATTTGTCCGGAATCAAGTAAAGCCCCCCCTGAAAAAATTCAAAATTTCATTTTAGCCACTTACCCGAAAAAAGAGAGTGAGCCGTCGAAACAAATAAAAAAATGAAGTATATTGAATTATTTTTATCTTTATATTGAGTATATCACATATAAAGCATAAGTCAAGTATCATAAAAAGCAAAATTAATCAAAAATCGGGCATTTATCCGAAATGAAAGATATTATAACCTTTTTTGAATTTACAGCGTATAGCATTATGTATATAATTTAATTGTGGTTAATAATAAAATGAATTGCTTTTGACGGATAAATCGGCAATACATAATGAAAAGGGGTAGCTTATACTATGCGGGAAAAGAAGGTTATAAAGCTCGGTATTATCGGCTTGGGGTGTCGGGCGGATTCGTTGATAAAAAAGGTCTTCATGCCCATGCTTGAAGAAGACTCGCCCGATATAGAAATAGCTGCCGTTTGCGATCTGTATGAGGACAGAATAGAAAAGATTTGCGTTCGTATTAATGAAAAAACCGGTAAGTGTCCGTTCGGCACGACCGATTGGAGGGAGATTACCGACAGCCCCGAGGTTGACGCGGTTATAATACTTTCGGCGTGGGAATCCCATACGGATATTGCCGCGCGCGCCATGCGCAGGGGAAAATACACAGGGCTTGATGTGGGCGGAGCCTATTCGGTAGAGGACTGCTGGGCGCTTGTCCGCACTTATGAGGAAAGCGGAACGCCTTTTATGTTTCTTGAAAACTGCTGCTACGGCAGGCGGGAAATGATGATTTATAATATGGTAGCCGAGGGGCTGCTGGGTGAAGTGGTTGCCTGCGAGGGCGGATACAGCCATGACCTAAGAAACGAAGTTGCGTTCGGAAAAGAGAACAGGCATTACCGCCTCAGAAACTACCTTATGCGAAACTGCGAAAATTATCCCACCCATGAATTGGGCCCCATAGCAAAGCTTTTGAAAATAAACGACGGCAACCGAATGATGACATTAACCTCTACCGCCTCGGCGGCTAAAGGACTGCATAAATACATAGAAAAAAACAAGAGCGACGATAAGGCGCTTGCGTGCGCGCAGATAAGGCAGGGGGACATAATAACCACCGTAATAACCTGCGCGGGCGGAGAAACAATAACGCTTCAGCTTAATACCACATTGCCTACATTTTACAATCGTCGTTTTTCGGTTTATGCCACGGGCGGCTGCTATTTTGAAATGAACGATTCCGTTTTTCTTGACCGAAAGGAAGACGCCGAGCTTGAATTTGATTGGAACAGGGAATGGGGCAATGCCGAAAAATACGCCGAAAAATACGATCACCCGCTTTGGAAAAGCTTTTTATCGGATATACGCGGCGACCACGGCGGAATGGATTGGCTTGTTATTAAGGCGTTTATAGAAACGGTTAAAAACGGTACCGAGGCGCCCATTGATGTGTATGACGCGGCGTCGTGGATGGCGGTGACCGCATTGAGCGAGGAGTCGATAATACTCGGCGGCAGACCGGTTGCAATACCCGATTTCACCCGTTCAAAATGGATGAACAGGAAGCGCGGTAAACCGAACAGATTCAGTCTTTTTACCGTATGCGACGAACAGGAAACGCCTCTTTACTGATTATTATACTGTAACGAAGGGAAGGTCGGAATGAAAAAGCATAACCTGACAAAACGGCGGGAAACAATAGGGTGGTATTTTATACTTCCGTGGTTTATCGGACTGATTTTATTTTTCATACAGCCGATGATACGCTTTTTTCAATATTCCTTTACGGAGTTCGCCTTTACCGAATCGGGCTACACCCTGAACTCGCTGTCGGACGGAATTTTTTCAAATTATATTTCCGCCATAAGGAACGACGCGGAATTTCCGAAATATATTTTCGAAGCGTTTAAAAATTTGCTGTATCAGGCTCCGGTAATAGTGTTCTTCAGCCTTTTTTCGGCAATAATACTCAGCGGCGATTTTAAAGGAAGAATGGCTATGCGCACGGTGTTTTTCCTGCCGCTTATAATAACCTCGGGAATAGTTGCCGATATTATTCGGAGCGATATGACCTCCGTTACCATGATGTCCTCCTCGGGCTCGCAAAATATTTTTGACGTTTCGGCGCTTACGCAGTATTTGCAGGAAAGCGAATTTCCCACAGGCGTTGTAAGCGCGGTTACGGGTCTTATAGCGAATGTTGCCGACCTTGTTTGGCAAAGCAGCGTACAGATACTTATATTTTTGGCGGCGCTGCTTGCAATTCCGCCGTCGTATTTCGAGGTTGCCCGCGTTGAGGGAGCGAGCGATTGGGAAACCTTTTGGATGGTAACCTTCCCCGCGGTTTTCCCGTTTGTTGTGGCAACGGTTATCTACACCGTGATAGACAGCTTTACAAGCTACGGCAACAATGCAATGCGGCATATACGCGATTACTTTATGAAAGATATGAAATACTCTTATGCCGCGGCTATGTCGTTTATATATTTCCTGCTGGTTATTTTGACTCTCGGAATAATTTTTCTTGTTTGCCGCAGGGGGCTTATGATGAATTCGGAAAGAACGGGGCGGAAAGGCAAATGAAAAAAGCATACACCGATTATAACAAAATTGCCGTTTCTCCGCTTTATTATACCGGCAGGGTGGCGGTAACGCTATTCAGAACGTTTTTCCTTATTCTTATTACGTTTATCATTATGTATCCGCTGGTATATATGCTGAGCATGGCGTTCCGCTCGCCGAAGGATTTTTTGGACGTTACGGTAATATGGCTGCCCAAAACTCCGACGCTCGATAATTTCAAGACCGCGATTTTCGATGTCAAACTTTTGCAGGCTATGGGTAATTCGTTTTCAATAGCTTTTGTAAGCTCGGTTTTGCAGCTCCTTACAACCTGCCTTGCGGGTTACGGATTTGCGCGTTATCATTTCAAGTTCAGCGGAATACTATTCGCCGTGGCGGTTTTCACAATAATAGTGCCGCCGCAAATACTGAGCATGCCGAATTATCTGCTTATGAAAAATTTTGATGTTTTCGGCATTTATTCGCTTATAACGGGGCATGCGTCGCCGCTTAATTTGTGCGATACGCTGTGGTCTTTCTATCTGCCGGCAATGTTGGGTCAGGGTTTGCGCGCGGGTGTGTTTGTGCTTATGTTCCGCCAAACCTTTGCGGCGCTGCCGAAAGAGCTTGAAGAGGCTTCGCTTATAGACGGCTGCGGCCATTTCGGAACGTTTTTTAAAATAATGCTGCCGAACGCGCTCACCTCGGTTTTGGTTTTTTTCATTTTTTCCTTTGTGTGGTATTGGGGAGATTACTACTTAGCGTCGATCAATCTTTCATCGGTTCAAACGCTTTCGACCAGAATATCCGATTTAAGGTATCTGCTTGAAGAAATACTTTCGAGAGAGAAGCTGACCGCTTACTATATAATTCCTATCGAACAGGCGGCGTGCGTATTCAGTCTGCTGCCGCCGGTCGTGCTTTTCGCGGTTTGTCAGAAATACTTTGTCCGCGGAATAGACCGCAGCGGAATAGTGGGCTGACGGGGGTAAAACTATGAAAAAACACAGTAAATTAAAGCTGATTTGCCTTTTAACAGCCGCTGTTTTAGCGGTTCAGACATACTGTGCCGCCGCACCTGCCGATTCGGGCAACAGTGACAGCTGCGTATTTTTCTCATCCGACGCGGGAGCGGCGGTTAAGGAAAGCGAAACGCTTGAATTTGAGGTTTCCGTAAAGGAAAAGGATTTTTACAGACTTGGGTTCTGCTATTCGGCGGCGGATGAAAGCAACGTTACCCCGCAGGCGGGCATTGAAATTACGGCGGAGGGACTCGGGAATATTGAAAAAACCGTGGATTTTCCGCGGATATGGAAAAACGACATATCGGGTGAGAGCGGAGGGCGCTTTGAGCGCGACGCAATGGGAAACGAGCTTTTGCCCGATCAAAGGCAGATTACCGAAAAGGAAAGCATTTTTCCGGAAATGACCGACAGCGGCGTTTTAGAGCTTGCCGCGGGCACGGTGCGGCTGAGAATTACCATGCTGCGGCAATCGGTAAGGCTTTACCGAGTATACCTTGAAAAAAATAAAAAAGCCGACTCTTACGCGGAATATATAAGCAAAATAAACGGCGGCAGCGCGGGTGAAACCGTTTTTTGCGAGGCAGAGCTGACCGACGCCAAATCACAGCTTGAAATAGGGCTTAATTACGACAGAACCTCGCCGTCGGTAAGCCCTAACGACCCGGTGAAAATATACTATAACATTTTAGGCGGCAGCGCTTACTCGGTTGAGGGGCAATGGGCTCAGTGGCGCTTTGAAGTGCCCGAAAGCGGCTTTTACAACCTGAATTTCTGTTACAGGCAAAATATAAACAACGGGCTTTCCAGCCGCCGTATACTTTATATTGACGGCGAGATACCGTTTGAGGAATGCGGGCTTATTGAATTTCCGTACAGCGAGGACTTCAAAATACATACCCTTGCGGACGGTAAGGAGCCCTATAAAATATATTTGACAAAGGGCAATCATACCGTAAGGCTGGAGGTTACGCTAAAGGGGCAAAAAGAGCTGATAAAGCGCATGAATACCGCTATTTCGGGTCTTAACGCGCTTTACAGCGAGATGATGATAATTGTGGGCGAAACGCCCGACGCTTACAGGGATTATAACCTTGACGAAAGCATACCCGAGCTTAAAGACTCGCTTAAAAAATACGCCGAAGAGCTTAATAAATTGGGTAACATGCTTGACGACGGCAAAGAGCAGAACGGCAACACCGCAAGAGTGTACGAAGCGGCGAGAACCTTTGAAAAAATGAGCGGGAACGCAAGGGAAATACCGCAGCAGCTTGATAATTTCCGCTCGCAGATAAACACGCTTGCCGACCTTTTGGGCAGTATCCGCTCGCAGCCGCTGGAGCTTGACTACATAACGCTGACTCCGCCGGGTAAAGAACCCGAAAGCAGAAAAACCGATTTTGCGGATTATATTAAATTCCGCTTCAGCGCCTTTATAGGCTCGTTTATATCCGATTATACGGCGGTAAGCAAAAGCGGAAACGACTCGGTTAACATTTGGGTAAGCTCAAACGATATAAGCATTTTCGGGTATTCCACAGGGCGAGACCAGGCGCAGATACTGGATCGACTTATTTCAAACGGCTTTACGCCGAACAGCGGGGTTTCGGTTAAACTCTCGCTTATAAACAGCTCTGATACCCTCTTGCCCGCACTGGTTTCGGGCAAGGGACCCGACGCGGCGCTTTTTATACCCAAAACGGTGCTTATGAATCTTTATTACCGCGGTGCGTTGGTTGATTTACGGGCAAAAATGCAAAATTACGAAAGCGTCAGCAAAAGATTTTACCCTGCGTCGCTTATATCGCTTTCCGTAGGGGAGAGCGTTTATGCGCTGCCCGAGGTGATGAGCTACAATATGATGTTCTACCGAGCCGATATATTCGAGCGGTACGGCATAGAAAGTCCCGAAACATGGGAGGACTTTTACGGGATGCTCGCGGTGCTGCAAAACGCGGGCATGCAGGCGGGAATAGCCGAGTCAACGCAGGTGTTTGAAATGATGCTTTTGCAGGAGGGCGGCACGCTTTACAATTCCGATATAAGCAAAAGCATGCTGACGGAGCAGCCCGCAATACGCGCTTTTACAAGGTGGACCGAGCTTTACACAAAGTACGGACTTCCCTATACGTTCGACGCGCTGAACAGGTTCAGAACAGGTCAGATGCCCATAATATTCTCTTCCGCCTCTTTCTACGGGCAGCTGGCGGTAGGCGCGCCCGAAATCAGCGGTCTTTGGGCTATGGCATGTGTTCCCGGCATAAAGCAAAACGGCGGCGTGAACCGCGGGGAAACCTGCAATATAAGCGGCGCGGCGGTTTTGGAGGCTTCAAAACGCAAGGAAAACGCAATGCGCTTTATAGATTGGTGGACCTCCGATGAGGTTCAGCAGAAATTCGGGACCACAAGCGAAACGCAGCTGGGGGCGTCAGCCAGATATTTTTCGGCGAATTCCTCTGTTTTGCCTACGCTTTCATGGACAGCGGAGGAGTACAGAGTGCTTACGGCTCAGTGCGGGGAAATGAGCGATAATCCGCAATCGCCGGCGGCATATTATGTAACGCGCAATTTGAGCAACGCTTACCGCAGGGTGATTTATCAGCTTGAAAATCCGCGCGATGTGATTTTCCGCTACTGCAAGAATATTGACGACGAATTACAGCGTAAACGCATTGAGCTCGGAATGGAGGAGGAAAAATGAAGAAACTTAAAACCTATGCCAACGCCTGGTTTTTTCTCGGCTTTTGGTTTGTAATCTTCTTTTTCTTCACGCTTTTGCCCATTATTACCGCAATAGGCATAAGTTTTACAAGTTTTGACATGGTTAACGCGCCCGAGTTTGTGGGATTTTCAAACTATATAAGAATGTTTTTGGACGACGATATTTTCGTTAAGGCGTTTGCCAACACAATGCTTTTTGCGCTTATTACAGGCCCCGTGGGTTATATTCTGAGCTTTACGGTCGCGTGGCTTATAAACGATATGAGCAGGCAGGTAAAAAACATACTTACATTTCTTTTTTACTCTCCTTCGCTGATCGGCAGCTCTTATATGATGTGGATGTATCTATTCAGCAACGACTCATACGGAATTCTTAACAGCTTTCTTCTTAATTGGGGAATCATAAAGGCGCCCATACAGTGGCTGTACGACCCCGAGTATAACTTTTTCGTGGTAGTGGTCGTAATACTTTGGATGGGAATGGGCAACGGCTTTTTATCGTTTGTGGCAGGCTTCAAGCAGCTTAACAAAAGTTATTATGAGGCGGCTGCGATAGACGGTCTTAAAAACAGATGGCAGGAGCTTTGGTACATTACCCTGCCGCAAATGCGGCCGCAGCTGCTTATAGGCGCGGTATTGTCTATATCGGGCGCGTTTGCCGTGGGCGCGCAGAATGCGGTTCTTACGGGAATGCCCAGTACGGACTATTCTACCCATACCCTAGTGCTACACATTCAGGATTACGGAAACACAAGGCTTGAAATGGGATATGCTTCAAGCGTGGCGGTGGTTCTGTTTGTAATAATGACGGTAAGCTGGGTTTTAATTAACAAGGCAATTTCGGCGGTTTCTCCGTCAGAAGGATAGGTGGAAAAATGAAAAGCGAAAAACTTAACCGCTCTGTATTCGGAAATATTACCGCAATGCTGTTTTTGCTTATATTCGGCGTGTTTGTGGCGCTGCCGATGTATTATTCGGTTATAAACGCTTTCAAGCCCGTGAGCGAACTGTTTCTTTTTCCGCCGCGCTTTGTGGTGTATCACCCTACGCTTGAAAATTTTAAAAACATAATAAAGGTTCAGTCGCAGTCGCTTATTCCGACAGAACGTTATGTCTTCAACAGCATTTTGGTTACCGTTTGCTCTACGGCGGGATACATACTGTTAGCCTCAATGGCGGGCTATGCAATGGCAAAAATTTCTTTTCCGGGCAAAAAAGCGGTAAATACGGTTATTGTTTTCGCTATTCTTTTCAGACCGGAGGTCACCTCTCTGCCGCAGTATATACTTATGGCAAAGGTGGGTATGCTCGATACCTTTTGGGCGCTCATACTGCCGCTTATGGGAACCTCGTTCGGAGTTTTTCTCATGGCGCAGTTTATGGAGGCAATTCCCGATGAAATACTTGAGGCGGCGAGAATAGACGGCGCGGGTGAAAAGTATCTGTTTTTCAAAATAGTGCTGCCGAGCGTAAAGCCCGCTTGGCTGACGCTTATGATATTTACCTTTATAAGCGGTTGGGCGTCAACCGGGGCGCAGTTTACATACAGCGAGTCTATGAAGCTGCTGCCCACAATGATGCAGCAGATAAATACCGGCGGAATTATAAGAAGCGGCGTTACGGCGGCGGTTTCCGTGCTGTTAATGCTCCCGCCAGTAATTCTGTTTCTTATTTGCGAAAACTCCGTGGTTGAAACCATGGCACATTCGGGAATCAAGGGTTAAGAAACGGTAAGAAAGGAGAGCTCAGGGTGCCGAAAAAGCTAAAATATATGGCATGCGCGGTTTTTATACCCATCCTGCTTGTGACATTCTCACTCGGGGTGAACGCACAGTATCTTTATAATAAAGAGGGCAAAGCCGTTCCCGCGGCGGAGGTTTACAGTGCCGAAAAAGTGCTGTACGGCGACGATTTCGGTACCGCGCTTTACAGCCCGCAGGATCTTTGCGTGGGAGCGGACGGGAAAATATATATTGCCGATACGGGCAACGACCGCATAGTTGTTTTGAAAGGCGACTTTACGCCTGACGCGGTAATAGAGTACTTTATTTCCGACGGGAAAAGGAATACCTTTTCTTCCCCCAAGGGCGTGTTTAAAGGCGGCGACGGCTTGCTTTATATATGCGATACGGGCAATGCGCGCGTTGTGGCGATTGACGGCGCGTGCCGACTTAAAAGAATATTTACAAACGAACAGCTCATAGCTGTCAACAGCCGTATTTCATTCACGCCGCAAAAGGTCGCGGCAGACGGCTACGGAAATGTGTTTGTTACCGACCCCTCTGTTTATCAGGGTATAATTCAGTACGATAAAAATGATAAATTCGTGCGTTTTTTCGCACCTAACGAGGTGGAAATAACCTTAGACGTCGCGTTTATGCAGTTTTGGAAAAAAGTTATGACCTCGGAACAGGTAAACGCAATGGAGCGCACCCTGCCCTCGGCTTACAATAACCTGTTTACGGACAGCGAAAGTTTTCTTTATACCTGCGCTTACAATACGCCCGCAGGGCAGGAAATTAAAAAGCTGAACAATTTGGGCGTAAATATGCTGCGCACGGCTGAAAAGGAAAAGCAGGGAAAGGGCTTCGGAGACCTTGAAACCGCTTACGAAAACTATAAGGAAATAAAGACAAGATTTGTTGATATAAACGTTGACGGCGACGATATTATATGCGCCGCGGACGAGACGCAGGGACGTATGTTCCTTTACAGTAAGGACTGCGATTTTATAGGCGTTTTCGGCGGAACGGGCGATGAAGCGGGTAAATTCAGAGGACTTTGCGCGGTTGATAATTTAAACGGCAAATACCTGGCGCTTGACAGCGAAAAATGCAGCATTACGGTGTTCGGACCCACTCCGTATATGAATGAGGTTCGCAGCGCGCTTGCGTTTTACGGCGAGGGGCGTTACTCGGAATCGGTAGAGCTTTGGAAAAGTATTCTTGCGCAAAACGGTAATTTCACCTTGGCTTACAAAAGCATAGGCAGGGCGTATTTTCAAGAGGGAAAAAGCCGCGAAGCCATGGATATGCTGAAAAAGGGCGACGACCGATACTTTTACTCAATGGCGTTTAAGGATTACCGCAAGGAATTTGTCAGAAATAATTTCGCGGCGATTGCCGCGGGAGCGGTTCTGTTTGCGGTGAGCGCGGGTTTTGCCGTGCGAGCCGTTCATTGCTGGATATTAAAGCGGCCGATAAGGTTTTTTCGGAGGCGGATAAATGACTAACTTAAAACATATGCTTCAGGGCTGGTATGTGCTGTTTTACCGCAGCCGACAGGCGGGCGGGAAAAAATTCCGACCCGACAGGGAAAAGCTTATATATCCTTTCAGGCTGCTTATACACCCGATAGAGGTTTTCAATGATTTGAAATACGAAAACAAGGCGTCCTTTCCGCTTACCTTTCTTTTGGTCTTTCTGTTTTTTGCCGTAAGGCTGCTTGAACGGGTAAAAACGGCGTATCTTTTCAACCCCGACCCCGATGAAAATTTTTCGCTTTGGGTGGTGCTTGCGGGCAGCGTGGGTATAGTTCTTTTATGGACAGTATGTAATTGGGCAATGTGCACCCTCACAGGCGGCGAGGGCACCGTAAAGGATATTTGGACCGCAACCGCATATTCGCTTATGCCTTCGATTTTGCTTGGGGCGCTCAATATACTGCTGTCGGCGGTGTTTTCATCGGACGAGGCGATAATTTATTCCACCGTTTCCGTAATAAAGGTGGGGTGGACGCTTTTGCTGGTGTTTTTGGGAACCCTTACGGTGCACCAGTATACGGTTAAAAAAACCGTTGCGGCGGCAATATACACCTTACTCGCAATGCTCGCGCTTTGCTTTTTGCTGCTGCTGTGTTTTAGCATAATTCAACAGATACAGGGCTTTGTATCAAGCGTTTACAGGGAAATTCTTTACCGTTAGGAGGTCTTGAAATATGAAAAAAAGAATTATGATTCTTTTTTGCGCCGCGGTGATTAGCTTTTGCTTTTTACCCTGCGGCGCGGCGGAACAGACCGATACAAACGCCGACGGTTGGACGATGATAGCGGAAAACAGCCGCCTTTCGCTGGCGGTAGACCTTGAAACCTCGGATTTTTCGGTAAAGGATAAGGAAAACGGCTTTGTATGGTACAGCACGCCGCGCATACCGAACGGTACGTCCGTTGACGATACGGTGCTAAGCCGCCTGCGCTCCTGCCTTTCGGTTACATATATCGATTCGGACCTGAACGCCGTTTCGGTTACAAGTTTCGAGGAGTCGGTATCAACGGGCGACTTTGAAATACGCAAAATCGGAGACGGCTTTTGCACCACATATTTTTTTAAAAAGGCTGAAATGGATTTTTCAATACCTCTGCGAATCATGTTAAAGGAAGATTACATTGAGGCGAAAATATTATACGACGGAATAAAAGAAAACGGCGACGCGGTTATTTATACGATCGACATGCTGCCGTATTTCGGAGCGGGGAGCATGGACGAAAGCGGGTATCTTTTTATACCTGACGGCTGCGGGGCGCTTGTTTCGTTCGACGGCGCCGCGCGCCATCCCGCGCATTACAGAAAGCGCATTTACGGCAACGACCCGTCGGTTGATCTTCTGCTTAAATCCTCGGGTGACGAAAGCGAAATTCATATACCCGTATTCGGCATAAAACGCAATGACTCGGCATTGCTCGGCGTAATAACCGATTGCGCTGCCGAGGCGTTTACAGACGCCGAGTCAAACAGTCTTTATTCGCCTTACTCTTCGGTTTGCGCGTCGTTTATTTATCATCAGAAGGATCTGACGGGCATACGCGACCGACAGGCAAATCAGCGCACGGTTACCATGACCGAGAAAAAGGCGGTAAGCGTTTCGCCAACGGTAAATTACTATGTGCTGAACGGCGAAAAGGCAAATTATTCGGGCTTTGCCGAAAAGCTGAGAGCTATGTATTCCGTTAAGGAAAATAAGGCGGCGGGCAGCGAGGTTTATTTATCATTCTACGGAATGACCCGCAAAAAGACCTCGTTTCTCGGAATACCGTATTATAAGAAAACCGCGGCGACAACATATAAAACGGCAGCCGAAACCGTAAAAAATCTTAAAAAGAACGGCGTTAAAAAAACGGCTGTGCAGCTTTACGGCTTTTCAGACGCTGGCTATGCCGTAGGGAGAGCTAAAAAGCAGAGCTTTCCCGCGGCGCTCGGCGGCAAAAGCGGCTTTAAAGAGCTTAGCGGCGCGGCGGATATACTTTACGGCATGTACGACCCGGTAAGGGATTACAACGTAGGTCTCGGTTTATTTAACCGCGCGAAATATATAAAGGCGATGAACCGTGTTAACGTTAAGCGGCAGCAACCGCGTTTATCAACAGGCGACTGGGCGGCGGAGGATGACAGCTGGAATTATTTAACGCCCGACTCCGCGCGCGCGGCGGCGGATAAATATATTTCATCGCTCGGGAAAAACGGGAATACGGGATTGGGCTTTTCGCAGATAGGCAGCGAAATTTACGGAAACCGCGACCCGTATGCGCCCACCGACCGCAACATTACCGAAAAAAGCCACCTGAGTATCCTCAAAAAAGCAGGGAAAAGGTGCGCTGTGCTTACAGAGGGAGCAAACGCCTATGCGGTGCCTTACTCGAATGCCGTAACCTTTGTTCCGCACAGCGGCGGGGAACACGATATATTTACCGCCTCGGTTCCGTTCTATCAAATGGTGTTCGGCGGAATTACGGAGCTTGTATCAATTCCGCTTAACCGCTGCGCCGACCGCGCCGCGGCGCTTCAGGCGTTGCTTGAAACGGGAACCGTTCCGTCCTATGAAATTACGGGGTGCGATTTTTATGAGCTTAGCGGTACTTCACTTGAGTTTTTATATAATACCGAGGCTACCGAGGAGTACATGGATGAAATATCCGCCGCGGCGAAAAAATACGGCGAGCTGCTTTCAAAAATAGGAAATAAAAGGATACGTTCATACGAAATACACGGCGACTTACGGATAACCGAATACGAAAACGGATATATTACGGTTTCAAACAGAGGTTCCGTGCCGACAGAGTACAACCGAATTACCGTACAGCCCGGAGAAGTTGTTCCGGTACAGAAGGGATAGAGAATATGCATAATGTTACGGAAAAGAAAAACGGAGTTTGCTATATTACCGGCAAAAAAATAGATTTAAACGGTCTTGAATTGCTTTACAGCGCGGAGTTTTCCGAAAGTTCCGACCTTGACGACTTTGAAGTGACCGGCGGTGAATGGCGGGTTGAGGACGGCTGGCTCATAGGCAGCATTAACGAGGACCGCGGCGGACTTATCTATTCAAACAGGTCGTTTGATTGCGACGTTATTATTGATTTTGAGGCTATGGCGATACCCCCGTGCGATAACGACCTTAACTTCACATGGCACGCCGACGGCTGGAATTATGAAAAAAACGACGCGTCGCGTGGGTATATAGCGGGGCTCGGCGGTTGGTGGCTCAACCGCGCGGGCATAGAAAAATATCCTGATTTTAAACTTTACTGCTCAACGGGCTCTTACCCGCTAAAATCGGGAAAAATCTACCGCATAACAGCCGGCAGCATAGAGGGGCATTGCTTTATTTACGCCGACGGCGAGCTGATAGTTGAGGTTACCGACCCTGAATATAAAACGCTCCTGCCGTACGGCAGGGTGGGTTTCGGAACATATGCTTCGGCAATAAAATTCAGAAATTTAAAGGTATATCGCGCCGGATTTGAAACCGTGCGGTTTAAATATCTGGGCTGAACGCCTAATTTTAATAAAGGGTGAAATTCTATGAAAAAAATCACTGGTCTGATTTTGGCGCTTACCGTGCTGCTTTCGGTTATGTGTCCGGTCGTGTTTACAAACGCCGCGCCCGACCCTGCGGCAACCGTACTGCGCCCGCTGGGTCTTCCGTCGGCGCTGAGCGCGCCGGGAACGGTTATCGATTCCATGAATCCCGGAGCGTCCGGCGGCAGCGGCACCGTGTATGACGGCGCATGGTGGGGAATGTACCCCGTGGCGTCAAATAATCCCGCGGGAAAGGTAACGCTTTCCACATGCAGGGCGTATATGCCGTTTACAAAGGTAAATCTCCGGCTTGACAGCACCGAGAATGAGATTGACAGGGTTACAAACGCCGAGGATTACGCAAGAAAGGGAATAGCGGTAAGCCTGACGTTTTCAACAAAGGACATGCGTTCTCTCAAAGACGCGTCGGGCATTATGATGTATGTTAAAATGCCCACCACTTCTTTGCAATTCGCGCCGTACTTTATACCTAAAAATTCCGGTTCGTGGAACCTGCACTCGAGATCAACGGGGGAGCTTTATACGCTTGAACGCGGCTCGGAAAAGTGGATAAAGAAAGAACTTCCGGGCGACGGCGAGCTTATAGACCTGCCGGGCAAGGGCTTTGAGGGATATATATTCATCCCGCGGAAAACACTTACCGTAGGCGATAATACCGACTGGAACACAGACAGTATCTACAAAATGCAGATTCAGTTCGGGCGCTACGGCGGGGACGAGGGCGCTGTGAGCTTTTCGGCGCCGATAATAGCGGTTTCCGACCCGACGGCCGCCGAAAATGCCCGCAGGGTCAGAATTGAGGGCGAAACGGCTGACCGCGACATTTTCACGGGGAATGAATTTACGGCAGACGAGCCGACCGATAATCCCAAACTCTCGTATATTAAAAAAGTGCCGTTCCTTGAAAATTTCGGAGCGGACGAGGAAATCAAGAGCGATAAATCCGCAAACGGCATAAGGGTTATAAATCCCGAAAGCGGAATTGTACTGAAAGCCGTAAACGACCCGCAGCCGCTTAATAACGGTAAAAGTCTTTCTGTCTCGGGCGCCGATGAATTTTCGTATAAAGTCAGGGCGTTTGAGCGTTTTGCGGTAAGCAACGCCGAAAACGGCGCGCTGTGCCTGCGGGTCACGCTGCCTGCGGCAAAGGACGGCAAGTCGATTACTGCCGAGCCGCTTATAACAACCAACGGCGCCGCGGAGGGCGCGTATGTTTCCGCCTCGGTTTATGACGATATGGGCTTTTATACGCTTGAAAAGGGAGCGGATGAATGGATACGCAAAAAAGCCGCCGACGGAAAGCTGGAGCTGCCGTCAGGCTTTAACGGAATAATAAGAATACCGTGGCAATCGCTTAAAAAGCTTAATCAGTCGGTTAAAAGCGGCGAGGTTGTAAGCGAAATCACTTTGGGACTTTCGGGTATCGGAAACGGTGAAGCCTTAATAAACGGAATATATGAGGCGTGCAACGAAATAATGAGCGGTGCGGCGGCAAAGCAGGTAAATCACGGCGGAATTTTCAATATTTTCACGGGCGCTGCCGTTGACGAATCAACTCTGCCCGAAAATCCGCAAATTCAGGAATACGAGGATAAAAACGTGGACCTTAATCCCGGGGATGTGCTGACGGAGCTTGAAGCGGCAACCGCGGCGGAGCTGGTTATTGACGCCGTGGATGATGAAAATTTAACCTCGGACAGCGCGTTTGTAAGCTGGTACAAGCACCCGCAGGCGGAAAAATACGCTCTCTACCTTTTCAAATATGGTATGAATGACGGCGCTTACACCTACACTTTTATTTCAAAGTCGGATTGCGCGGAGCCGTTCGCCGTTATCGGCGGGCTTGAGAGTGAAACCCGATACGCGGTTCTTGTAAAGGCGCTTAAAAACGACAGATTTATAGGAACATACGCATACGATTCTTTTTATACGACCCAAAAAGAAGAACCCACGGAGCTTGAATATTTCAATAACAACACGGGAGCCGGAGAGTATGTTTACGTTGAAGACGGCTCGGGCGGATATGTTCCGCAAACCGGCGACAGAGACGCTTTTATGCTCAATGCCGTTATAATATCGCTCCTATCGGCGGCATTTGTTTGGCTGGCTGCCGACGGACGTAAGTATTTGAAAGGGGGAAAGCATTAATGAAACGGCTGTCAATTTTGAAAAAGGCTGTTGCCGTTATAATGTGCATATGCACGGTAATTTTGGCTGCAGGCTGCGGCGCCGACAGCGAAACCGCATCAACGAAAAAGAAAAAGGTAATAAGAATAAAACGCGAAAGTCCCGCAAGCTCGGATGTTTCCCCTGCAGACAGTGAAGAGGACGGGCAGAATAACGACAGCGTGAACACGCCTGATACGGGAAACGGCGGCGGGCAAAACGGACGCAGAGTATTCGTTTATGCCGATAAAATTCCCGCGCAGTTCTCGGGCACCGTAACGCCGCTTTATGCGGGAATGGATTCGGCCACGCGCCGCAATCCCGACCGCGGTTTTCGCGGCTCTACAAACCTTGATGTTTTTGTAATGTCGCTCAAAAGCGAAGAGGACATGAAGGAGTACGCCAAGGAAATTATAAGCGAAAGCGTGGGCGAGGATGACCAAAACCCGGGGGATACCACGCTTGTAATGCAGAATTATCTGTATTTAAACGGTTTTAACGACCGCGACATAACCGAAAACGGGCTGAAAGCCATAGAAATTTTCTTTAAGACGCAGCTTGAAATGGGAATTAAGGGTCAGCCGAGATTCTGCTACATATTCGACGCGAAAAATGCGTCTGTTGAAGACGCCACTCAGGAAATTACGCTGAGGCATATTGAACAGATAGCCGAGGTAATTCCGAGCATAAAACAGTGCATACAGGCGTTTCCCATCTGCTTTGTGGGAGCATGGGGCGAATGGCACAGCGATTATTACAAGCACGATACCACCGAGATTGCGGCAGCGGTAATGGAAAAGCTGGTTGTTCCGAACGGGCTTTACGCACTGATGAGGCTGCCGAAATACAAGAATCAGCTGAAAACCAAAACCTATTATGACCGCATAGGAATTGAAAACGATTCGATATTCGGTAAGGTTCCGGCAAATACGCCGGGAATTTCGGGAACAGGCGGACTTGACGACGGCAGCGAGCAATGGAAACAGCTTGTAAAGGAGGCAGCTTACACCCCGCAGGAGGGCGAGCTTTACTGGAACAGCTGGCTTATACAGAACAAGGTCAATGTTGACGGCTACAAAACAATCGAACAGCTTTCCGAGCATAGGTTTACTACGCTCAGCATACATCACTCATACCTTGATATGGCTAACCGCGACGAATCGCAGATAGGCAGCTGGAAAAAGCTCAGCATAATGGCGGGCTGGCTGAAAGCAAAGGGAATAACATATGACCCGAATTGGTTTAAAAACGCTGACGGAAAGAATGTTTCCCGCAATGTTTTTGAATTTATACGCGACCATTTGGGCTACAGAATTGCCGCGCAAAAAATAAGCGTTTCGGGCTCAGGAAAGCCGAAAAGCGACCTGCAAATTGAAATGTCCCTTAAAAATTACGGTTTTTCCGCGGCGTTTAATATGAAAAGCGGGTTTGCATTGCTTGACGATCAGGGCGCGGTTGTAAGCGAGGTTTTATGCGGAGAGCCCGAAAAGTGGTACAACCGAAACCCCGATGACTATTCGGATTATTCATCCCCCGAATACAGTCTTTCTTGTAACCTAAAGCTGCCGGAAAAAAGCGGACGTTACAGAGTGGCGTTCTTCCTTAAAAACGACGGCGGTCAGTATGCGCATCTTGCAAATCATGTGTTATTTATAAACGGTTACAATGTTTTGCACACATTTGATATTCAGTAACGGAAAAGGAGTGGCATTATGAAAACCAAAAGAATTTTAAGCCTTGTGCTCGCGCTTTGCGTAACGGCAGGTCTTGCGGCGTGCAAAAAGAAGCCTGCCGACAGCGCCTCATCGGACTATGACGTAGTATACGAGTATTATGACGAAAGCGACGGCGGAGAGGTTCTGAAGCCGGGGAATACCGCGTCCGGCGGAGGCAGCGGCACATCGGGCGGCAGCGGGAAAACAGGTTCTTCCAAAACCGAAAGCGTAGAGGTTGAGCAGGTTAAGGACAGCTACGAGTTGACATCGCCGCAGGAAAAGAAATTCACCTCGCTTAAAGGTACTACCGTAACCGTAACGGGTGAAGAAAAAACCACAAACGCAAACACCAAGGTTTTCAGGCAAATAGTTGAAAAGAAATACGGCGTTAAGCTGAAATTTGTTTCCGTAAAGGGCGGCGTTGCGGGTCAGAACCAAATAGCGCAGATGGTTGCAAGCGGCAGCGGACCCGACGCCTTTATATGCGACGAGGTTACATATTTAAGGTATATATACGCGAATTTGGCTCAACCGCTGGATAAATATATAGATACTTCCGATCCGCTTTGGAAAACGGTTGACCTTAACGATACGAAATGGGGCGGCAAGCAGTATGCCATAACTCATAAATGGGGCATACCGGGCTATATGATAGCATACAACAAGACCATTTTTAAGGAAAATAACGTTAAAACCCCAACAGAACTTTATAAAGCGGATAAGTGGAATTGGGAAACGTTTCTTGATACAGCCAAAAAAATGACTCTGTATCAGGCGGACGGGAAAACCGTTAAAACCTACGGCGTAGGTACCTGCCACTACGGTATGTTCCTGTTTGCAAACGGCGGCTTGGGAATTGCCGAGGCGGGAAATATGAAAATCAAAGCCACCATAGATCAGAAAAAGGAAATGGAGGGCTTGCAGCTGTTGTATGACCTTGTTAAGGCAAAGGCGCTTTACACAGGCGACTCCTACACGGGCTTCGGCAAACGCCAAATAGCAATGCATATAGAGCAGCCGTGGAACGCGGTGGGCGCGTATGATTACCATAAGAACATGAAGGACGAAATAGGCATTGTGCCGTTGCCCAAGGCGAACGACGGAAAATACTACTTCCCGAAATCCACCGTAAGCGTAATGGTGGCGAAAAACGCCAAAAATCCGCTCGGCGGCGTGGCTTACGGCTATGAATATTCAAAGTTCGACAGCACGCGTTTCTTTGACAGTACGGTTGAAAACGATGTTAAGGAGCGCAGAATGACCATTTCCGACGACGACCTCAAGCTGTATCTTGATTACAGCAAAAAGGCTGTGCCCGTGCTTTCTTATATGGAGTCGCTTTCGGGCTGGTGGGACGGCGGCTACCGCGATAAATTCTGGGGCAGCATTATAACCGAGGGCAAAGCTCCGGCAGAGGCGGTTGATTCAATGAAGAGCGTGCTTGAAAGCACAATAAAGCGCACTACCGGCTGACGCCGTATTATAAATTCCCCGTGCCGGACGGCACACTATAAATTAAAGGAGAGTGTACCATGAAAAAGTTATTAAAATCTGTTTTATCTTTTTTCTCAGCGTCTGCACTTCTTGTATCCTTACTCGGCGCGGCGGTTGCCGCTGAAAACGCGGGAGTTCTGAAAATCCGCCCGATGTACTTACCCGATGAGTTAAGCGCTTCCGATACGGAGATAGCCGCCATGAATCCGGGCGCGGCAGGCGGCGACGCAACGGTTGACGGTCAATGGTGGGGCTTGGTTATGGGTCTTGATAATCCGTCGGCAGGGCGTGTTACTTTATCCTCCTGCCCGAATTACATGCCGTTTACCGCCTATAATCTTAAACTTGACAGTACCGCTCTTGAATATGACCGTGTAAACGAAGCACCCGATTACCCGCGGAGAAACGCTTCGGTCAACGTAATGGTAACGGAGGAAAACGCCGTACCGTTAAACGGAGGCACGGGGGTTATGTTATACCTTAAAATGCCGCAAAATTCCAAATGGTTTGCGCCGTACTTTATAACAAGCGGCGGTTCATGGAATTTCAGGGTTAAAACAGGACTTCCGTATTATACGCTCAAAAAGGGCGAAACCGCATGGCAGAGTGCCGCCGGACCCGACGGCGAGCTTGTTATGCTGCCCGAAATCGGCTTTGAGGGATATCTGTTTATTCCGAAATCCACCCTTGCAAACGGCGACGGCACCGATTGGGATACCGAAAGCATAACCCGCATACAGTATCAGTTCGGGCGCTACGGCGGCGAAGACGGAGCGGTTTATTTCTCACTTCCCGTTGTAACTCTTGACGATCCGCTTTCTGTGGAGAATACGACCCTCGCGCTGGCAGAGGGCGCAAGCGAGCCGACAGACCTTTTCGCCGAGGTAAGCTACGCCGACGGGGACCTTAACCTTGACGGATGCGTTGATATTTTGGATGTTATAGTTCTTAAAAAAATGCTTTGCGGCTATACAATAGCGACTGACAGGGCGGATATTGATAAAAGCGGCAGAGTTGAAGCAGCCGATTTGGCGGGACTCCGTAAGCTGATACTTACGGGGCTGCCTGATTTATGAAGGGAAATTATGGACGGTAAATTATACAGTAAGGGTATGCTTTCGGTAGATTCCGAGCCTTTGTATTCCGACGGGGATCTCGCCACGGCTTACAACCCCGACAGAGGTTTTCGCGGCTCAACGAATATAGACGTTTACGAAATGTCGCAGATGAGCGCGGAAAAAATGCGCGAGCATGCGTATAACATAATAAAAGCGCGCATGGGGCAGTTTGCCGCCGACCCGGGGGATACCACTCTTGTTATGCAGAACTATTTTTATCTTACAGGCTTTCACGACCGCGATATAACGCCCGCGGGGCTTGAAGCAATAAGGATATTTTACACCGTTCAGCTTGAAATGGGTGTAAAGGGGCAACCGAGGTTTTGCTATATTTTTGAGCCGTCGAACGGTGAAAACGAGGACGCAACGCAGAAAATGACATTGCGGCATATAGCGCAAATATCCGAAATAATGCCTGAAATAAAGCAGTGCATACAAGCGTTCCCGATTTGCTTTGCGGGGGCGTGGGGCGAGTGGCACAGCGACTATTACGAGCATGACCTTACGGAGATAGCAAGTACGGTAATGGAAAAGCTGGTTGTTCCGAACGGGCTTTACGCACTTATTCGCCTGCCTGCATATAAAAATCTGCTTAAAGATAAAAGCTATTATAACCGTATAGGCATTGAAAATGATTCGATTTTCGGCAAGGTGCCCGCAAACACCCCCGGAGTTTCGGGCACGGGCGGGCTTGATGACGGCAGCGAGCAGTGGGAGCAGCTTATAAGGGAAGCTCCATATACCCCGCAGGAGGGAGAGCTTTATTGGAATAATTGGCTTATAAACAACGGCGTTACGGTTGACGGGTATAAGGTGATCGAGCAGCTTTCCGAGCATCGGTTTACAACGCTCAGCATACACCATTCATACCTTGATATGGCTGACCGAACAAAGTCGGAAATAGGTAAATGGAAAAACCTGCTAATAACGCCCGAGTTTCTCGGAGAGCACGGCATAATATACGACCCGAATTGGTTTAAAAACGCAAACGGCGAAACGGTGCCGCGCAATGTGTTTGAGTTTATAAGGGATCATTTGGGGTACAGAATTTCCGCCGTAAAAACGGAAATAAGAGGCTTGGGCGTTACGGGCACACCCCTGAAAATCAAGCTCAGACTTAAAAATTACGGTTTCTCGGCGGCGTTTAATATGAAAAGCGGGTTTGTCCTGCTGGACGGAGACGGCAATGTTATAGACGAAATTGAATGCGGCGAGCCTGAAAAATGGTATAACCGCGACCCGCTGAATTATTCAAATACCGAAAGTCCCGAATATACTGCCGAAGGGGAGCTTATGCTGCCCGATACCGATATACGCTGCTCGGTTGCGTTTTATTTAAAAAACAGCGCCGGTCAGTACGCGCGTTTTGCGAATAATCTTGATTTTATTAACGGGTATAACGTACTTTATACTTTGGATTAAAACGAATAGGGAGAGAATAAACGATGAATAAATACTTAAAAAAAGCGGCGGCTTTATTGCTTTCCGTTTTGCTTGTTATACCTGTCGGCATATCGGCGCTTTCGGAAAATACATCCGCGCTGAAAATAAGACCTATGCAATTGCCCGATGAATTAAGCGCTCCCGATACGGTAATATCGGTTTGGACCGCGGGCAAACCGTATGCAAGCGAGGCTTATTACGGAGCGGATAAGCAATGGTGGGGCATGGCGGCTTACAGTGCGGTAGGGTATACAAACACGCCGCTCGGAACGGTAACGTTTTCCGCGGCTGAGTCGCTGCTGCCGTACCTGCCGCTCGGATTAAGGCTTGACAGCACCGAAACCGAAACCGACAGGGTAAACGGAAATTACGATTACGCGCGGTGGGGCGTGGTTGTCAGCGCTCTGTTTCCCGCCGAAAAGCAGCAGTCCTTAAACGGCGCCGAGGGCATTATGCTTTATGTCAGGATGCCCGAAAACGCGAAACAGTTTGTTCCGTATTTCGTAACATCGGGAACGCGGTATGATATGTGCCTTAAAACCGGCAACGCCTATTACATACTCTCAAAAGGCGGAGCCGAATGGCAGAGACTTACGGGTGAAAACGGCGATGTTGCCGCCCTGCCCGAAAGCGGCTTTGAGGGGTATGTTTATTTCCCGCGGGAGTCGGTTATGGCTGATAATTGGGATTCGTTAAAGCTCGCCCGACTGCAAATTCAGTTCGGGCGCTACGGCGGCGAAGAGGGCGCGGCTTATTTTTCACAGCCGATTATTGTACTCGGTGATCCGCTTAATTCGAGCATAGCGGTGGCAGAGCTTGAAAACGGTGAAAAAAGCCCGCTGTTTTATAATAATGACAAATATCTGAATGTCCGCAGTATTACCCTGCCGACGGAAACGGCGGACATGGGAAAAACGCTTATCACGGTCGATCCGCTGTCGGCTGGCGACGGGGGTTACTTCGGCGGCTGGTGGTGGCTTGAGAGCAACGGAAACAATCCCGTTGGTAAAGTAACGCTTTCCGCGGCTCCGAATTTTTCACCCTTGTACGGCTGTAATTTTAAGCTCGACAGTACGGTGACGGAATATGACCGCGTTAATAATCTTGAAGATTATGCGCGGCGCGGGCTTATATTTGACGCGGCGCTGTCGGCGGAAAACGCCGTTTCGCTGAAAAACGGTACGGGGATAATTTTCTATGTGAGAATGGCGGCAGACTCAAAGCAAATGGCGGCATATTTTATCCCCGAAAAATCGGCGTCATGGAAAATGTGCGCGAAAACCAATCTGCCTTATTACACCTTTGCCGAGGGTGACAGCGATTGGAAAATATCGTACGGCGGGGATAATGAACTGATAGACCTTCCGCAAAAGGGCTTCAGGGGGTATGTGTTTATTCCGAAATCGACCCTTTCAAGCAATGACGGTACCGACTGGGGCAGCGACTCGATTTACAGATTTGTTTATCAGTTCGGGCGCTACGGCGGAACCGGCGGAGCGGTATATTTTACTCCGCCTGCCATTACGCTTAGTAACCCGTTAACCGTTTCGCAAAAAAATATTTTAAAAACTGAGGACGGAACCGAGGACCTTTTCCGTGAGTTTCTTTTTAAAAGCGGAGACTCAAACGAAGACGGTAAGCGCGATATTAAAGACTTGGTTGCCTTGAAAAAAATGATCTCGTTTAATATGCCGAAAACCGAAACGGCGGACTTCAACCGTGACGGGAGCACAGACGCTCTTGACCTTTCCGCATATAAGAAATTTCTTTTATCGGACGGAAAAAACACCGCGGCGTTTTCCGTTTCGGCAGAGCTTCTTGAAAGGGTAAAGGATAGCTACGGCTGCCCGAGTATAAACATACTCGGAGACAGCATATCCCACGGGGCGAATGCGCCCGAAATACCTAAGCAGGCGTATACGGCGTTGCTTAAAAATTCCGTCGCGGAAAAATTCGGCGCATGGAATTACGGCTATACCTCAATGCGGTTCAGTATGCGGAACTATTTCGGAACATATAATGAATTACACAGTATAGCGGTTTCCTCGGGAACCTGGCAGAGCGGAGTCGGTGCACAGCTCGGGTTTAATTATTACCGTTCCTGCGATGATACGGCGGAGCTTACGGTTACCGTAGGAAAGGAATATTCCGGGCGCATTAACGGAATGTATGTTTACTATCAGGCGGGACCGAACGAGGGTAGCTTTGATGTGGCTGTAGGCGAAAACACCGTTGCCACCGTGGTATGCACCGAGGAAAAAGCAGACATTTGCGCCCGCAGTATGTATATTCCGCTGCCCGGGATTTCGGAAAATTCGGAATTTAAAATAATAAAGAAGCCCGGAGCGGAGGTTACCGTAAACGGAATAGCTTATTATGAAAACCCGTCCGTTGCGGCGGTTCAGAACTATTCCAACAGCGGTCAGTGTTTGGTGGATATAAAGAATGAGGTTATCCGCTCGGTTTGTAAGGCTCCCGTTGTTTTGCTTGCAATCGGGCATAACGACGCCGGAATGCAAAGCGATTTTAATACGTTTAAGGAAAAGGTTGAGCTTATAATAAAAACCTGCCGGGAAACAGGCGCGCAGGTTGCTGTGGTTAACACAATATGGAACTGCACCTCGGAAAAGGTACGCTACCGCGATGAGCTTAAAAAGATAACGGATTACCTTAACGGAACGTACATAGACTTTTCGGACATAATCAGCGAAAATCCGGGCATTATACAGGATGGCTCTCACCCGACGGTGGAGGGACACCGAATAATTGCGGAGCGTATATGCCGATATCTTGATTTACCCTTTAAAGGATAAAGGATAGAAAAAATTAAGAACAACCAATCTTATTACACGGTCGGTTGTTCTTTTTATATCGGGAAAAACGGCTTAAAGCACGGTTTTGCTTTGATTGTATTGTCCGCGCTTGATTTACAGTTTCGGGTTTTACTGTTTGATATTTTAATTGGGAGAGAAAATTATGCAGCAAATGATTTTAAGCACGGTTTTGCGCTCGCTTGCCGCCGTGGTAATAGGCGGGCTTATAGGCAGCGAACGCGCGCGGCACGGCAGAGCGGCGGGTATGCGAACGCATATTTTAGTGTGCCTCGGCGCTTGTATGACGAGTATGACAAGTATGTTTGTATCGGATGTTTTGGGCAATAACGGCGATGTTTTTAGAATACCCGCTCAAGTGGTATCGGGTATAGGCTTTTTAGGCGCGGGGATGATAATACTTAAAAACAACAATATGATAACCGGGCTTACCACCGCCGCGGGCGTGTGGACAACGGCAACAATAGGCGTAGCTCTCGGCTACGGCTATTATGTGGGCGCGGCGGCGGTTACGGTGCTGTTTTTATCCACAATAGTTTTGTTCGCAAGGTTTGAGCGCAAGCGCAAAGCGGCAGAGGTTATCTATATTGAAATAGATAACGCATATAAGGTGAATAAAGTCTTAAAAGAACTGGAAACGGCAATACCCGAAAGCTTTACCTACCAGATTTTCGCGCCGAAAAGCGGAAATCAGGGCAGCGTTGGGCTTAATGTGGTAATAGATAAACGGATAGATATGGACGTTTCCTGTCTTTCGTCTGTTGAAAATATAGTTTTTGCGGTGGAGGAGTAAAAATTTAACCGCGGCTTGTTTCGTGATTGAAATTACCCGGGGACACCCCCCATAATTCTTTTAAAGGCGCGGTTGAAGCTCTGAACCGACTCAAAATTAAGCTCGTACGCGGTATCGGTAATGCTGTATCCGTGGGAAAGCAGCTCGCAGGCGAGCGAAATTCTTTTTTCATCAAAATATTCCTTTATGTTCTGACCGGTCTGCCTGGAAAAAAGCGCCGAAATATATGAGTAGTTATACCCGAGATAATTACTCAGCTCATTAAGTTTTTTGATACTTCTTGTATTGTTATCTATAAAGTTTATTATTTCGTAAACTATTTCTTCCGGCTTTTTAACCCTTTTAACATTATATTCCGCCGAATTGTTTACCGATGAATAATTTCGGCACACGAGATACACAAGGTGGTTTATACAGCAGTTTATAATAGTATCTGAAAAATCGTCGGATGATTTTATTTCCTGCAAAAGACTTAAAAAAAGACTGTAAATATTATTCGAGCGGGATTTGCACATCGGATTTTCGCGCTTATCGAAAATTTCGGAGATTTGCTCCTCGGCGTTGCTTGCATGCCCCGTAAAGGTGAAACCGATATAAAAAAATCTCATCGGGTCATACGAGGAGGAAAGGACGTAATGTACCTCGTTAAGTCGGTTTATGCATATATCGCCCTTTTGCACAGGATATTTGATATTATCGCACACAAAATAGCCCTTGCCGGAAACCACATATGAAATTTCGTAGCACATTTGCAGGTGCAGCGGCCCTATGTAATTCGGGGTACAGTTTACATCGCCCGGCTGAATCATTTTAAACAGTGCCGGCGGATCGGAATTTGTCCGTTCTTCGAAATGGTCAAAGTGGAAATACGTATCCGGATTATTGTATAAGTTGTTCATTTTGCACCTCGCTGTCAATGCTCACCTTAAATTCATTCACGCCGCAAGCGGAATCATGTATAAAATAATCGGCGATATGGACCTTGACGGAGAGCTCAGATCGGACGATTTGGTTCTGCTGCGCAGATACATTATTTTAAAATAAAACCGTAATTATAAGTAATATGTAAAAAGACCGACCGCTGCTCTGTGAAATACCGAGCCGGTCGGTTTTTTATCGGTAAAGCGTTTTCGGGCGAATAGCAATAATATTGACAGATTATAAACTTATGCTATAATATTGAAAGATGATAAACTCATGCTTTTATCGGCTTGAAAATAAGCCTTATAATTTCGGATAGGAGAATAAAAATGCTGCTTAACGGAGAATGGAAATGTATACTTATTAAAGCGGGGGATGTGCCGCAGACCTTTTCTGCCGCAGTTCCGGGGTGTATACATACAGATTTAAAAAGAGCGGGAGTGATAGGTGATTATTTTTACCGCGATAACGCCGAAAAAATCAGGTGGATAGAAAATTGCGATGTAACATACCAAAAACAATTTGATGTTGACAGCGTGGAAAACAACGAATATTTACGGTTTGAGGGTCTTGACTGCTACTGCGATATTTATTTGAATAGCATAAAAATCGGCTCGGCGGACGATATGTTTATTCCGTATGAATTTTCTGCCGAAAACGTTTTGAGGGCGGGAACCAATTTACTGGAGGTTAAATTCCGCTCGCCGATTAAAGAGGTTGCGGGGAGACCTAAGCGCGACGGCGCATTTACCACCGAGCGTCTTTATACCCGCAGGGAGCAGTGTACTTACGGCTGGGATTGGGTCACCCGTTTTGTAACAATGGGTATATGCGGCGATGTTTCTCTTGAAAAAAGAGAGGCGGACAGTTTCGATAATGTTTACATATACACCAAAGGCATTACCCCGTTTGCGGCGTCGGTAGCCGTAGAAGCCGCCTTTAGGGATATAACGGGCAACGGCTTTGCGGATTTTGAAATTATAAGCCCGCATGGCGAGACGGTTTTCAGTGAAAAACGCGCGATTTTTGAAAGCATTATTAAAATAACCGCCGATATTCCGAATGCGCAGCTGTGGTTCCCGACAGGCTACGGCGAGCAGCCCTTGTATCAGCTTAAAATAACGGCAAACGGAAAAGAAAGCATTACCGAGTTCGGCATAAGAAAAGTCGATATATTGGAAATTGACGATAATTTCAATCCGGAATATAAGGCAAAGGCGGAGAAACTGAAAAAGAACCCGCATTTGCTGAAAAATGACAGAAACGAGAAAACCTCTGCGTTTTGGCTTGTAATAAACGGCGTTCGTATTTTCTGCCAGGGCGGCAACTGGGTGCCGTGCGATCCTTTTGTTTCGGAAGAAACCGACGAAAAGATAAAATTGCTTGTGCAAAGCGCGCACGAATGCGGGTATAATATGCTGCGCGTTTGGGGCGGCGGAGTTTTTGAAAAGGACTCTTTTTACAGCGAATGCGACCGTTTGGGAATTTTGGTAACGCAGGATTTCCTTATGGCTTGCGGAACTTACCCGGAAGACGATAAGGATTTTCTTGATAAAGTATCCTGCGAGACCGCCGCTGCCGCAGTAAGGCTCAGAAATCACCCGAGCCTTGTTTGGTGGAGCGGTGACAACGAAAATGCAGTAGACGGATATTTCAATAAAAAATCGTTCCCGGGAAAAACGGTAGTTTCAAAATCAATCGCTCCTGTTTTATCAAGACTTGACCCGCAAAGAGCATTTCTGCTTTCGAGCCCCTACGGCGGAGTACCGTTTAAATCCGCCGCGTGCGGCACTACGCACAATACCGCTTATTTAGGCGATTGGTTCAATTTTGTTTCGGGGGAAACGCCCTTTGATTATTATAACGAAATCAATCGGTATCTTTCGCGCTTCATGGCGGAGCAGCCGTCATACGGGCTGCCCTTTGTTTCCTCACTTAAAAAGTTTTTGACCGATGAAGATATATTCGGGAAAAATTCGGATATTATGGAATACCACTGTCAGAATAACCCGTGTCTTAAAGAAACGATTTTCGCGTATTCGGAGATAATGGCGGAGGGATTTTTCGGGAAATACGAAAGCCCACAGGACAGAATATACAAGCTGCAGCTTTTACAGTGCGAATGGCTACGCGTTTCCTTTGAGCTGTTCAAGAGAAATCAGTGGTTTTCTTCGGGAATTATTTACTGGATGTTTAACGATTGCTGGCCGGCGTCCGTAAGTTGGTCCGTTGTTGATTATTACGGAAATCCAAAGCCGGCATATTATGTTTTCAGGCGCTGCGCAAAGCCCGTTATAACCTCTTTGCATGAAGAAGACGGGAAAATTAAGGCTTATGTATGCGTAAACGGGAAAAACGGCGTTTCGGCAAAGGGCAGGGTATACCTATATAACGTTTTAACGGGAGAGGAAAATACGCTTGCCGAATTTGACGGAGAGTTTTCGGTGGGCAGCACCTGCGCCGCCGCTGCCGAAAAGAGCAAAATACCGCAGATAGAGCAAAATGAAAATATAGTTTTATGCGATTTGGAAAGCGATATATGCAGCGACCGCTCTTTCTATTGCCCCAATTATTTCAAAAACGTACCTTGGGGTAAAAACAACGCCTTTGTTTTAACCGAAACAGGCAGTGACTTCGAAATAACGGCTGATACATGTATACCGTATGTTATGATTGATACCGAGAGGAAATTATCCGATAACTGTTTCTTCCTGAAAAAAGGTGAAACGGTAACGCTGAAAATCGGAAGACAATAAAAATGCCGCGCCGTTTTTTGTCTGAGATAGAATAAAATTACCCCCGCCCAAATGCTTAAAGCATTTGGGCGGGGGATTAGGTTATACGGGTTTATTTATCCTGTCCGTACTTAGCAACAATTTTCTTAATACGGTCTACGGGGCCTAACAGGCTGCTTATGGAATTATCATAATTGAGGGTTTCAACAAGCAATGCAATGTACTTTGACATATTTACGCTGCAAT
>URGH01000028.1 GCA_900547305.1 uncultured Oscillospiraceae bacterium | reverse complement strand
CTATTTCAAAGGTGTTATAAGCGGAAAAATTGTGGTACATAAGGCAGCCGTTTAAATATACGGTGGATTTTCCGGCAATACCGTCAAATCTTAAAAGCGCGCGCTTGTTTTCGCTGCCTGCGGGCATATTGAAATGCTTTCTGTACCACGCGTTATCATAGTGAAGATAACCCAGAGCGCAGTTTTCGTTTTCATTGTTATCCTGGTATACAACATAATCGTGCGGCAGGTCGATGTGCTCCCACCTTTCGGTTGTAAGTAAACCGCCCACATAGCAATCGGCTCTGTCGGCATACCAAAATGCCGCCGGACCCGATGTTTTTCTTTTGGTTTTGCTTTGGGATACAATAAATTCCTTGTTTGCCGAGGTCGGTTCGGCAATATCGCCCTTGTGAAATTCCCAGCCCTCGTTAATCAACAATTCTTTCCTCATGCTTCTCACCTCAAAAGCAATTATATTGCAGTGAAGGAAAAATGTCTATACATATAATAAACCGATTATTGCACAAAAAATTTATTTTACAGACCCGCGCTCAGCGTACCAGCTTTTCTTATTGATGTACATATATTCATCCGCTTTAGCAAGCAGCTCGCTCCATGAAAGGTTCGGAAAATCGCACGACAGCGCATAGCCGCAGGCGAAATGAATTTCGGGTATCTGACCCGAGCTGTTATATGCGGCAACCGCGCTGTTAACGTCTGCAATGTACTCCTCTGTTTTTTCACGGTCGGCGTTTCGCACAAACGCCGCAAATTCATCGCCGCCCCAGCGGCACAAAAGTTCCTTTGAGCCGATTCCCTTTTTAAGAATTGAGGAAAATTCCAATATCATCTTATCGCCGGCATTGTGCCCCAGCGTATCGTTTGTGTGTTTAAGACCGTTAAGGTCGAACATTATCATAGCGGTTTTTTCCTCGGTTGGGAAAACGTCTTTAACCAAGTCTTCCCAATACGCCTTATTAAGGAGCTTTGTTTTTGAATCGACATATGCCTTTTTGTTTATGTTTAAAAGGCTCACAACAAACTCATATACCGAGTAAATTAAAAAAGCCACCATTGTAATAATTATACCCGAGGACGAGCCTTTAAGATAAAAAATGATTATATCCAAAATGCCGCCCGACATAAGCAGCGCCGTGAAAATAACAGCTTCGATATCTCGTTTCCCGCTCGTGTTGTAAAATACCGCCGAGGAAATAATAGCGAGAATATCCACAATAAGCATTATGTGGCAAACAATTAGAATCTGACGCAGTTCAACAATTGAAAACAGCTGACAAATAAGCGCGACGGAACAGACGGCAGAGCTTACAATTGCGGCAATATCAAGCACAATATAGCCCTTTTCTTTATATTGCTTATCGGTATAAAGCAATACGGGAGCCGCCAATGTGAAAAGCGCCGCCAGCGTTATATACCCTACGGGCATAGTGTAGTTTTTAAACATTAAGGCGGAAAACCGCGTATCGGTTATGCGCCATATACCGAGCAGCAGCGAAAAATTACCCAGGAAAAATGTATTCCACACAGCAGTGCGTTTTTTAAAGATAAGGTAAAGCTGAACTACAATAAGCAAAATACCCATAACCATGCAAAGCGCCGAAAAAATCAGTTGCGGCAGGTCGGAGCTCAGCTGTTTCATAAACAGCGCGTACCTTGAGCCTAACATAAAATTGATTTTTCTGTTTTCTACGCTTTTAAATATGGGAGTTACAGTTACGGTAACCGCCTTGTCATTATCAAGCCGTGAAAGCGGTATAACCACCCAGTAGCTTGCGGTAGACGCGCCTATGCGGTTGTTTTTGGCTGCGCTTGTGCTGTAAATCAGCGTATTATCAAACCTTACTTCAACATAGCTGTGCGCAATGTAAAACATAAGGCTTGTATCTCCCGAGTTTACCTTGTTTATTTTAAAGCGGTATTCTTTTCTTATTTCTATGGGCGCGTCGGGTGCGGAAATATCGGTTTTTGTGTAATCGGTTATTTCCTTAAATGTGGAATTTTCGCGCGGGCTGAATACGTCGGTTTTTTCAAAACAAAGCATATAAACAGAGAAAACTACGAACAAAACCGCAGAAACGGCATATACCGCAAACGCCGTTTTTTTAAGATCTATTCTTTGCTTCAAAATAATCACCGCCGATTAAGTAAAATTAAAACATAGAAATCTGGTTGGTATCGGGCAATTCGTTCATAGCGCCTAAGTCCGCTAAATTCTGAATAATGGTTTTTGAAACGCCCGCCTCTATCTGGAAATCCTCGCGCGATACAAAGTCGCCCTTTTCAGCCGCCTCGTAGATAGAGTATGCCGCCTTTTCGCCCACGCCGGACAGCGCGCCGAAAGGCAGGCGCATCTTGCCGTTTTCGGGCAGATATTTCATAGCGTGCGAGTGCTTTATATCAATAGGCAAAACCTCAACCCCGCGGGACATCATCTCGTTGAATATAAGCATATTATTGTAAACGTCAAGCTCTTTCTTACTGGCTTCCTTGCCCTTTGCCTTAATATTCTGCAAATACTGCCTTACCGCTTGCTTACCCTGCATTATGGTGGGCACGTCCACGTCTTCGGGGCGGGCGGTAAAGTAAGCACAGTAGAATTCAAGCGGACGGTGCACCTTGTACCAGGCAAGGCGCAGCGCCGAAATAACATAAGCCGCCGCGTGAGCCTTCGGGAACATATACTTTATTTTGTGGCAGCTTTCAATATACCATTCTGGCACGCCGTGCGAGCGCATATCGTCCTCCATAGCGCTCCAATCCTCTGCCGAAACCTTGCCCTTAGCCACAAGACCCTTACGCACGGTCTCGGTTATTTTAAAGGCTCTGCCCTCTTCAAGCCCTTTGTGAATTAAGTACACCATTATGTTATCACGCGTTCCTATAACCTCGGAAATTGTGCAGGTGCCGTTATCAATAAGGTCCTTTGCGTTGCCGAGCCAAACGTCCGTACCGTGGGAAAGACCCGAAATCTGCAATAAATCGGAAAAGTTTTTGGGCTGGCAGTCAATAAGCATTTCACGCACGAACTTTGTGCCGAACTCGGGCAGGCAGTAGGTGCCGGTTCTCGAATCTATTTCTTCGGGCTCAACGCCGAGCGCCTTGGTTGAGGTAAACAGGCTGTAAACATCGGGGTCGCTCATTGATACGTCGTTTACGGGTATGCCTGTGTATTCCTCAAGGTATTTATATGTGGTAGGCACAACGTGACCCAGTTCGTCAAGCTTTAGTATGGTATCGTGAATTGAGTGGAAGTCGAAATGCGTGGTTATAATATCGGAATTAACGTCGTCCGCCGGGTGCTGTATGGGGCAGAAATCGTAAATTGTGTTGGTTTTGGGCACAATTATCATACCCGCCGGGTGCTGACCCGTGGTTTGCTTTATCTGCGCCTTTTCCACAAGCGAAGCAAGGCGGTTTAATTCCGCATTGCTTAAGGTTATGCCCTTTTTCTCGGCATAAGCCTTTGCAAAGCCGTAGGCGGTTTTTTCGGCAACCGTTGAAATAGTGCCCGCTTTAAACACGTTTTCGCTGCCGAACAGCGTTTCGGTGTATTTCTGCACCGAGTTTTGAAATTCATCCGAAAAGTTAAGGTCTATATCGGGCACTTTATCGCCCTTAAAGCCCAAAAAGGTTTCAAACGGAATATCGTGTCCGTTGCGGTTAAGCTGTGCACCGCACTTGGGACACTTTTTTTCGGGCAGGTCAAAGCCCGAACCTACCTCGCCCTTCAGGAAAAACTCGCTGTACCGGCACTCGGGGCAAACATAGTGCGGCGGCAGGGGGTTAACCTCGGAAATACCCGCCATGGTAGCGGCAAAGGAGGAGCCTACCGAACCACGCGAGCCAACCAAGTAACCGTTTTCCTCGCTGTATGCCACAAGCTTCTGCGCCGAAATATACATTATTGAAAACCCGTTGTTAATAATGGAGTTAAGCTCCTTTTCAAGGCGCTTTTCAACCACCTCGGGCAGATTTTCGCCGTAGGTTTTGTGGGCGGTATCCCAGCAGATATCGTGCAGCAGTTCGTCCGACCCCTCAATTACGGGCGGATAGTTGCCGTCGGGTACGGGTATCACGTCGCCGTCTACCATATCAGCTATTTTATTCGGGTTATCAATTACAAATTCGCGGGCGCGCTCGCCGAAATAATCAAAATCGGCAAGCATTTCATCGGTTGTTTTAAGGTACAGCGGCGCCTGATTGTCAAAATCGTCAAAGCCCTGCCCCGCCATAAGTATTTTGCGGATTATGTCGTCGCTCTTTTTAAGAAAATGCACGTCGCCCGTGGCTACAACAGGCTTACCTAACTTATCCGCCAGCTCAACCACCTTGCGGTTAAAGCTTTTTATAACCTCAAAATCGGTAACCTTTTTAAAGCGGTTGGGTATAACCGCTCCCGTTTTCTTATCCTTTTTATCGGGGTATGACGACTCGCGCACCATAAACGCGTTGTTGCCGAGGGGCTGAATTTCAAGATAATCGTAATAATCGGCAATTCTTAAAAGCTCCTCTTCGGGCTTTTCGTCAATTATCGCGCGGTACAGCTCGCCCTGCTCGCAGGCGCTGCCCAAAATAAGCCCCTCGCGCAGCTTATCCAATTTACTGCGCATTGTAAGCGGCTTACCGCGAAAATCGTGCAAATGCGCCTCGGACACTAATTTATAAAGATTTTTAAGCCCCGTGAGATTTTTAACAAGTATAATTTGGTGGTAGCGGAATTTCGCTGTCTGCTTTGCGTTTAAATCCTTTATATCGTTATTAACATCGTCCACAAAGTAAGACTCAACGCCGTAAATAACCTTAAAATCGCCGCCCGATTTGCGTATTGCCTTAACCGCGCCCGCGGCGGCGGGGTACGCCTGAACAACACCGTGGTCGGTAATGGCTATCGCCTTGTGCCCCCACTCGTAGGCTTGCCTTACTATAGCGTCGGCAGAGGAAACCGCGTCCTTTGCGGACATATTGGTGTGGCAGTGCAGCTCAACACGCTTTTCGCCCTCGTGCTCGTCCTTTTCGGTGTATTTCTGCAAAAGCGCCATGGCTCTCACATTAAGAATAAACTCTTTTTTATAATTATCAAATTCATATGAACCATTAGCTAAAATAAATGCTCCGTCTTTAAGCGGTGCAAGCTCTGCCAGTGCTCTATCATCGACAAATTTCACACAAGCACAAAGCGAGTTTGTATGGTCGCTAAAGGAGAAATTCACCATGTTTGATTTTCCGCGTTTTGTATTTATGGGTTTTACCTCAAGCCCGAAAACCTCGCCCCAGCAGGCAATTTCGGTATCGTCCCCCGTAATGCTTATCATATCGCGGGTGTGGTTTGAAATACCGCCCCTGCCGTAAAACTGCTGCGGGTTATCAAGGTAGACTATGCCGTTATCGGGTCTGCCCTCTCTCTTTTCAAATTTAATTTCCTTTTTCGGCGCAGCGGGGCGCGCGGGCGCGCTCTGCCGCGGCTCGGACGTCTGCCTTTCGGGTCTTCTGACAGGCGTTACCGGCTCTGCGGGCGGCAGGTCAATTTCCACCTTTTCAAGCTGACCGTCAAACGAAACGGTAATATCCCGCCCGAAACGGTCCTTTATAATGCGCTTAAAGGCGTTTTCAAAGCCGCAATCGGTTATTGTATCATACCCGCCGAATTTGAGCGTAATATTAACGTTGTTATCATTAAGTTTAAATTCCGCACCGTTGAAATAGCCGTTAAGCGCGGCGTTTTTAAGCCTTAATTCCGCCGTAATATCGGCACAGGCAGCGGGAATTAAAGCGTCCTCTGAAAAAATGCAGGAAATATGACATTCATTTAATTTAAGCGCGTTTTTAAGCTGATTTACAAGCTCGTTTCGGCTTTCGGCTGTTATGTATTTTTCTGCCTTTAGCTCTACATTTAAAGCGCGTTCGTCGGCATCAAGCGAGCATTTTTCTATAACGGTGCTGCCGAATATTTCTGAAATATCGGCTGACAGCCCTCTGTCAAATATTTGAGAAAATTTTGCCTTGCTCACTTTTTTACACTCCGTTTATATTTTTTCTATTTCCGCCAAAAGCTCATCAAGCAGCGCGCTTTCGGGCACCTTTTTAATTATCTCGCCGTTTTTAAAAAGCACGCCGCAGCCAACTCCCCCGGCAATGCCTATGTCGGCTTCTCTCGCCTCGCCCGGACCGTTTACAACGCAGCCCATTATAGCGACGGTTATATTTTTATCGCAGTACTTAAGACGTTTTTCTGCTTCGTTAGCAATTTTTATAAGGTCGATCTTCGTTCTGCCGCAGGTGGGGCAGGAAACGAATTTAACACCGCCTGTGCGCAGTCCCAGCGCCTTTAAAAGCCGCTTGCCCGTTTCAACCTCGCGCACGGGGTCGTCTGTTAAAGAAACGCGAATTGTATCGCCTATTCCGCGCAGCAGCAGCCCGCCTATTCCGGCGGCGGATTTTACCGTGCCGTTTGCCGCGGTGCCTGCCTCGGTTACGCCCAAATGCAACGGATAGCGGCATTTTTCCGCCGCTAAAACATATGCGTTATACATTGTGGCAACGTTTGAGCTTTTAAGCGAAAGCACAATATCGTCAAAATCAAATTTTTCAAGCAATGATATATGGTAAAGCCCGCTTTCCACCATAGCGCGGGGTGTGGGCGAGCCGTATTTTGCCAGAATATTTTTTTCAAGCGAGCCTGAATTTACCCCTATTCTTATAGGCACGCCCGCCGCCTTGCAGGCGTTTGCAACGGCTTTTACCCTATCGTCCGCACCTATATTACCGGGGTTTATTCTTATTTTATCCGCTCCCGCCGCCACGCTTTCAAGCGCCAGCCTATAATCAAAATGAATATCGGCTACAACAGGTATTGATATATTGCTTTTAAGCGCCGCCAGCGTTTTAACGCTCTCTTTATCGGGCACGGATATGCGTATAATATCGCACCCCGCCTTTTCAAGCGCCTTTGCCTGCTCTACATTCCCCGCTATATCGTGCGCGGGTATATTAAGCATTGACTGCACCGTAACGGGCGCGCCGCCGCCGATTGCTACCCCGCCTGCAAATACCTTTTTTGTTTTATACTCCTGCATTTTAAGTCACCCTGCAATCAGCGTCCAAATATCCTTTGCGGTTATAAGCAGCATAAAGCCTATCAGCAGCGCAAAGCCCACGGCGTGAACTATCGCCTCGTACTTTTGCGGCACGGGCTTTCTGAAAATCATTTCTATTAGAATAAAGAGCAGTCTGCCGCCGTCAAGCGCGGGTATGGGCAGCAAATTGAAAATACCCAGATTTATTGTTATAAGCGCCATAATAGGCAGCAAATTTTCAAGGTTTTGCTTTGCGGCAGAGCCTATCGCCGCGGTAACCCCTACAGGTCCCGAAACCGCGCTTATGCCGTATTTACCGCTTATCAGGTCTATAAGCGACCGCCACACAACAGCGCAGTATGACGCGGCTGTGGCAAAGGTTTGCTTAATATACGAGCCGAAGGTTTTTCTTATGCCGTAAACGTAAAAATCCACGTTTAAATAGCTTATTCCGTTTTCTTCTGAAGAATCGAATTTAACGTCTTTAAGCTCAACCTTTTTGCCGTCACGCTTTACAACCATATCTATTTTGCCGCCCTTAACGTTTGTAAAGGCATAGCTTAAATCATAGGTAGAGAAAATTTTTCTGCCCTCCACCTCAATTATTTTATCGTCTACCTTAAGCCCCGATTGCTCGCTTACCGCATTTTCCTTAAACTCCGCCACAACGGTTGAGTTAAACGCCCTTTGCGGAGCTAAAGTTACGGCTACGATTATAAGCCCTAAAATCAGGTTAAAGGTGGCGCCCATTGCCACTATTATAAAGCGCCGCCACGGCTTTTTATTGCAAAAAGCGCGCTCGTCGCCGCTTTCCTCGTCCTCGCCCTCCATAGCGCAGTATCCGCCTAAGGGAACAAGGTTTACAGAGTATTTTGTTTCCTTGCCCTGCTTTGAGAAAAGCTTGGGACCGAAGCCCACTGCAAACTCATTTACGCGAACGCCCAAAAGCTTTGCGGCAATAAAATGCCCGAATTCGTGTATTACAATTAAAATCAAAAACAATGCAATAGCCACAAGATACGGCCACACATTGCTCCAAACATTAAGTAAAGCCGAAATAACAACCACCCGATTCTAAAAAATACTGTCTCTTACAAGTTTTCTTGCCGCTTTATCAGTCTCAAAAATATCCTCTAATGTAAAATCCCTTTTGTTTTTAACCTCTGCAAGCGCTTTTTCAACCAAATCGGCTATCTGCAAAAATTTAATTTTGCCCTGCAAAAACAGCGTGACCGCTTCTTCATTTGCTCCGTTTACCGCGGTTGGCGCCAGCCCGCCCTCGTTTATCGCCTTAATGCAAAGCGGCAGGCACTTAAAGGTTTCGGTATCGGGCTTTTCAAAGGTGAGGGTGCCTATATCGGTAAGGCTTAACCGTTCAAACGCATTGTCGGCGCGGTCAGGGTAGGTCAGCGCATACTGTATGGGCAGGCGCATATCGGGCGTGCCGAGCTGCGCTATAACCGCGCCGTCACAAAGCTCCACCGCCGAGTGCAGAATGCTCTGCCTGTGCACCAAAATCTCAATTTCATCCGCCGTAACGCCGAATAAATGCACCGCCTCTATAACCTCAAGCCCCTTATTCATGAGGCTTGCGGAGTCAACGGTTATTTTAGCGCCCATCGACCAGTTGGGGTGATTAAGCGCGTCCTTAACCGTTACGTTTTCAAGGTCTTTTCGTTTTCTGCCGTAAAACGGTCCGCCCGAGGCTGTAAGCAATATTTTTTTAAGTGAATTTTCGGGCGCGCCCTGCAAAGACTGAAAAATCGCGGAGTGCTCGCTATCCACCGGCAAAAGCTTAACGCCTGTTTCTTTAAGGCGGCGGTTTACAATTTCCCCGCCCGTTACAAGCGTTTCTTTATTTGCAAGGGCTACCGTAGTACCTTTATTTATTGCCGCCAGCGTGGGTTTCAGCCCCGCAATACCCACAACCGAATTAAGCACAGTATCGCAATCGCTCTCCGCCGCGGCAATAACGCCCTCCTCGCCCGAATATACCTTAATATCTGTATCGGCAAGCTTTACTTTAAGCTCGGCTGCAGCACCTTTATCAAACATTGCAACAAATTGCGGATTAAATTTTCTCGCCTGCACTTCAGCAAGCTCTACGTTTCTGCCCGCCGCCAGCGCCGTTATTTCCCAGCCGTTTTTTTCGCAGGTTTCAAGCGCCTGCGTACCTATTGAGCCGGTAGAGCCCAGAATTGAAAGCCTTTTCATTATATTACCCCTAAAGCTATAAACAAATACAAAAGCGGGGCGGTCATAATTATGCTGTCAAACCTATCAAGTATTCCGCCGTGACCTGGGATTAAATTCCCGTAATCCTTAATTCCCGCCGCACGCTTTATGGCAGAGGCGAAAAGATCGCCTATCATACCCAAAATGCAGAACGGCACAGTTAAAAGCGCCGCGTTTGTAAGATTTTTTTCAAATGAGAAAGAAAAGCCCAGAATATATGTCACAATAACGCTTGATACTATTCCGCCCACAGCGCCCTCAATCGTTTTGTGCGGGCTTATATTCGGGCAAAGCTTATGCTTACCCAACGTGCTGCCCACAAAATACGCGCCTGCGTCGCACACGCTTGAAAAGTTGAGCAGCATAAAAAGGTAATAAAGCCCGTGCTCATGGTTTATTACCACGCCGAGCGAGCTGAACGCAAAAGCCACGGGTATAGGCATACCGCAAAGAAAGGCGATATGCGAAAGCTCAAAGGTCTTGTGGTTTTTAAGCGTTACCGCAGCTGAATATATAAAGTAAATAACGCTCAGCGCCAAAGTAAAGGTTAATTTTATATATGCCTTGTGCGTGCCGTCAAACACCTGCTGAAGTCTGGCCCCGGTGCTGCCGTCTATTGCAAACACCATAAGCACCACATAGGTGCAGGCGCCTATTATTGCCGCCTTAGACTTAATTTTCGCGGCATTGTGCAAAAGCTCGTAAATTCCCACAGCAGCTAAAAACGCAATGCAGGCGGTTATAAAAAGCGGGTTTACCGTCATACCTAAGGTTATCACCGCCGCCGCTATAATTATCATAACCGCGCCTGAAATAATTCGGGTTTTCATAATTTTTACGCTCCTTTTACACGCCGCCGAATCGGCGGTTGCGGTGATTAAAGTCCTCTATTGCTTTATCAAGCTGCTTCGGGGTAAAATCGGGCCACAGAATATCCGAAAACCAGTATTCCGCATAAGCCGATTGCCACAAAAGGTAATTTGAGGTTCTGTATTCTCCGCTCGGTCTTATAATAAAATCGGGGTCGGGCATACCCGCGGTGTATAAATTATCAGATATAAGCTGTTCGGTTATATCGCTTTCGGGTATTCCCGCGGCAATTATTTTTTTAACCGCGTGTACTATTTCGTCCCGCCCGCCGTAATTTATGGCAATATTGAGGTTTAAGCCTGTAGCGTCCTTTGAACCGTCCTCGTTTTTAAGCATCAGCGCCCTAATATCGTCTGCAAGGGGTGTTCGGTCGCCCAAAAAGCGCACCTTTATGTTCTCATCCTTAAAATTTTCCGCGTCCTTCAAATAGTCGCGCAAAAGGTTCATAATACCGTCCACTTCCTCTTTCGGGCGTTTCCAGTTCTCGGTTGAGAAAGCGTAAACGGTTAAGTATTCAAGCCCTATTTTATTGCAGTAGCGCGCTATTGTCTTAAAGGTTTTAGCGCCCGATACATGCCCCGCCGAGCGCGGCAGCCCGCGCTTTTTAGCCCACCTGCCGTTACCGTCCATAACAATTGCAATGTGGCGCGGCAGCGTGCGCGCGGTATTTTCTTTTTTGCCGAACAGACCCAATTTTTCACCTGCTTTAAAAGCGGGCATTAAAATATGCCCGCAAGTATTATATTTCCATTATTTCCTTTTCTTTAAGAGCTGCCAAATCGTCAATTTCTTTGCAGAATTTATCGGTTAAATTCTGAATTTTCTTTTCGCCGTCGGCAACGTCATCCTCGGTTATTGTGTTCGCCTTTTTAAGCGCTTTCAGCTTTTCAATCGCGTCGCGGCGGGTGTTGCGTATTGCCACCTTGTTTTCCTCAGCCGCTTTGCGCACCTCTTTAACAATATCCTTACGGCGTTCCTCTGTAAGCGGGGGGAAGGAAAGGCGTATAACCCTGCCGTCGTTCTGCGGGTTTATGCCTATATCGGAGGTTAAAATTGCCTTTTCAATGTCCTTTAGGGTAGTTGCGTCCCAAGGCTGAATCATTAAAATGCGCGGCTCGGGAACAGATACCGCCGCCATTTGCTGTATCGGCGTCGGGCAGCCGTAATAATCCACCGTAACGCGGTCAAGCACCGAAACGTTTGCTCTGCCCGCTCTTATAGACTTATAGTCCCTTTCAAGCACGGCAACGGTTTTATTCATTTTTTCCTCGGTATTTTTAAGTAACTCTTTCATAAACAAAATCTCCTTACTACTATATTATTTAACAATTGTTCCGATATGCTCGCCTGTTATCGCCTTTACAATATTGTGCGGGTCGTTAAGGTTGAAAACGAGTATTTCAATGCTGTTATCCATACAAAGCGAGGCGGCGGTGCTGTCCATAACGTGCAGTCCGTCCTTCAATACGTCTATATGCGAGAGGGTGTCATATTTCTTAGCTTCGGGGTTGAGCTTGGGGTCGCTGTCGTAAACGCCGTCAACATTGGTTGCCTTAAATATTACATCCGCTCCAATTTCGGCGGCGCGTAAAGCCGCGGCGGTATCGGTCGAGAAGAACGGGTTGCCAGTGCCGCAGCCGAAAATTACCACTCTGCCCTTTTCAAGGTGCCTTACCGCCTTATTGCGAATATAAGGCTCGGCTATCTGACGCATTTCAATAGCGGTTTGAACGCGCGCGGTAACGCCTAGCTGCTCCAGCGCGTCGGCAAGCGCCAGCGCATTTATAGAGGTTGCAAGCATACCCATATGGTCAGCTCTGGTTCTATCCATTTTGCCGCTGGAGCGCCCGCGCCAGAAGTTTCCGCCGCCCACAACAATGGCAACCTCAACCCCCATATCCACACATTCCTTAACGCTTGCGCACACCTCAAGCACCTTGTCAAAATCAATTCCCACGCCCTTTTCGCCGGCAAGCACCTCGCCGCTGAGCTTTAAAAGTATACGTTTATAAACAGGTTTCATATTGTATTATCTCCGTTCCGCCGTACAGCAATATATTATCAAATTTATTTTACAATAACCGCCCCGTAAAGTCAATTGCTAATATGTAAATTTTAAGAAGTTGCGCTTTGATTTTACATATCGCAATTAAACTCTATTTTTTCTTCCTCTGCCGCCTCTTTAAAGGTTTCGATTATTTTCAAAACATTTTCCTTTAAATTTTCTGCCGCCTTGGTTTCAGGCTTAAATATCACAGTTATACTGACAGGCGTTTCTATAAAACCTGTCAGCATATCCCATAAAGCGCTTAAATTGTTGCCGTACCATTCGGGCAAATCTAATTTTTCTCTTATTTCCTTATGCAGATCCATAGGATATTTGCATAAGGAAAAATCCACAACAATATTTTTCATACTCTTCTCCTTGGCTACATAATTATACCTTATATTCCGTCCAATGACAATTAAATATTTCTGTGTTGAATTTTAAAGAATAGTATACAAGCAGGCATACATATTCTTTATTAGAAAACAAAAGGGAGACCGTTAAAATGAGATTTCTTATAATAACCAAAAAACAGCTTATGCTCGGCATATGCGCGCTTATTGCGGTAATCGCCGTTGTTATAGGCTCTGCAGCCGCATTTGCCGGAAACGACCGAAAGCTGCCTATCTACTGCGTTGAAACCGAGAAAAAGCAGGTCGCAATTTCATTCGATGCAGCTTGGGGCAATGACGACACCCAGACGCTTATAGATATTTTAAAAGAATACAATGTACCCGCGACGTTTTTCGTTGTCGGCTCGTGGGTGGATAAATACCCCGAATCTGTCAAAGCGCTTTCCGACGCGGGACACCAGGTGCAAAATCACTCCAACACCCACCCGCATATGCCGCAATTATCAAAGCAGCAAATGCGTGATGAGCTTGAAAGCTGCAACAGCAAAATAAAGGCGATTACCGGTGTTTGCCCCACGCTTTTGCGCCCGCCCTACGGCGATTACGACAACGCGCTTATAGAAACGGTAGACAGCCTTAATATGAAAACTATCCAGTGGTCGGTTGACAGTCTTGACTGGAAAGACAGCGCTACCCCGGACAGCATTTTTAAAAGGGTCACAAGCAAGGTGACTAACGGCAGTATAGTGCTTTTCCACAACGACGCCGACCACACCCCAGAGGCACTGCCGGGTATACTTAAATGCTTAAAAGAGCAGGGCTATGAGTTTGTGTTTATAAGTGACCTTATTTTAAAGGATAACTACACAATAGACCATACCGGCAAGCAGTGCCCCGCCGCAGCCGAATAATTAAAAAAGCACCCTTTCGGGTACCTGACATATTTAAAAGAACTGTTTTAACGAATAAACGCACATAAAACGGCAGGCGCACTTGTATCTTCCGTGCGCCCGCTGTTTTATGCCTTTTTATGTATCGCTTTTAACTTTATAACCGCTGCCCGCAGCCGCAATGCGGGCAGCGGTTTACAATTATATTATCCGCATATATCGGTAAATTGTAAATCCTTTTCCGAGCTGTCTAAAATTTCCGCCGCGGCGGATTCTATCCTTTCGGGCGGTATGTTCTCATTGTCGCATAGCTTCGCAAAATTCTCGGCGGTTTCTCTGTCGCAAAACAAATTGCCCGCCGATTTCACAACAGCAGAGTTATGTATTACGTCAATTCCGTATACAGTGTGATTTTCTTCATCAATTTCCAAAATATCTTTTCTTACTTTGTAAATATACCGCATTTTTTGTATCTCCATTAAAGTTTTTCCATATTATAACACATAATTTTACAAAAATCAAGTAAAATTTGCGTTTTTCTGTGAAAAATTCTAAATAAACAAAAAAACCAAATATTTAACCGCCTAATAAATGTCAAAAATTAACTTTTAGCATAAAAACGCGCGGCAAAATGTATAAATTAAACCCTGCGATAAATACATTCGCGGTTTCCCGATTCCTCCTCATATTCATATTTGTCTTCCGTCAATACTTTGCGCAAGAGCTTTCCCAAATCCTGTGCCGCCCTTTCGGCGGCATCTTTATGCGGCAATACCTTAATATAGTAATTATAAATCTCCTGAATGGGCGTTCCGTTCCAATTTCGGTTTTCATTGCCGAAAATATCCCTTACCGTAAAGCTTTTACTTCCCGCCGCAGCCGTAAACCCGTGAACGGCGCCGAGTATGTATAATTTCATATGTTCAATATCTTTTTCATTTACCGCCGCCGAAATTTTAATTATTCTTTTTCTGCTGTCAGTTATCATTGCTTTACGCTCCTTTGCTGCAATATTTTTATTTTAATTTTGACCAATTGCACCAATAAATATACTTATATTTATATTCATACGTTCTTTTGCCCGTGTATCCATCGCTATCGACATTAGTCACGGTATTAAGTTCTACCGGTCCTTTCAGGGCTTTTGCCGCTTTTTTGTATCACTTATATCGTATTTTACTATTGCCACTCTCGTTACAGTATTTTTATCACTATAGCCGTAAGAATCGTATATAGAAAACGATTCATATTCAAATCCCTCCAAACCGGCCACCCATTTTTCCGATTCTTCAAGAACCGCTGTTTCCAAACTTGTATTGTAAAACGCATTAGCGCCTATTTGCTGTACTCCGGACGGTATAGTTAAATTTTTAATGCTGGTACAATCTCTAAATCCGTTTTCCAATATCTTAGTAATAGTAATCCCGTTATATGAATCGGGTATATTCACATCGCTTAAAGAGAAATTTTTTTCTGCCTTAATTCCGTATGTTCCATCGGATTGCAAAACATAGACGAAATTTCCATCGCTTATTTCATCATTTTCTGAAGCTTTTCCTATATTAAATGATTGAGTTGTATCGTCTGTATATGTAACCCATAAATAACCGTCTATAATCTCTGTTTTAGCAATTCCCCTGCCGGTATCGCCTTGTGCGCCTGTGTCGCCTTTTTCACCTTGTATACCCTGTTCGCCTTTATCACCTTTGTCGCCCTTAGCGCCCTATATACCTTGCTCACCTTGGTCGCCCTTGTCACCTTTAGCGCCCTGCTTATTTACAACAATACTTGTTCCGGCTGACAGCAGAATAACCAGTATCACCGTAACCGCAACCGTTATCAATCCTTTGAGTTTTTTCTGTTTTGCCATAATTAACTCCCCTTTTTATTACTGCAATTATCAAAAGGTATACCTTTTGATAGTTGGTATTTTAAACTAAATACAAAAAGCAACCTGTCGGAGTTATAAACGACGGGTTGCTTTTTGTTGTAAGCGAGGTGGTGAAACCTTGCCTGAAAGCACAGCAGGGCGCAGAACCCTGAAACAGGCCGTGCAAAAAGAGAAGCCACTTTCTTTTTTGCCGCCGCATCAGGTAAGAAGAATTTATCGCTCCCTACTGTATTTACCATTATATTACATATTAATTCAAAAATCAAGTGTTTTTTGCAAATTATTTTATTTTTTTCAAAAAAACAACAATAATGCACCTATATAATGCTGTTTTTCATGCGATATTCACGCAATCGGCGGTAAAATGTAGCCTCTTTCAGCCCGCAAATCTCCAGAGCCTGCTTAATATCAATTTCTTTTTTCTCCCAAAGTTTTACGGTATCGGCAAATCCCTCGGGCAGGGAAATATCCGGTCTGCCGAATTTTAACCCGCGTTTCTTTGCAGCGGCAATGCCCTCCGACTGCCGCTTTTTAATATTTTCGCGTTCGCTCTGCGCCACAAATGAAAGTATCTGCAACACAAGGTCGGCGATAAACGTACCCATTAAGTCCTTGCCGTTGCGTGTATCTAAAAGCGGCATATCTATAACGCAAATATCGGCTCCTATCTCCTTGGTAAGTATTCGCCACTGGTTTTGAATTTCCTTGTAATTTCGCCCGAGCCTGTCAATACTTAAAATATAGAGCAGGTCGCCCGCTTTCAGTCTTTTAAGCATTTTTTTATACTGCGGGCGCTCAAAATCCTTGCCGGACTGCTTATCCTTATAAATATTTTTCTGCAATATCTGCTTTTCCCGCAGCGCAGAAATCTGCCTTTCCTCGTTTTGGTCGGTGCTTGAAACGCGTACATACCCGTATTCGGTCATAAAAAATCATCCCCCTGCCTTTATATAATACAGAAAGATGATTATGTAGCAAATTGTAAACCCTGTGAAAATAATTTTAAAAACGGGGCTATGTATTTCTGTCCCTGAAAAAGTTCCATTTAAAATGCGCGGCGCAAAGCCTAAGTGCGGTTGTAACCACAATTCCCGCCGCCATAGCTATTCCCGTGCCGAACGGTTTCCACAGGGCTATGCACGCCCCCGCGCCTATTACCGAAGCGCAGGCGTAAAAATGCTTTATGAATATTCCGGGAATTTCACCCGCAAAAATATCCCGCATTATGCCGCCGCCAACGCCTGTTAAAAAGCCGGTAGTAAAAAGCAGAAATATATGCTTAAAGCCGTACATAGTAATGGCTTTCTGAACGCCGACCACCGTAAAAGCGCCGAGACCGATTGCGTCCATATACAGAAACACCGCCGCGTGCAGCTTTTGAAAGCTGTGCTCGGGGAAAGCACGGTGAAAGAAAAACATAACCGCCGCAACCGCGAAAGCCGAGCCTGCATAAATAGGCTTTACAAACGCTACGGGCGGAATTGCGCCGAGAATTAAATCGCGTATTATTCCGCCGCCCATAGCCGCCGTTACCGCAAGCACACCTACTCCGAGCATATCCATATGCTTTTTCATTCCCGCCATAGCGCCAGACGCCGCCGTGGCTATTACGCCGAGCATTTCAAATATGAAAATGAACCTTTCGGTCATATTCTTCTACCACCTAACATTAAAACGGCAGCGGAAACCGATAGATTTCTGCTGCCATAGTGTTTTTAAGAAGCCTTGCGCATAATTTCCGCTTTGCCGTTTTCTACCGTATCTTTGGTTACGGTAATTTTAGTTATGCTGCTGTCCGACGGGCTTTCAAACATAAGCGGCTGCAAAACGCTTTCTATTATAGAGCGCAGACCGCGCGCACCCGTTTTGCGCTCGATTGTAAGCTCCGCAATGCGCTCAAGCGCTTCCTTTTCAAATTCAAGGTCGATATTATCCATTTTGAAAAGCGCTTTATACTGCTTTACAATAGAGTTTTTCGGCTCGGTCATAATTCTTATAAGCGTTTCCTTATCCATACCGTTAAGCGCGGTTATAACAGGCAGCCGCCCCACAAGCTCGGGAATCATTCCGAACTTAACCAAATCCTGATGTGTCGCTTGTGTTGCAACCGCCTCAGCCTCAACCGATTTCGGCGACTTTACATCCGCCCCGAAGCCTAAGCTGCTGCCGCCTATTCTGCGCTCAATAACCTTTTCTATTCCGTCAAAAGCGCCGGCGCAAATAAAGAGGATATTTGTAGTATCAATTTGAATAAACTCCTGCTGCGGGTGTTTTCTGCCGCCCTGCGGCGGAACGTTTGAAACCGTTCCCTCAAGAATTTTAAGCAGCGCCTGCTGAACGCCCTCGCCGCTTACATCGCGGGTTATAGAGGCGTTTTCCGACTTGCGAGCGATTTTATCTATTTCATCAACATAAATAATTCCGCGCTCCGCCTTTTCAATATCATAATCCGCCGCCTGTATTAAGCGGAGAAGTATGTTTTCCACATCCTCGCCCACATAGCCTGCCTCGGTAAGGGTGGTGGCGTCGGTAATGGCAATCGGCACGTCGAGAATTTTAGCCAACGTCTGCGCAAGCAGGGTTTTACCAACACCCGTGGGACCCAGCATTAAAACGTTGCTTTTGTTAAGTTCAACATCGGCTGACTCATTTTTAAAAATGCGCTTATAGTGGTTATACACCGCAACGGCAAGCGTTTTTTTAGCCTCGTCCTGCCCGATAACGTATTCATCCAGCTTTTGCTTAATTTCCTGCGGCTTGGGCAGCACGAAATCCTGCTGTGGCTTTTTTTTGCGCTTTTTTGGTATACCTTCCTCATCATCGGAAAGCAGCGCGTTGCAAAACTCAATGCAGTTATCGCAAATATAAACGCCCGGACCCTCAACCAGCCTTGTCACCTCGTCTTGCGTTTTGCCGCAGAACGAGCAGCGTATTTCATTGTCCCTGTCATTCGGCATTTGAATACCTCTATCTCTTAGAAATTACTTTGTCAATAAGCCCGTATTCCGCAGCCTCGGCAGCGGTCATAAAGTTATCCCTCTCGGTGTCTATCTGTATCTGCTCTAAGGGCTTGCCGGTTTCCTCTGCCAATATCTTATTGATATTGCTGCGAATCTGCTCAATGTGGTGTGCGTGAATGAGAATATCCGTAGCCTGACCCTGCGCCTGACCGAGCGGCTGATGAATCATAATTTCACTGTTGGGCAGCGCCAAGCGCTTGCCCTTAGTGCCGGCAGCCAGTAAAAACGCGCCCATACTTGCCGCCATACCCATACAAATGGTGCTTACATCGCACTTAATGTACTGCATGGTATCGTAAATAGCCATACCTGCCGTAACTGCGCCGCCGGGGCTGTTAATGTAGAAGTTTATATCCTTCTCGGGGTCCTGCCCCTCAAGGTAGAGCATTTGAGCGATTATAACACTGGCGGACGCGTTGTTTACCTCGTCGTTCAGCATTATAATGCGGTCATTCAAAAGTCTTGAGAAAATATCGTAGGAGCGCTCGCCCCTGCTGGTCTGTTCAATTACATATGGTACCAAGCTCATATCCATTCTATTTACCTCCGTTTTTTAGGCTCTCGCCTTAGTATTGACAGTTTTTAGCATTTATAATCAATTATGAGAGCGCCGGCAATGCCGACACTCTCTTGTTAATATACCGAATTATTCGGCGCTTTTTTCCTCTGTCTTTTTAGCTGCTGTTTTCTTTGCAGCGGGCTTTTTAGCCGCGGTCTTCTTGGCGGCGGGTTTCTTTTCTTCCTCAGCCTTCTCTTGAACCTCGGTTATAACCGCGTTTTCCTTAACAAGGTCAATTGCCTTGCCTACCGCAATATCCTTTGAAAGCTCGCTTGCGGGAATAGCGGCTTTAACCTTTTCAAGCTCTACGCCGTAATCCTCAGCCATCTTCTTATACTGCTCCTCAATATCCTTTTCATCGGGAGTAATATTTTCAAGCTCAACTATTTTTTCAAGAGCAAGTCTGTACTTAACCTGCATTTCAGCCTGCGGGCGGAAGGATTTCTTGAAATCGTCAATATTGGAATTGGTGTACTTTAAGTAGGTTTCAAGGTTAAGACCCTGCGACTGCAGCCTGTAAGCAAAGTCCTCAACGCACTGCTCAAGGCGATTTTCAAACATAGCCTCGGGAATATCACCCTTAATGCCGTCAACTATCTGCTGAACAAGCGCGTTTTCAACCGCTTCGTCGGCAGCCTTCTGCTTGCGCTCCAAAGCCTTTTTCTTAATATCAGCCTTTAATTCCTTAAGAGTATCAAACTCGCTTACGTCCTTTGCAAACTCATCGTCAACCGTCGGCAGCTCTTTAATCTTTATCTCGTGCAGCTTAACCTTGAATACGGCAGCCTTGCCTGCAAGGTCTTTCGCACCGTAATCCTCGGGGAAAGTAACGTTAACGTCAAACTCATCACCGATATTCTTGCCGATTATCTGATCCTCAAAGCCGGGAATAAACTGACCCGAACCGAGAACTAAGGAGTGACCCTCAGCCTTGCCGCCGTCAAACGCCTTTCCGTCAACAAAACCCTCAAAGTCGATAATAACGGTATCGTCCTTTTGAGCTACGCGGTCCTCAACGGAAACCATACGCGCATTGCGCTCAACCATAGCGTTTACTTCGGCGTTTACCTCGGCAGCGTCAACCTTAACGGCGGTCTTTTCAGCCTTTAAGCCCTTGTAATCGCCTATTTCTATTTCGGGGTAGGTTGTAACGGATACCTTGAAATCAGCACCGTCCTCTTTGGAAATGGAAACCATTTCAAAGTCCATTTTATCGTTTATAACTTTAAGACCCGATTCTGTTATAGCCTCGTCAACCAAGTCGTTATAAAGCAGGTTGAGAGCGTCCTCAAAGAATATTTCGGTGCCGTAGTAAGTCTCGATTATGTGAAGCGGAGCTTTGCCTCTTCTGAAACCGGGAACGTTTATCTTCTTGCAGTTTTTCTTGTAAGCCTCGCGAATTGCCTCGCGGAATTTCTCACCGTCAACGGTGATTTCCAACTGATATCTGTTGGTATCAATCTTTTTTGTTTCTTTTAAGCTCATTTTTTTACCTCCGTAAAGCAAAACGAGCAGTGCGCACGCACCTTTTACTCATTTTACATAGTTCAAATTATTATAGCATAACTAAATAATATTTTCCATACATTTTTTAAACTTTTCGTAAATTCGGCAAAATTTATATATTAAGCAATAAAAACAGGTGTAAAATCAACGCAATCACAGGATAAAAGCCGAAATTTTACGCCGCCGTACTCGGTTTTTACCTTGCAGGCGCCCGCGCCGTGTATGTGACCGTGGTAGACCTGATTTATTCCGTGGCGCTTTATAACGCCGAAAATTTCTTCGCATACCTCGTCGCCCCAAACGCAGGGGTAATGCAGAAAGGTAAGTATGGGCAAGCCCGTTTTTTCCGCCGCCAACAGGGATAATTCCAGTCTTCCCGCCTCGCGTTGCAAAACTTTCGGGTCGGGCTTATCGTCAAAAAACCAGCCGCGCGTTCCCGCAACGGCATACCCCTCACACACGGCGCAATTATTAAAGATAAAGTCAACCGAGCCGAAATTATTATCGTTTAAAAATTCCCTTAATTTTTTCGAGGTGCTCCACCACAGGTCGTGATTTCCCTTTAAAAGAATTTTTTTGCCGGGCAAATTTTCCAAAAATTCAAAATCCTTTTTTGTTTCCTCTAATTTTAAACCCCAAGAGAAATCGCCCGGTAAAATAACGGTATCGGCGGGCTTTACAAGTCTTTTCCAGTTAGCCGAAATACGCTCGGTGTGATTTTCCCAGCCTTTAAAAATATTCATTGGCTTATTTGTGCCGAAGGATAAATGCAAATCGGAAATTCCGTATATACTCAGAGCTTTTCCTCCTTTAAAATTTTAATAATTTGAACATAATCGGACATAATAATAAGGACCCCGAAACGGGTCGGAAAGGAATTGAACCGATATGTCAGACTGTAAATGTGAAACCAAACTTTGCGTAGCGTGCGATGTATGTAACTGTGTTCATCACACAGCGGACGATATGTGCGCCGCCGGCAAAATTCGCGTAGGTCACGGCGAAGCCTCTACCTGCAAGGACACCTGCTGCGATACCTTCGAGGCAAGATAAATCCTCGTACTGCCGTTTCCTTTCAAAAAAGGAGCATCCTCCCCAAATATTGGGGAGGGATTTTTAATAATTCCGAATTACGAATTACGCATTCCGAATTATATTCAGATTTTCAGCGCAGAATACACAGCGCTGAGCATTTCGTCCTTTTCGCATACTTCCTTAAAGCGTATATCCGCATTTTCAAGCGCTTTTATCGGCTCGGGAATTTCGGTAGAGGTAAGCCGGGATAGCTGCCTTACCTTATCGAAATCGCTTTCCGCCTTTTTATCGGTCAATGCCGAAAGCACGCTGTCGGCAAATTTATAGGGCGACGCGGTTGAGGCGATAACCACGGGTCGGTTATCCCCCGTAGCCTTTACATACTGCCCGTAAACATTTACCGCAACAGCGGTATGGGTATCGCACAGATAACCGTATTCCTTATAAGTATTCCCGATAGTTTCAAGAGTTTGCATATCATCGCAGCAGCCGCCCCAGAAAAGCTCGGTGATTTTCTTTTCCATATCATCGGTCACGCAAAACGCACCGCTGTTTTTAAGCTCGTTTTGCATTTCCGCCACCGCTTTATCATCGCAGCCCGATAGCTCAAACAACATTCTTTCAAGGTTGCTTGAAATAAGTATATCCATAGAGGGCGAAACGGTGGTGTAAAAATCACGGTTGCGGTCGTACTTGCCTGTCTTTATAAAATCGGTCAGAACGTTGTTCGAGTTTGAGGCGCAAATAAGCTTGTTTATCGGCACACCCATTTTTTTAGCGTAGTAAGCCGCTAAAATATTGCCGAAATTGCCCGTAGGCACGGTAACGTTAAAGCCGTTTTCAAGGCTTTCGCCGCGGTTCAGCAAATCGCAGTAGGCGGATACATAGTAAACTATCTGAGGTGCTAATCTCCCCCAGTTTATTGAGTTGGCAGAGGAAAACTGCATATTGTGCTCAAGCAGGTGTTCCGCCACCGCTTTATCGGTAAAGATTTTTTTAACGCCTGTCTGTGCGTCGTCAAAATTGCCGTTTATTGCGCAAACGTGAACGTTGCCGCCCTTTTGCGAAGCCATTTGCAGCTTTTGCATGGGGCTTACGCCGTCGTTCGGGTAAAACACCATAATTTCCGTGCCCGCAACGTCCTTAAAGCCCTCAAGGGCAGCTTTGCCGGTATCGCCCGAGGTTGCAACCAATATAACGGTTTTTTTGCCCGCAGCAACCTTTTTTGCCGAAACGGTTAAAAGATACGGCAGCATTTGCAGCGCAAGGTCTTTAAAGGCGCAGGTAGGTCCGTGCCAAAGCTCTAACATATTTATGTTTTCCCCGAGCCTTGCCATAGGCGCGGGTTCGCCGTTATCAAAGCTGCCCGTGTATGCGCCCTTTACGCAGTAATCAAGCTCTTCCTCGGTAAAATCGGTAAGGAAGTTTTTAAGTACATATTTCGCCCTGCCGATATAATCAAGTTTTTTTAAATTTTCAAAATCTTCGCCCGAAAATTTCGGAAAGCTTTCGGGCACGAAAAGCCCGCCCTCTTTTGATATTCCGTGCGCTATCGCCTCGGCGGACGAAACTTTGTTGTTTTTATCCCTTGTGCTTACATAGTTCATTGAGGTTGCTCCTTTAATTTTAGCGTCAACTATATTTTATTATATCCCGCTTAGTTTGTCAAAATAATTTTGCGCGTTTTCATAAAATATTTTTTTAAGCGTTCCCGCTGATATACCGCGCTTTTCAAGGTATGTATATAAATCCTGCACCTTTGAAATATCGGAAAGCTCGGGCGGCATATCCGCCCCGTCAAAATCAGAGCCTATCGCGATATTATTTTCAAGCCCCAAACCTTGCAAACGGCAGATATTTTCATATATTTTTTCAAACGCGTTTCCGCCCAAAAATTTCGGGTAAAAGCAAAGCCCTATAAGCCCTTTTTTCTCGCCTATAAGCCTTAGCTGCTCATCGGTTAGATTTCGCGGCACGTGGCATATTTCTCTGCTGTTTGAGTGGGATGCTATGGGGTACTCCGCCAGCTCTATTGCCGCGAAAAAGCTTTTATCGTTCAGGTGAGATAAATCGGTGCAAATTTTAAGGCGGTTAAGCTCCCGTATAGCCTCGCGCCCGAAGCGCGTAAGCCCTTTATCGGTACCGCTGCCGCCCGCTATTGCGTTTTCGCCGTTCCAAGTAAGGGTCAAATAGCGTACCCCGTCGCTTTTAAGCGTTTCAAGCAGCTTTAAATCCTTGCCTATTACCGCGCCGCCCTCAACCGCAAAAAGAGGTTTTAAATTTTTCGGGGCTGATTTCAGCTTGAGTTTAATATCCCGCATTATTTCACTGTAAAGCTTAAATGGCTCTGCAATATCGTCCCTTATCCAAACGGCGAAAACCTGCCGCCAGCTTTCAAATTCCGCACCCTTTTCGCCCGAAACCGCAAGCTTATTGGCAAAAAACGGCTGATTTTTAAAATAACATTCATACGGTGTATCGCAGTGCAGATCAAAATAATTCAATACTCATCACTCCGCGTTAAAAAGCATTTTTTATGTAGTTAAGGCTATAGCCCGTACTTCCGTCCTTTCGGGTTTTATAGGTTACCTCGGCAACGTCAAAGCGCGGCTGCAAATCGGTTGCGAACTTGCTTAAAAAATCCTCCGCCGTTAAAATAAGTCTTCGGCGCTTGTGCACGTCCACCGCCTCGGCAGGCGAAATTAAGCTCCCCTCGGCGCGGGTCTTTACCTCGGTAAAAATTATATATTCTTTTGTTTCCGCTATTATGTCAATTTCCCCGAAACGCGAATGATAATTCATTTTTATAACGGTGCAGCCCTTACTCCTTAAAAATTCGGCGGTAAGGCGCTCGCCGTTTTTCCCCGCTTTGCTCTTTTCCACAGCCGTCACCCCAAAATGTTTTTAAGGAATGAAAAGCGGTGAATTTCGCACGGACCGTACTGCTTTATAAGCTCGGTGTGCTCCCTTGTGCCGTAGCCCTTGTGTTTTTTAAAGTTATACTCGGGGTATTTTTTATCGTATTCAAGCATAAGGCGGTCACGCGTGACCTTTGCAAGCACCGATGCCGCCGCGACGGACATTGACTTTGAATCCCCTTTAACAATAGTTTCACAGGGAATTTTTATTCCGCGCGGTACGCGGTTACCGTCAATCAGGGCAAAATCGGGCTTTACGCTCAACCCCTCTATTGCGCGGTTCATTGCAAGATATGTAGCTTCTAATATATTTACCGTTTCTATTTCTTCAAGCGTGCCGTATGCCACGCTGTAAGCAACGGCGGTTTCCTTTATTATATCATAAAGCCTTTCGCGCTTTTTCTCGGTCAGCTTTTTTGAGTCGTCAAGCCCCTCAATAACAGCGCCCTCGGGCAAAATTACCGCCGCCGCGCAAACAGGACCCGCCAGCGGGCCTCTGCCTGCCTCATCCACCCCGCAAATACAGCTAAAGCCGCTGTTTACGGCGGCTTTTTCAAATTCGTAATCAGGCATTATTTTTCCGCCCTTTCCAATGTTATATTTCCTATTTTACAGTTGCGGTATTCCTCAAGCAGCATATTTGCCGCCCTTTCGGTATCGGTCTCGCCGCCCCTTATCATCATACCGCGTTTTTTGCCTATGCGGCAAAGCAGCTCGTAGCTGTCGTCCGTCAGTTCCACACCGTAGCGCGCGGTTATTTTTTCGGGGCACTCGTGTGACAGCAGCGAAAGCAGCTGCATTGCAAGCCATTCGGTATCAAGTATTCTGTCGGTAACAGCTCCTGTGAAAGCTAAATGCTCGCCTACCGTTTTATCCTCAAACTTCGGCCACAAAACGCCGGGTGTATCAAGCAGCTCAAGCTGCTTATCCACCGTGAACCACTGGTTGCCCCTTGTAACGCCGGGGCGGTTTTCGGCTTTGGCGCGGTTGTTGCCCGCAATGCGGTTGATAAATGACGATTTACCCACATTCGGTATTCCCACAACCATAACTCGCAGCGGCTTGCCCGCCATTCCCTTTTCCTCATACGCTTTAAGCTTACTTTCAAGCGCATTTTTAACCGTATCCTTAAAAGCGGAAATGCCCTTGCCCGTTTTGCAGTCAAGCGCTATTGCGGGTATTCCCGCGGCGGAATAGTGCGCTATCCACTCGGCGGTGGCGGCATGGTCTGCCATATCGCATTTGTTAAGTAAAATTATAAGCGGTTTATCGCCTATTATATCGCGCAGCTCGGGGTTGCGTGAGCTTTTCGGCACGCGCGCGTCCACTACCTCGGCTACCGCATCGATAAGCGGAAGAATTTCCTTTATTTTTCGGCGGGTCTTCGCCATATGTCCGGGAAACCAGTTAATAGTTTTATTGCTTTCATTCATATTATTTCTTATCCCATTATTTTATTACTAATGCATACTTTGACACTGCTTTTATTTTGCTAAACAAAAACGAAACAACAGCACTCGTCAAAAAAACAAGTATAAACAGAATTATTACCTTTAACGGAGACATTACGCTTAGATTCATAATAGGCTTTTTGAAAAAATTCAGTAAAATATAATGTATGAAAAAAATTGATAAACTGAATCTGCTTATAAATGTACAAATATTAGAAAATCTTTCATTAAATTTTGAATCATCTATACGGTCAAACAAAACAAATATGCCAAGTGCAGCTATAGCCAGAAATGCATTATTATACCAAACATTATACAGAACTTCAGAATGTAATAAACCGCCGCGTGAAACAAACTGTATTGAAACCGTAATAAAGAAGCTGATCAGTGTGATTATGCATACCCACATATTGTTGAGCTTTATTAAATTTTTATTTGCCGCGAAATACCCGGCAACTATATATAATCCGTATGTACCACCTAAAAAATTGACCGAAAGCAACGAAAGACATTCAAATTTTATTCCTGCCATATTTAACAGTATTTGCAATGTGGGTAGGAAAAAATCAACCGCAAAAATTGCAAATATTAAAAAGGCTAAAGATTTTAAAGAAAAAGTTTTAACAATTTTGGCCACAAAAGGTATGCCCAAATACATTCCTAATATCATTGGAAAATACCACATTTGCGGCGTGGGCACCTGTTTCATACACAGTAATTCCCTAAGTATGTTATCAAAAGTTAAATATTGAAATCTACCTGTAAGACAAAAATATATATTGTAAATTACAACCCAAATTTCATTTGCAATAAAAAGAGGGAGCCAATTTCTTTTATAAAATGTAATTATATCGGAATCATTGTTGATTTGCTTTTTTAAAAGCAAAGCTCCGGAAAGAAATAAAAATATGGGTACGCCTAATCTGCCGACTGTAAAAGTCAAAATCATAAAAAGCCCTGAAATCTTGTTAGTGTCGCCCCACTCGTTTGCGGTGAAATCATAAATATTTTCTACACAATGGCACAAAACTACGCATAAAATAGCTGAAGCTCTTGCAAAATCAAACTTGTAGATTCTTTTACTCATCCTTTTTTCTCCGAAATCTTTTAATATCCTGTTTATTTATTATCCAACCTTCCGAAGCTTGAAAACGGGAAAACGCGCAGCACGGCATGACCCAAAACATACCTTGTGTCAACCAAACCGCCCTCGCCTATGCGGGAATCGCGGCTGTCCATAGAGTCGTTACGGTTATCGCCCAAAACGAATATATACCCATCGGGCACATAAATCGGAAATTCCACATCGTATTTGCTCGTGGTGGGGGTTCTGGTGTATGGCTCATCTAATTCCACGCCGTCAACAGATACCACGCCGCGTTCAAAATCAATATCCACCGTTTGCCCGCCTGTTGCAATAACGCGCTTTATTATCGGTACCTGAGCGGTTTTGACATTTTCAACCGAATTGTCGGCATTGCGCGATATTACAACGATATCGCCCCTTTGGGGTGTGTAGGCAAGATTGGTTATTATGACCTTATCCTTATCCTGAAGTGTGTTTGTCATAGATCTGCCGCTTATTGTGGCAACGCGGAAAATAAAGCTGAATATAATAACTACCGATATTATGGCGGTAGCAAGCACGTCAAGCCATTCAAAAAGCTCCTCCGCCATACTGCGCTTTTCGGGTTCGGGCTTTGCGTCGGGCAGACTGCTTGCAAATTCTTCGCTTATATTAAAGCCTGTTTCATCCGCAGGCTCCGAATTAGCGTTTACTTCCGTTTCGGTTTTAAATTCCTTTCCGTCTTCCATAACGCACCTCCTTATAGCAAAAAGGGAGACAGCATAAATCCGTCCCCCTTCCGTCAATTTTTCAAATTAACCGATACGCTCTTTAACCTTAGCCGCTTTACCGACTCTGTCACGCAGATAATAAAGCTTTGCTCTGCGGATTTTACCCTTGCGCACAAGCTCAACCTTGGCAACATTGGGTGAATGTACCGGGAAAACACGCTCAACGCCTACGCCGTAGGAAACACGACGAACGGTGAAAGTCTCGGCAATTCCGCTGTTGTTCTTAGCGATAACAGTGCCTTCAAACACCTGTATTCTTTCTTTCTCGCCCTCTTTAATTCTTACGTGTACCTTAACAGTGCTGCCTATAAGAATTTCGGGTGCGTCTTTTTTGAGCATATCTGCGGTAAGCTCTTTAATTACGTCCATTTTTTCTTCCTCCTTAAATAATACCAGACGTTCGTACCCAAAAATTTTGACAGAGGACCGTCCGCTTCAATGTCGTTTTTCGGCAATGAACCCACCCCGTAAGGACCGGGTGAAATCAAATGCACCTGTTAAAAACGGCGCAGAAAATACTTTCCGTTTCAAACAGCCTTTTTATTCTATCACAAACCTTTTAAAAAATCAAGCATTATTTTACGAGCGTGTCGAAAAAGTCGACACGCTCCCCACCGGGAATGCCGCTCGCTCGAAAATCAATGATTTTCGGACTGCACTCTATCCCCGTGGGTACCCACCCCAGTGCCCTTGAAAAACCGCTGAATAAGCGGTTTTTCGCTTACAAGGTGTTTTTCCGCCGCGCCTGTCAGCGGAAAAACGAAAAATGCGGCGTGAACGCCGCAAAAATAGAATTTGGGGTTTATCGACAGACCGACATTATTTTGCAAGAGTTCCGCCGTCGCTTTTAAGCAGTATTAAAATGCGTTCTTCTTCGCCCGTTACGGCGTTGATATATATTAAAATTTCCTGCCCGTCCTCGGTTTCGCAAAGGAACTCGTAGCAGCGCACCTCTCCGCCCGAGTCGGTCGGAATAAGGGTAAGCTCGGTTTTGCGTATTTTAAGTTTTTTATTCACCTTTTCGGCGGCTTTTTCTATTGTTACGGCGGGGCTTTCAAAGGCGCGGTCGGTATGGTTTGAAAGATAACCGCTTGTTTCCAAAAGCATTATTTCGCCGCTGTCCATTGCAACGCCCACCTTAACAAGGTCGGTGTAGCATATGGTTCTGCCGTCCTGATATGCAAAATTTATAACGCAAACGCCCTCGTCAGTGAAATAGTAGGTCTCGGTAAATCCGGTAAGTCCTATTTTTTCAAGGTATCTTTTAGCTTTATCGAGCGCCTGGCGGTATTCCAAAATAAAATCACCCATTTTCCCCGTTTTGCGCATATAAACGGGATACCCGCCGCGGCAGCTCACGGTTACGACCGAACCCGCACCCGAAAAGCGGTAGGCGGCAATTTTACCGGCGGTTTTTTCTTCAAATTGGAGTTTGTCCGCTTTAAGTCCCGTTATTTCCGCCGCCTTTTCAAGCGCCTTGCTCTCGCTTACTTCATCGGCGGTTTTAATCATTTCGGGTTCTTTCTCTAAAATATGGTCGGAATACGGTCCGTCATACACAAGGGTCGGGTAATCCGAAAGGCTTTCTTCAAGCGTGCCGAGCGCCCCCGCCAGCGACTCCTGCGGTACGCTCTCCCCTATTTTGCGGTCAAGCTCCGCCGCCCATTTATCGGCAGTGCCGTAGGTGATATCCGCCTCGCCTATCGCGTCGGATATTTTCTCCGCCGTGCTTTTAAGCAGCTTTATATTTTCGGCATATTCCGCGTTTTCCGCTCCGTCCACCAGGCTTTTTGAAACCGACATTGCGTAATTTCCCACCTGTGATAAAAAGCGGTTAAGCGTTGTAAGCTCACTGCTGCCCGAGGGCAGACGGGACAAAGCGTTTTTTGCGTTCTCAGATTCGGTAAGCAACTGCGCCGCCATATTGCTTAATTGCTTGGCAGAGGTTGTGTACTCGGCTTTTTTCAAAATCAACGAAATATTATTCACGCCCGAAAGCAGCTCTTCAAGCGAGCGGGAATAGCCGTTTTGTATTTGCAGGCGGTAGCTTTTAAGCTCCGAACGGCTTTTTAAGGCAAAACCGCCGAAAACAAGCGCTAATGCCGCACAAAACGATACCATGCGCACGGTAGTTCTTTTATTCATATTAAATCCCTCCGATTTACATATTATTGCCAAAATCGGCGGGATTAAACATTTAGCGGCACACATAGCCTACATTCCGAAAAAGTTTATTATATAATTTGTATGTAATTTTATTGCGGGCGGTAATAATGAAATGAATTTCGGAGAAAAATTGAAAATACTTAGAAAAGAACGCAATCTTACACAGCGCGAGCTTGCAGACCGCATATTTGTTTCAAAATCCGTTATATCCTACTACGAAAAAAACGAGCGAACGCCGTCACCCGAGGTAATTGTGAAATTAGCTTATGTTTTTAATGTTACAACAGATTTTCTGCTTGAAATAAGACACGCACGAACAATAGATTTAACCGGATTTACGGACGAAGAAACAGCGGCAATTACAAATTTAATTGATATTATTAAAAAAAGCCGCGGTCACTGAAAATGCAAACAATCCCTCAGTCAGCCATCCGGCTGACACCGTCTCGGCTGCCGCCTCGGTCGGTGCTTCTGCTTTGCAGAGGTGTCCACCGGACACCCGCACCCTTAC
>URGH01000027.1 GCA_900547305.1 uncultured Oscillospiraceae bacterium | reverse complement strand
AACAATAGTGTGAGAAAATAATGTTAAATTAAAACAATCCACGGAGTATTTAGCCCCTCCGCAGGGACATACTGTAACGGGCTGACTTTTACCCGCTTGCCATCCAAGCCCACGGCAAGTGTCTTCACAGGGTCATCGCAAGCATAAATTGTCGCTCTCCCTCTGTTTTGCAGTATGCTTTCTATAATGCCAACAGGCATATTTTTCAAGGTTCATATATAACACGGTAAAAGCCGCTGTTACATCAATATTTTTTTCAAATGCTTAATTGCAGTACATTTTTGAACATAAATACTGTTCAAATCTGTTTCTAAAAGATAGGCTATTTCAGACAGTTTCATTCCACACAGAAAATGCAACACAACTATAATCCGTTCCACGCGTGCCAATTCTAAAAGCGCCTGCATTAACATTTCGTTTTCAAGGTTGTTTTCAATTATATTTACCGCTAACTTATCAAGTATTTTTCTGAACTCAAACTTTATCTGCTTTTGACTGATTGTATGTAAATCCTTTTCAATACAATCACGGCTTAGCCTGCTACATGATAATAATTCCTCCAATAATATATCTGAATAATTACGCATTTCACATCTCCAAACTCAAAAGTTGAGAGGTTATGCGTATTTACATTTATATTAAAACAAATTTCCGAGGCAAATCTTAAGTTTTTAAATAAAAAATTTATTATTTAAATTTTGCTCAAATATTAAAGGCACATAAAGAAAGCTTTTTCTTCCTTTATGTGCCAAAATTATTTTGAATAATTATAGTTTAATATAGAAAAGCGATTTTACATGGAAAGTGTTTTGTTAAATTTCAGGGATTTCAATAGCAACCTCATGACCGCACTCACTTGAGCGCTCAATACCATCAAGTATTGCCTGATTGTATATAATTTCATCCGTGGGAACAGGTGCTTTACCACCGGTTATAACCGCGTCAAGAAAAGAACGAATTTTTTTATTCCACAAATTCTTTGTTGCGGGCAGTAAAGGAATAACAGTTTCTACGGGTTCGCCGGCAACATCATGGTAGATTATTAACGGTTTGTCAAAGGTTCCGTTCCAGCAATCGGTAGACGGAACACGCAAAGATCCTTTGGTACCCATAATGATGGTGTCTCCGGGAGTATCAAGATGCATATACCATGCAATACGGAAGTCAAGGATTATGCCGCCTTCCAGTCGGATATAAGCGGAAGCGAAATCGTCAACGCTGAACTTCTTGGCGCATTCGGGCTTGCCTACCTGAGAATAAGCCTCGGGGGTGGTGCCGAAATAATCGGTAGCGGTGCCGGTAACGGTTAAGGGCTTCGGGTTGCCGAGAGCGTTCATAACCAGGTCGATTGAGTAGCAGCCGATATCGCCGAGAGCGCCGAGACCTGCCTTATCGTTCTCAATAAAGGTTTCAGACCAGCTTACCGGAATACCGTGTCTGCGGCCGCCGCCTGTCTGAACATAGTAAATTCTGCCGAGCTCGCCAGACTGAACTATCTTCTTAATCATCTGCATATTAGCGTCAAAGCGGGGCTGGAAGCCTACGGAAACTATCTTGCCGCTCTTCTTTTCAGCCTCGCGGATAGCAATAGCCTCTTCAAGAGTAACCGTCATCGGTTTTTCAAGAAGAACCGGAAGACCGTGCTCAAGCGCATAAATTGTGCACTCCGCATGGGTGCGGTTGTAGGTGCAAACGCTTACCGCGTCAAGGTTCATGGTGTCAACCATTTCCTTATAATCGGTGAACGCCTTAGCCTCTACCTTGTGATCCTTGAAAAACTTTTCAGCCTTTCCGGGTATCAGATCAGCGCCGGCAACTATTTCAACATCGGGCTGCTTTTTGTAGCTTTCGATATGTGAGTTAGCAATACCGCCCGTACCGATTATACCGATACGCAGCTTGCGGTCGCTTTTAACCTCGCCCTGAGCGTTCTGATTGCTTGTAAAATTGTTCATGTCAAGTGCCATTTTTTATTCCTCCAAAAAATGTTATATTCAGGCGTAAGCCGAATTTATATTACAAACTGGCGCATATAGCGGCAGCTTAACGCAACGGAATCCATAACGCGCTGCTTTGAGCTTTCAAAGGCTTTATCCTCAACCTCAATGCAGGCGTAGCCGTCGTAACCTATATCGGTAAGGGCGGATACATATTTGCCCCAGTCAACATCGCCGAGTCCCGGCAGCTTCGGGCTCATAAAATCAAGCGGATAGCCCATTATGCCCACATCGTCAAGCTTATCTTTAAACAACTTAATATCCTTAAAGTGAACGTGGAATATTTTATCCCGAAATTCATAAAGCGGCTTTATGTAGTCAATCTGCTGCCAAATAAAGTGGCTCGGGTCGTAGTTTATGCCGAAATTATCGCTGGGCAAAAGCTCAAACATTTCGCGCCAAAGTCTCGGGGTGGTAAACAGGTTCTGCCCGCCGGGCCATTGGTCCGCGCCGAAAAGCATGGGACAGTTTTCAATTGCAACCTTAACGCCCTTTTCCTCGGCGAGTTTAATAATCGGCGGCCATATTTCCTTAAATAATTCAAGGTTTTCCTCCACAGTCTTAGTCTGGTCTCTGCCTATAAAGGTAGTAACCATATTAACGCCCAAAAGCGCGCTCATATTTATTACCTTTTTAAGGTGGGCGATGTTGGCGTTGCGCTTTTCAAGGTCGCCGTCCATAGTGTTGGGATAAAACGCGAGCGAAGAAATTTCAATACCCTTTTTCGCGCAGAAATCCTTTATATAAGCGATATACTCGGGCGAGGTATTATCCACGTCAATGTGGCTTACGCCCGCATATCTTCTTTCCGCCTTGCCCTGCGGCCAGCAGGCAACCTCCATACATTCGCAGCCGTTCTGAACGGCGTTTTCAACGGCTTCTTCAAAGGTAAAGCCGTCGTAAATTGCGCTTACAATGCCTAATTTCATAAAATGCACTCCTTTATGGGATATTTAATGTTTGCACTTTGCTTTATTAAGTCCATACAGGTATGAACATTGTGCGTAAGAGCCGATACCGCGCGGTAATCGCTGTAAAATTCTTCTCTGTTTTCAATGTAATCGGCAAATTTTATTGCCTCGTCGCCCATTATTTCATCGCGGGTCGGCATTTCCGAAAGAATTGTTTCGGTGCCGTTTTTCACAAGCGAAATATTACCGTATTGCGAAACAGAACCGATTTTCAAAACGCCGCCGTCCCCCACTATTTCGGAATCCGAAACGGATTGCCCCGCCTTACTGTAAGTGAGCGCCGCGGTAAACCCGTTATATTCAAAAATTGCGGAGCCCGATTTATCCGCACCGTTTTCAAAAAACGAAGCGCAGGCTTTAATATTTTTCGGCATACCGAACATATCAACCGCCGCATACACGCAGTAAACGCCTAAATCCATAAGCGTTCCCGCGCAAAGCGACATATCAAAAATATTCATATGTCCGCCCGCCATAAAAGCGTCATATCTGCTTGAGCGCTGGCAGAAATTTATTCTCGCAACCGAAATATTCCCGATTTGCGAAAGCCCCTCAAGCAGCTTTTCCCGCCCCTTAAAGTGGCGGCTCATAATCGCCTCGGCGTAAATAAGCCCGCTTTTATCGGCAAGCGACAAAAGCTCGTCATATTCCGCCGCCTTTGTCACAATAGGCTTTTCGCAAAAAACGTGTTTCCCGTTTTGCAAAAAAAGCCTGCTTTGCGCAAAGTGGCAGGAGTTCGGCGAGGCTATATACACAGCGTCGGTCGCGCTGTCCTTCGCTAATGCGTTTATATCGGTGCAAAAGCCCTCAAAGCCCTGCTTTTCGGCAAATGCCCTGCCCTTTTCGGCGGTACGCGAATAAACGGTATGAAATTTGAAACGTCCTGTTTTACGCGCGGCGGATAAAAACTTTTCGGTAATTCCGCTCGTGCCTATTACAGAGAGGTTAAACATTAAATATTAACCTCAATACGCTGTTTTTTATCGGACGATTCAAACGCTGCCTCCATAACCTGCATAACGCGGCGAACCTCGCAGTGTTTAATTGCAGGCTCTGCTTTTTTATCAAGCACGGCGCAGAAATTGCGGTAAAAATCGTGTACGTCGCTTACAGGTCGCTCAACCTCGTACATATCAAGGGTAATTTCATCGCGCGGCGCCATGGTTTTGGTAATTCCCGCAGCGGTCTGCACGGGCAGAACCTCTTTTTCGTTCCACGCCTTCATGCGCGCAACCTGTGCTTTTTTCTGCCAGTCCTCAATAATTGCGCTGCCGTTTTTGCACTGCAAATAAAAGCGCGGCATTGCAATGAAGTTATATGTACCAACCTCAATATAGGCGGTTTTTCCGCTTTCAAAATAAAGGGTCAGCTTAAAGCCGTCGTCCACCTCGTCGGTCGTGATATTGGTAACCGTGCAGTATACGCTAACTATTTTTTCCTTTACAATCTGCAAAATCTGGTCGATAAGGTGCACGCCCCAGTCGAGTATCATACCGCCGCCGTAGGGCTTGTGGCAGCGCCAGTCGCTCGGTATTCCGCGCGAGCCGTGTATTCTTGATTCAATGTTTATAAGCTCGCCTATCTCGCCCGAATTTACAATCTGTTTCATTGCCAAAAAGTCAACGTCCCACCGTCTGTTCTGGTGAACGGTGAAGAATTTGCCCGATTTATCGGCAGCGGCAAGCATTTCATCAAGCGCCGCAACCGACATTTCAACCGGCTTTTCGCAAATAACGTTTTTGCCCTTTTCAAGCGCTTTTATAACAAGCTCCTTGTGGCAATCGTTCGGCACGGCTATTACAACCGCGTCAACCGCATTGTCTGCTAACACCTCATCGTAAGAGGCATAAGCGTGTATTCCGTTTTTTTCGGCAAGCTCAGCTTTTTTCAGGTCAATATCGTAAATGCCGGTAAGCGCGGCAACGTCGCTCGCAAGTATCTGCCTTGTGTGCCAGCCGCCCTGACCGCCGTAGCCTATAACTGCAAAATTCTTTTTCATAAAGGGTATCATTCCTCGATTTTCTTAATATTCGGGCAATCAATTTCCTTGCGATAATCATTGTAAGCCCAATGAATTGCATTTTTAATAACGCGAATTATCTGCGGGTTGTGGTAAGTCGGGAAGGTTTCATGCCCCGGCTGGAAATAGAAAATCTTTCCGTAACCGCGCCTGTAGCAGCAGCCTGCGCGCAATACCTCGCCGCCCTCATAGCTGCCTATAAATATAAGCTTATCGGGCTCGGGTATGCTGAAAGGCTCGGCATAGGTTTCCTCGTGCTCCAGCGTTATGTAGCGGTCAATGCCCTGTGCTATCGGGTGTGAGGGGTCGCATACCCAAACATACTCACGGTCGCCGTTTTCACGCCAGCCGAGCGAGCAGGGTGTGCCCATAAGCAGCTTGAACGGCTTTGAATGGTGAGCGGAGTGAAGAAATATTGCGCCCATACCCGAAACTACGGCTTTCTGAACGCGCGCGGCAATCTCATCAGGCACCTTCTCGTGCGCCATATGCCCCCACCAAATAAGAACATCGGTATTGCTGAGCAGCTCGTCGGTAATATCCTCAACATTATCAAGCGTTACGGTTTTAACCGTAATATCATCGTCTTTCAGGTGCTCTTTAAGGGCGTTATGTATTCCCTCGGGATATATTGCTTTGACATTATCATCGGTTTTTTCATGTAAAAATTCATTATAAACGGTTACGCGAATCATAAAAATTCCCCTTTCCTTTTATATTCTAATTTTACAAATTACCGTAGATTTTATCAAGTAAAATATATTGTATTTTATAGACAAATATTGCTATGTGTGGAAATTATTTCAAATTATCGTGCAAATATATAGTTCTTGAGTTGCGGTGCAGGTACACATTAAGCACAAGCCCTATGCCGGTGTATAAGCAGAAAAGCGATGTGCCGCCCGCGCTGAAAAACGGCAGAGTTATGCCTATAACCGGCAGAACAGACGTGCACATACCTATATTTATTACCGCCTGGGTGAAAATCATTGCAAAAATTCCCACGCAAATCAGTTTTCCGCTGTCCTTTTTTGAAAGCCTCGCCACCTGCAAACACCTAAAGCAAATGCCGCCGAGCAGCAGAATTACCGCCATACAGCCCAAAAAGCCGAATTCCTCGCCTATGCTTACGAAAATAAAATCGTTAAAGCCGTAGGGCACAATTCCGTTCTGCGTGAAATCGCCGTTTAAAAAGCCCTGCCCCGCAAAGCCGCCGTTGGCAAGTGCGGTTCTGCCGCGCCACTGCTGGTAAGTAGGCCATTGCTCGCTCGGGTCGCGCTTTGCCGCCGCCTTAAAATCCAAAACGCTGAAAATTGCGGTAAGCCTGTCTCGCTGGTCGTCGTTCATAATAAAGAAATAAATAATAGGCGCGGCAATTAAAATTACGGGTATCATAGCCAAAAAATATTTTTTTGAAACGCCCGCCGCCCAAAGCATAAACACAACCATAACCGCAAAAACAAGTGCCGTTCCGTCATCGCCCTGAAAGTGTATAAGCAAAACGGGAAAAGCCCCGTGCAAACAAACGGGTATTAAATATTTAAGTTTGTTAATATTGGGCTTTACGGCGCTTATATGCGCGCTGAAGGTCAGCACAAAGCAAATTTTCAAAAGCTCCGCCGGCTGAAAGGTGGTAAAGCCTAAGTCAAGCCACGCCTTATCGTCGGTACCCTCGGGCGCAAAGCCTATAAAGAATGTAAGTATAACCGGAATTACACCCAGCGCCGCCGCAAGATACCAGTAGCGCAGAATTTTTGAGTAATCAACAGCCGAAATTATAAGCGCGGCAACAACGCCCGCCGCAAAGCAGATAAACTGAATAATAAACGGGCGGTAGGTAGCCCTGTAATGGGTGGCGGAGAAAACCGCCGCACAGCCGTAAAGGCTTGTAAAAATGCAGATTATAAGCAGTATTTTATCCGATTCACGAATAAAGTCCGCCGTTTTTGCCAAAAGGCGTCGCAAAGCGCACACTCCCCTGTGTATTTTATAACTCCATTATATTTGATTTTTCCGTAATATGCAAGTAATTATTGACAAACGGACTCAATAAGTGTAAAATAATACTCGGTGTCACAATACCGAACACCATGCAGAGTAGACAGTCGTGCGTTAAGTGCTGCCGGGACGGGGAGTTGCCGGGCAGACGAAGGGATTTTTCCGCGGTACGGCAGTCGCATCCCGCTGCCGGCTAATATGAAGATGTAATCTCCTTATTATCGGTAAAACGGGTAAATAAGGAGGTTTTTTTATGAAAAAAAATTATGTAGGTCAATTATGCTTTTGCTCGGTGCTTGCCGCATTCTGCTTTGTGCTGGATTACTGCGCAACGCTGCTTAACAGTGTAAGCGGTGTTTTTAAGCTGCCGCTCGGCGCCCTGCCCATTATAATCGCCGCCGTGCAGTGCGGCCCGCTTATGGGGGCGGCGGTAGGTCTTACCGGCACGTTTTTAACCCAGCTCATCACCTACGGGCTTACCCCTACAACCGTGCTGTGGATACTGCCCGCGGGCATACGCGGCGTTTGCATGGGGCTTTTGTTTATTGCGTTTAAGCGCAGCCTTGAAACGCTGCCGCTGACATTGGAAATTACGATAAGCTCGATCATTGTAACGGCAATAAATACCCTTGTAATTTATCTTGACAGCGTTATTTACGGCTATTACTCCCCCGCCGTGGTATGGGGCGGGCTGCTTACAAGAATTATAACCGCCGTAATATCCTCTTTTGTTTTTGCACTTATACTGCCGCCCGTGGTGCGTGTAATTGATAAGCGGGTCAAAAAGCAGCCGTAACGGGTTTTCAGCCCGATACGGCTTAATTTCCTGTTTTTAATGTTTGACAAACGGGAAAATTTAGGGTATAATATTTAAAAATTAAATAAACTGACGACACGATACACGGAAGCTCTCTTTCCTGATACGAAACGCAGAGCAGCCCCAAAGTATCGCGTCGTTTTTATTTTCACGCGCTTTCGGGCGCGTGTTTTTTGTGCGGCGGCAAAAGGAGTAAAAAATGGAAAACGAACAAAACAATTCATACCTTTCAAGCGAAAAAACGGGAAAGCTGATGTTAAAATACTCGCTGCCCTGCATTATTTCGCTGTTGGTCGGCGCGCTTTACAATATAGTAGACCAAATATTTATAGCCAACGCCGATTATTTAGGCTCATACGGCAACGCCGCGAACACGGTTGTGTTTCCGCTTACGGTAATAGCCCTTGCCATAGCCGTTATGATAGGCGACGGCTGTTGCGCTTTTTCAAGCATTTCGCTCGGTAAAAACTGCGGCGACAGCGCCGCGAAAAGCGTGGGAAACGCAGTTGTGCTATCACTTCTCTCTGGCGTGGCGCTTACGGTAATTTACCTTGCCTTTTCAGGCGGCATAATAACCGTTTTCGGCGGAACGGTAAATAAAGAGACCTATAATTACTCAAAGGAGTACTTTTTTTGGATAACCTTGGGGCTACCTTTTTATGTATTCGGTCAGGCAATGAACCCCGTAATACGGGCGGACGGCAGCCCGAAATTCGCCATGCTCTCAACCATCGCGGGCGCGGTTGCCAACATAATTTTGGACCCTGTTTTTATTTTCACTTGCCGCCTTGGCATGATGGGTGCGGCGGTCGCCACGGTTATAGGGCAAATCATAACCGCCGCGTTAGCCGTATACTATCTTTGTCACATGAAAATAATTAAGCCTTCGCTAAAGGATTTCGGTTTATCGGGCGGAATTATAAAGGAAACCTTATCTCTCGGAATGTGCAGCTTTTTATCGCAGATATCACTGGTGGCGGCAATGGCCGCAATTAATAATATGGTAAGAAAATACGGCGCGCTCGACCCCGTTTTCGGGCAGGCGGAATATGCGCAAATTCCCATGGCGGTGCTTGGCATAGTTATGAAAGTATTTCAAATAGTAATTTCAATTGTAGTAGGCATGGCGGCGGGCTGCATACCTATAGTGGGCTACAATATGGGCGCGGGGCTCAGAAGTCGCGTAAAAGAGCTTTTCACAAAACTGCTGCTTGCGGAAGCGGCGGTAGGGCTTGCCGCGCTTTTAATAATTGAAATATTCCCGCGCGGGCTCATACAAATTTTCGGCGCAGCTAATGAAAGCGCATATTACACCGATTTTGCCGTGAAGTCTTTCCGCATTTACCTTTGCATGATAGTTTTCGCCTGTATTAACAAAGCGGCGTTTATCTTTTTGCAGGCAATGGGAAAGGCTATACCCTCCACCATGCTTTCAATGACGCGCGAAATAGTTTTCGGAGTGGGGCTTTCGGTTATTTTACCCCTATTCTTCGGGCTTGACGGCGTGCTGTATTCAATGCCAGCCGCTGATATATTAACCGTTTTTTTCTCGCTCGCAGTTATAATCAGAACATATAAAAGCCTACAAAACGGCTGATAAATCGGGTTTTGCATATGTAAGCCGACAGCCCCCGCCGCACTCTGAAAAAGTACGGCGGGGGCTGCGGAATATTTTTTAAACCGGAATTTGCGCTTCTTCAAAAATACCGTTTAACCAAAGATCGCTGTTATCAATCAACTGACTGATACCGATCCCCAAGAGAATTAACAAAACAAATAAAAGCAATTTTACTGTAATACCGATTATAAACCCAACTATAAGCGACCGGGCGCGCGCAGGCTTTCTGTCCTCATATACAAGATAGAGTATAAACCCCGCAACAGGAAATAAAAAGCTTAATAAGGCAAACCAAAAGCTCCGCTTGTTGTTACGCCCGTAATCCTTTTTTCCAATCAGCTCCGCTCCGCAATCAGCGCAGACAGCAGAACCGTTTTCTTGCATTTTCCCGCAGTTTTGACAATACATAAATTTTCCTCCTCTGATTTTGATATGTAAAAGCTATCGCCGCACATCAACTCGTTTAACATTTTCATCAAGGCTTTTTTGTTAATTATTTGTTTTGATTTGGTTTGACGGTCATTATTAGACTGATTGGCACGGTATGCTTTATTATTCGGATTATGTTGATTTGAGTAATCATCAAGCTGCTTTTTACTGTGTGTATAAGACGATACCTTTTTCATTCTTTTCCGTCCTTTCAATGATTTTATTAATTCGGTTTGATATCTCTTACCGAATCATAGCTTTCGTTTAATTTATTTAACAGGATTTCAATTGTCGGATCGTTGGATTTTATATCCGTGCAGATCACATTTGCGCAAAATTTTACAAAATCCTCCTTTGAACCGGGAATCATATACGATAGAAAACCCTCATCATCGTTAAAATCAAAATGAAACATCGGATCTAAATTTGTTATTTTAACGGCAATATTTATCAATGATTGCAATTTTTCGTAAACCGCTTGGTTATGCTCAGTAATTCGGCGGATAACATATTCCGTATTTTTGCTTTTAATTTCTATTAAACGCTCAAGCACCTTGCCGATATACGGATAAATAAACATTTGCGGATTATCAAATTGATTCTTAATTTCAATATCGTCGGTAAAGTAATCCAAAACCTCGTTATGCGTTACTATTTCTTCAATTACCGTATCATCGTAATAATCTTCGCAGTTTGTTTGCGCACTGAAGCCGATAGTAATTTCATATAATGCCGGGATTTCGCGTGCCCTGAGCGTATCCAGCATAGGAATGTCCATATTTTCAATTGCAAGCGCAATCAAGCTTTGCCGCAGTTTGTTTTCTTTGATAGGGTTCATCAGCTCGGCATCAAGAGAGTCCACATCGTAGATTTTACGTTTTTTAATGCTTGTTCCGGCACCAAATCCATTTGCTTGCTGGGTACAATCTCGCTCACCGTTATCAACAAACCATATGTAATTCTTATCCATAAGATACTTTAAGAAATCGTAATTCTTAAATTCAAGCGCGTAATCTATAACGGTTTTACCGTATTCATCAGGGTTCAGTATTAGCTTGTCGGGTCGGTTTATGTATTTTTCCCACTTGTCCCTGTCCTTTGAAAAGGCAATTTCATAATTAGTAACGTGACCGCTTATAGGCTCATAGTGCCGACCTGCGGTTATTATTTCTTCGCAGGACACCTCCAAAAGCTCGCAAAATATCGGCAAATCGTAAAATTGGATCGATTTTTTACCCTTTATAATCGCCGACATTCTGGTTGCCATATTATCCAATTCTTTTTCGTCTTCTTTTTTATCGCAATTATCCTTTTCTGTTTTGTCGTAATTACCCTTTGAAAGCTTAAGGTATTCCCTGCAAAACTGCCGAATACTCTTGTGTTTTGATAAAATCAGCTTTTCAAGGTGCTTGCCGATTTTAGCATTATCTTTTTCAATTTCAAACATATACGCCCTCCTCTTTATTATGGAAATATTTTAGCACGTTTTGTAAAATTTTTCCACCTTGCATTTGCACATACTTTTTCACCGTAAAACCGTACAGTGAAAAAAGTATGTGCTTTTGGCAGATAAAATAAAAAAACAGCCGCAGTCAGCGGCTGTCCGGTTTGGCTTAAAGCTATTCAATTAAAGTTCCCAGCCGCGTATTCGCGCTTTCATTTCGTCGGTTGCAAGTATACCGTAGGCAAAGCCCTTGCGCACAAGCTCGGGCGGCACAAATTCATCGTACTTTTCAAAAAGCGGCACTTCACCGGGGTATACAAGCTCCATAGGGTCAAGCGGCTGCTTTTCTTTTTCCTTTAAAACCTTAAAAAACTGCTCGCGCGTGGCTTTCATTTTAAACTGAATAAAGTACGGTCTTGCGGGGTCAAGGGCTGTAAGCCCTAAATCCTTTGCGCATTTAAGTTTTAAAAAGCGCTCCATGGCAAGAAAGGCATATGTGCCGAGCCAAGGAAACAGGCACCACATATCGCCGCCCAGGTTTATAAGCGGCTCGGTTGTTACCCCGCCAAGTCTGGCAACACTGCGCGCATCGTATAGTCTGCCGAGCGCGTTTTTCATAAGGTAGGGGTAAATTTTATCTTCAGCCAGCACCTTGCGCATACGTTCAAGCACTTTTGTGTTAATATCCCCCGGGCACTGCCCGAAATAGGCGGGCACCTTGCCCCGCACCTGCTCACAATATACCAAGTGCCTCTTGTGGTCTACCTCCTCCACTATCCACACGTGCCCCGCAATGGCAATTTTTTCGCCCACGGGCGGCGGCATTACTATAGTTCCCAGTTCCTCGGAATTGCTGCGCACGGTGTATTCCTCGTTTTCCTTAAACACCGCGTAAAATTTAAAGGAGTTTATCTGTCGCTCGCCCGCAAGCCCCACTATAAGCCCGCCCGTCTCGGTGCGCTCAATGTGGTCAGTCTCAATTAAATGGCGCAAAAGGGTCCTATAGTCTTCCTTGTCTATTCTTTCAAAACTTTTAAGGGTAAGCACGCGCGAAGCCAGCGCCGCGGGAGATAACTCGCCAGAGGACGCCAATGTACTCATAGTTTGGTGGTATAAAAGGCTGAAAGGCAGCCTGTCGGTTTTGGGCGGCTCAACCCAACGTTCCTCGGTGTAAAGCTGAATAAGCGCTATGCCTTGCAGCAGCGACCAGGGCACGGTTTCGGGCAGCATTGCCCGCGCCTCGGGCTGCTCTTCGCGCATTACAAACCACATTTCGGGCGGCAGACCCCGCCTGCCCGTGCGCCCCATCCGCTGCAAAAATGAAGATACGGTAAAGGGCGCGTCTATCTGAAAGGCACGCTCCAGCCTGCCTATATCTATTCCCAGCTCCAGCGTAGCCGTGGTTACGGTGGTCATGCACTGCTCGTCGTCCTTCATAACCGATTCGGCGGTTTCGCGAAAGGACGCCGAAAGGTTGCCGTGGTGAATTAAAAATCTGTCGGGCTCATGCCGCGCCTCGCAATAGCCGCGCAGCGTGGTGGTTACCGCCTCGCACTCCTCGCGGGAATTAACGAAAATAAGGCACTTTTTGCCCCTTGTGTGCTCAAAAACATAGGCAAAGCCGGGGTCTGAGTTTTCGGGGGCAGTGTCGGTCTTCATATCAAGTACCGGCAGCGCCGTTTTTTCGTCTGCGGGGGATTCTTCTACGCCCGGCGTTGTGAAAAAATGCTCTAATGATAACCGCCACTTTACCTTGCCCTGCTCTACTTTCGGTATAACCGTTTCTCTGCCCGTGCCCGCGGCTAAATATCTGCCCGTGCCCTCGGGGTCGCCTATTGTGGCGGAAAGCCCTATTCTGCGCGGGTTTACCCCCGCCATACGCGAAAGCCGCTCAATCAGGCACAGGGTCTGCCCGCCGCGGTCGCCGCGCAGTAAAGAATGAACCTCGTCAATTACAATAAACCGCAAATCGCCGAATAATTTCGGAATATAGGCGTGCTTGTGCAAAAGCAACGCTTCAAGCGATTCGGGGGTTATCTGCAAAATTCCGGAAGGGTGCTTTAATAGCTTTTCCTTGTGCGATTGCGCAACATCCCCGTGCCAGTGCCAAACGGGAATTTGGGCGTCGGCGCAAAGCTCTGAAAGGCGCGAAAACTGGTCGTTTATAAGCGCCTTTAAGGGACCTATGTATATAGCCCCGACGGATGCGGGCGGGTTCTCCGAAAACAGGGTGAGTATGGGAAAAAACGCCGCCTCTGTTTTGCCCGACGCGGTTGAGGCGGAAAGCAGAACGTTACAGTCCGTTCCGAAAATTGCCTCGCCCGCAGCCACCTGCACGCCGCGCAGCGTTTCCCAGCCGTTACGGTAAATAAAGTCCTGAACAAAGGGCGCGTATCTTTCAAAAACGTTCATTGCGTTATACCTCAAAGCTCAAATTCGGCAAATTCGGCGGCTACCTCGCCCTGCGGCTCGGGCTTTGCAAAGCTGAACCCGTCTGAAGTCAAAAGCGTTTTTATATCCGTTCCCGGGTTTTGGTGGATAATATTCAAAAGCTCAATATAATCGCGTATTACCTCGCGCGGGGTTATGGCGCTGTCCGCACCAATGCGGGAAAATTCCAGCTTTATAAACTCTATCATATCGTTTTCGGTTATGTCGGGCGTGTATTCATAAAGCACGGCGTGTATTTCGGTCAGCTTTTCTATAAGCACCAGTAATTCTTCGTAGGTCAGCGGCGCCAGCTTTATAACGGGGGCAGACATATCTTTAAGCTCCCCTTTACCGAAACGTCCCTCTGTAAGGCGGGATTTCAGCGCCTCGTAGCTGTAAACGCCGCGCCGTGTATCCTCAATGCACTGCGGCGTGCCGCTCATTATAATGCCCATATACTGCGCCTTGCCCTGCATAGTATCATTATACATTGTGAGTATTTTTTCGTAGTTGTACTGCCGCGTTATGCTGTTGGGTATTTTGTAAATATTAACAAGCTCGTCTATAAGTATTAAAAGCCCCGAATAGCCCGCCTTTTTAAGGAAAAACGCAAAAAGCTTTATGTACTCGTACCAATCGTCGTCGGTTATAATAATGTTTACGCCGAGCTCCGCCTTAGCCTCGGTTTTGGTGGTGTACTCGCCCCTGAACCATTTTACAACCCGCGCCTTGCTTTCGTCGTCGCCGTTTAAATACGCCTTGTAATAAACCGTTAAAAGCCGTGCAAAATCGAAGCCGTGCACCATTTCGCTAAGTGATGCTATTACCTCGCTTATCTTTCTTTCGGTAAGCGCGGGTATGCGGCTGTCATCTATCGTGAATGAATTTTCGTTCATTACCTCGGTTTGCAGCCCGCTTATCCAGCGGTCTAAAATAAGGGTAAGTGCGCCGCCCTCGGGGCGGGTCTTGGTAGACATATTGCGTATAAGCTCCTTATAAGTCGCAAGCCCCTGACCGCGCGTTCCTTGGAGTCTCCGCTCAGGGGATAAATCTGCGTCAGCCACCACCATATTTTTATCCATAGCGTAGTTGCGCACGGTCTGCAAAAGAAAGCTTTTGCCGCTGCCGTATTTACCCACAATAAAGCGGAAAGCGGCGCCGCCCTCGCCTATAATTTCAATATCGTTTAAAAAGGCGTCAATCTCGCTTTCTCTGCCCACGGTAATGTAGGGCAACCCTATTCTCGGCACAACGCCGCCTTTAAGCGAATTTATTATTACCGAGGCTATGCGCTTGGGTATTTTCATATATTAAACATTCCTTTCAAATCTTCCTTGTAGTCCTCGATTATTTCGGGGGTATCGCCGTCAAAAATTATTACCGTATCGCCGAAATAGTCAAACAGCCGTTCGTTTATTTCGTCTATTGCCACCGTCAGCATTATTCCGCTGTCCCGCGAAGCCTTTTCGGGGTCTGCACCGTTAAGCAATGCCTTTAAAACCTTTAAATACGGTTCGTCTGCAGTTTTTTCCACTAACGGCGGCTCTGCTTCGGGTATAAATTGCTCTGTCGGTTCTTCTTCGTCCACAATCAGTTTATCGCGGGTAATATCGGCGGTATCGCGTATGCTTTGCAGCTTTGAAACATCAATTTCAATTTTCGGCGCAGCCGCTTTGCGTTCTTCGGCGAAAATCTTATCTACTGTCTCTTTTATAATTCGCTCTGTATCGCGTGAAAGCTCGGGTGACTTTATCGGCGGCTTAAACCCGAATTTCAGCCGCAGGGCGCTGTCTATCCCCTTTAAAATCGAGCCGACCTTGCCCGCCTTATCCTTTTGCGGGTAAAAGCGTTCTATGCTCCATCTATTATTGCGGCATATATAGCGGTAAATTCCGTTTATTTCGTAAACGCAATCGGGGTGCGGCGCTTTTTCATAAAAAACGGCTTGGTCGAATATAAAATGCGGCTCGTGAAGCCTTTTGCCGAAAAGCTTTTCATAAATATTGCCGTTTTGGGGAGCATTATAATATTCGCGCAGCATTCCGAAAGCATTGTAAACCGCAGCAGCCGTTCTTTCGGGGAATCTTTTATAAAACGCCGCGCCGCTTATTTTATATGATGAAAAGCACTCAACGGCGCTAAGCACTTCAGCGGGCGTATTATCCTCATAATCCATAAGGCGCAGCAGCGCGCCGTCGTTTTTTAAAAATTCCGAATCCTTTAAAAGCCGAGGGTCAAGGCTGTAATACGCCGCGAAATCAATAAGCCACTTTGAAACCGTGCTTTGCACGCGTTTATCATATTCCGAATAAGCAACGGCGAAATTTTTAAGCCTTAAAAACGCGTTCTCGGGGTCTGTTACTCCTATAAGGTTTAAAAGCTCGTAAAGATAAACGTAAACAAAGGAAATGCAGTTTTTTTTAATTTCACCCTTCCGCACGGCGGTGCGCCATGAAAAATAGCCCCGCAGCTGCAAATTGCTCATTTCGCGGTAGGTCGGAAACGAACGGAGGAACTGACCGTGATATTCAAAATCATCGGTGAATTTTTCCATAAACTTAGCCTGGCGGTAAAATATTTCAGACGCGGGGGCGAAAATGGAATTCCTTTGCAGCGCAATTTTACGCATTTCGGTGTATTCGGGCGGCGTGTAGCTTTTCATTTGCGCGGCGGTGAATATAAGGGGCTGGTCGCTGTAAACCTTTTCGCCTGATAGCTTTTTGCTTTCAAGCACCGCCTTTATAAGCTCGTCCGCCTTTGACATTCCGCCGCCCCCATTTTTAATGTATTTAACATATTATACCAAACTTTTGTTCGGCTTGCAATAGTTGACATTTATATTTAGATGTTAGATATTATAGAAGTTAGACATTAGACAAATACCCCTCAGTCGCCTACGGCGCCAGCTCCCCTCTATTTTGACTTACGTCAAAAAGAAGGGAGCCAAAAGGCCTCTCCTGTGTAAGGGGAGGTGTCATGCGTAAGCTATGACGGAGGGGTTGTTACAGACTGAAAAATACCATCAACAATCTAATTTTTTTAACCGTTATACCTAATATCTAACGCCCGATTTTTGCCATTCATTTAAAATATTTCCCCGGCGATACCCCCGTAGCACGCTTAAAGGCAACGTGAAAATATGATGTGCTTGAAAAGCCGAGACCTTCGCTTACCTCGGCAATGCTTTTACCGTCACCCAACAGCTTTACCGCCATACGCATGCGTATTGAGTTGTGGTACTCAATTACCCCTTTATCGCAAAACATTTTAAAAATGCGTTTAAGGCTGCTTACGCTTAAATTACAGGCGCGCGCCGTTTCCTCAACCGTAATGCTGCGGCAGCAGGCGTTTTCAAGATAATTTACAATTTGCCTGTAAATTGCGGCATAGCGCGAATCATCATAATATGCCGTTTCCTTTTCACCGCGGAGTCTCAGCAAAAAAGCTTCAAGCATTACTGCCGCTAAGTTGCTTTGCCAGGCGTATTCCTTCATTTTATTATTGTCATAAAGCTCAATAGCCCTGCGGCAGGCGGCGTTAATTTCCGCAAATTCCTCCAGCATAAGGTCGTTAAGCGTAAAAAGCCTGTCGCAAAAATATTCCGTTCCGTCGCTGTCGGCTTCAAAGGATATTATAAAAAGCCGCGGCGCAGTGCCCTCTGCCGACCATATTCGGTGAAATTCCATAGGCTTATGAAAAAGCAGATCACCTTTTTTAAGTTTATAGACCCGCTCGTCTGCGGTAGCCATGGCAGCGCCCTCGGCAACGCAGATTATTTCCCAAAAATTATGCATTTCTCCCGGAAAATAAAAATCCCGTGGGCGCACCGCGTCAATAGCGGTTATAACCGACTTAATCAGAATTTTGCGCTGTGTTTTGTGAAATTCAAATTTTTGTATCATGTTCTCACCGTTTGACCGATTTTAAACTAAATTCATTAAATTACAATAACAATTATAACATCAGACAAACATTATTGCAACAAAAAAACCGCTCCGATTTTTCGGCGCGGTTTTCTGTGTTTTATTTAGCTGTTTGAAGCGGTAGGTTCTTTTATCTTCTTAACCTTAAACTGCTTTACGGCGTAATTGTTAACCTTGCAGTCCATCTTATTTGCGTAATCCGTAATTTCCTTATCGAAATCATCGTCCGCTATAAGGTGGCGTGTTGCGAGGTCAAGCGTATCAATGTAGTAATCGTCCGCCTTAATATCCTGCTTTACCGCAAGTATCAGTCCTGCGTCGTCGGCAAGCTCTATAAGTTTTACTTCACCCGTTGCCATAGCTTTTACGGTATCGTACTGATCCGATTCATAAGAAGTATCCTTGGCACCTAAAACGCTGGCGTACTTATCCTTGGGCTGCTTTTCCTCGGTTGAGCTGCTCGAACTGTCGTCAGACGAACCGTTTTCTTCCTTATAAACCGCCTCAAAGGTCTTTTTGCCGCTCTTTATATCTTCAAGATAAGTATTGAATTTATTTTTGATCTCGGTCTTTTCATCGTCGGTCTTGCCCGAGAAACTGCCCTGAAGCAGATCGGCAATAACGAAATTTTCGTACAGCTTTGTTTTAACCTCATCGGCGGCAATTTCCTTTGTACCGCCCTTTGAATAGAGGTGTTCAAAGTAAACGCTTGAATAATATGAATCAAGCATATACTGCTTATATGTGTTCTGCCCTACGCCGTTCGGCTCAAAATAAGAGGAATAGCCGTAATTAGTCCAATAATAATTTGCATATGTTTCGGCGTTTGTTTTGTCCTCTTCGGATATTTCGAGTTTGTTTTCTTCGCAAAGGGTTTTATAAGCGGCGATTTTTTTAAGGTTTTCAAGCGCGGTATCCTCTACCCACTTGACAAAATCTTTATTATCAACCTTTTTTGAATAATAATCGATATCGGTTGTGGAATCGCTTTCCGACAGGCTTTCCTTAACTTTCGACTTTGCCTCGGAGTCGGCGTTTATAAGCGCGCACATATAATAAGCCGAGGTAAATTTAACCTTGCCCACGGTTACCGCAGTCTCGTCCTTTTTATGACAAGCGGTAAAGCTGAGCGCCATTACCGAAACCAAAGCCGCGGCAATAATTCTTTTAATACTTTTCATTTTCCTATTCCTCCATAAAGAGTTAAAATACATATTAAACTAATTATATACCAAACGAACTCAAATGTCTACAAAAAAATGTAAACTTTTACACCGAATATCTAAACTCTCTTAGTCGGCGGCTTCTTTTGCCATAATCGGAATGTCGCCCACACCGTTTAAAACAATGCTCGGACGATATGCGTAGGTGCCGAGCGTTTCGGGGGTTGAAACTCCCGAAAGAACCAATACCGTGGACATGCCGCTTTCCATTCCCGAAATTACATCGGTATCCATGCGGTCGCCCACCATTACCGCCTCGGCGGAATGGCAATGGAGCATGCGCAGACCCGTGCGCATCATAAGCGGGTTGGGTTTCCCGCAGAAATAGGCTTTGGTGCCGGTTGCCATTTCAATAGGTGAAATAAGGGCGCGGCATGCGGGGGCAATGCCGTCCTCAATCGGCCCCGAAACATCGGAATTCGCGCCTATCAGCTTAGCGCCCGCCATAACTAGATTTGTAGCCTTGGTTAAAGTATCAAGCGAATAGGAGCGCCCCTCGCCCACAACAACGTAATCGGGATTAACGTCGTTCATTGTTATACCTGCGTCATATAGGGCGTTTAAAAGCCCCGCCTCGCCGATAGCGAATACCGAGCACCCGGGCGCTTGGTCGCGCAGAAAAGCCGCGGTCGCCAAAGCGCTTGTGTAAAAATGCTCTTCGGGTACGTCAAGCCCCATGCGCGCCAGCTTTTGATTAAGCTCACGCGGCGTATACCCGCTGTTGTTGGTAAGGAAAAGGTATTCCTTTTCTTCATCATGCAGCCACTTAATAAACTCGGCTACACCCGGCAGTATTCGGTTGCCGTGGTATATAACGCCGTCCATATCGCAAATAAAGCCTTTTTTCTCGTTAAAATCAATTTTGCGGGACATATCCATAATATATAAAGCCTCTTTTCAACATCTTTTTTAACCGAAAACGCAAAATACCTGTTTCCGTTAGGATTATTCTCATTATATCATTTACAAATGAAAAATACCAGTTGTTTTTATGTTAAATTTACGTTATTTCTTTTATAAACCGTGCCTGTCCCGTAAGGGGCAGGCACATAATCAATTTTTAACTATACTGTTGTAAACCTCGTCAAACTGCGCTTTGCTGCCGAGCGCCGCGACCGTATTGCCGGTTATCTGCTCTCTGGCTTCGTTCAGTGAAGAAATAAGCGCGTCAACCTCGCCTACAAATTCATCCGTTGTTCTTACAATGTTCTTTTTAAGCTCGTCAAGCGAGGCGTGCGCTTCTTCCAGCGTTGATAAATTCTTCTGAACCTGCGCCGCGGCAAGACCCGCGTTTTTCTCGGAATTTGCCATTATAGCCCTTGCGTTTGCCTGAGCCACAAGGTAGAGCTTACCTATATTTTCGGAAAGCCTGCCTATTTCCTCATACTTTTCGTTAAATTCCTCGAGTTTTTTTGAAATTGTTTCCTTTTCCTCGTTGAGCTTGCGGTAATTATCGTTTGAAAGCTCCAGTTCTGACGATAGCTTTTCAACCTGCTCAGATAAATCCTTTTCACGCTCTACAAAGCTTTTCTGCGATTTTTCTATGTACTCCATAACGTCTTCGCAATTGAACCCGAACAAACTTTTTCTGAATCCTGCCGACATTTAAAATTCCTCCCAAACCGCATAAATCGGTTTATACTATTATACTGATTTCTATATTAAAATACAAGCCTTTATTTGAAAACGACCGATTTTTTTGCGGGATGGCAGAGGTAAACCGTCACTCCGTCCTTTTCAAGCAATGCTTTAGCTTTATCCGCTTTTTCACTATCGGCAAACACCGCGAACCTTGCAGGGCCGCTGCCCGAAAGCGCAACCGCGTCCGCGCCGTATTTATACAGCTTTTCCGTTATTTTTTCACCGTTCCACAGCACCGAAAACGAATTGCCGAGCGCCTGCGTAAGCTCTGCATAGCTGCCGCTGCTTATTGCCCGCGCGGTTTTTTCAATATCGGGTTTCGGGTAATTAAGGCTGTCAAGCCTTGCAAACATTTCGCCGGTTGAGGGCTTTTCGCCCGCAAGCACTGTTAAAAAGGTGCATTTCGGTATATGCGGCAGCGGGGTTAATATCTCCCCTATTCCTTTGGCGCGCTGCGTTCCGCCGTCAATTAAAAAAGGCACATCCGCCCCGAGGGTTACCGCAATTTTGCAAAGCTCGGCGCTTGAAAGACCTGTGTTAAAAAGAGCGTTAAGACCTACCAGCACTCCCGCCGCGTCGGCGCTGCCGCCGCCGAGCCCCGCAGAAGAGGGTATTGATTTTTCTATTTTAATTTCCGCCGCGGGCGCTGTGCGCGCCGCCTCAAAAAAGCGCCGTGCCGCCTTGCAGGCAATATTTTCTTCCCCGCCGAATTTATTACACTCAAACTTGAAAACGGGGCTTTTCTTTATAAAAATACCGTCGCTTATATTAACCGTCTGCATTACGGTGTCTAAATCATGGTAGCCGTCGGGTCTTTTTCCCATAACCGCAAGCGACAGATTGATTTTTGCGTTTACCGCAAATTTTAAACTTTCCATATTTTTCCTCTTTAATGCCACACACCCATTGTAAAGCGGGTCAAAAAACGGCTGACAGGCGGTATGCGCAGCAGCGCATAAAAAAGCATTGCGCCCGAAACGTTTAAAATTACGTCGTCAATATCGCTCGCACCCGTGAGCAGCAGCAGCTGTAAAAGCTCAATAAGCAGCACCGAAACAAGTGTTACCGCGAAAACCGTGTACCATTTATCGATTTTTTTAAACAGGCAAACCGTAAAAAACGGCAGCGGCATAAAAGCGACGAAATTGCCGAAAACATTTTCAAAAACGCTCCAAAAAGGCAACGTTCCGCTTTTTAACGCGTTTAGAAAAAGTTTCAGTGTTTCAAAGGGTATTAAATTGGTGCTTTCATTTATATATCTGTTAAATTCCGCGGTGTTCCACTTGAGCACTCCGAAAATATCCCGCCCGAGCGCGTCGTCAATAAGGGTGAAATCTACTATAAGAATTATATAAAACAAAAAAAGCGCGCAAATGCGGTTTTTCATTATTTTGTATTTAACGCCAGGCTCCCCGGTTTTAAGCGCGGAAAACCACGCGGAAAAATACCCCGTAACAAATGCGACCGTTCCCGCCGCTATTTTAATTCCGTGCGCAAAGGCAATAAGCCCAATAGCATTGCAAAGCATAACAAAAAGCGCGGCAAAGCATATAAAATAAAGCACCGACGTTATAATATTCAAAAAGCGCCGGTTCACATTATCACTCCGAAATAATTACTGTATATTATTTTACAGTTATATGCTCTCTGTGTCAAGTCTAATTATTCAGATTTCTGTGATGGTAACCGTATGTATCGGGTTTCAGCGGCTCAATAGAGTAGCCCATGCGCAGCATACCCTCAATAATTTCGGGCAGCGCCTGCACGGTGGATGCCTTATCGTTTGAATCGTGCATTAAAATACACGCCGAGTTTTTATCGGCGGCGCTTGCCAGCACTTTGTTTCTTATATAGGTATAGCTCGGCGGCGGGCACTCAGCGTCGCCCGAGCTTATGTTCCAGTCGAAATACGAATATCCCCTGCCGCCTACGGTTTTTACAAGCCGCGTCATAACCCCGCGGCAGTAATTGCGGCTTATAGTATTGCTGCTGCCGCCCGGGAAGCGCAAAAGCGTGGGGCGCACCCCTATAAGCTCGTAAATTTTATCCGAAAGGCGGGTTATATCCTTATAGAACATATCCTCGCCCGAATAAATTACCGAATATTCGTGCGAAGCGGTGTGCAAGCCTATTGTATGCCCCGCCGCGTAAATTTTTTTCACATATTCTATATTTTCGCTTTCAATCACGAAAAATGTCGCCTTAACGCGGTATTTATCCAGTATATCGAGAATTTCGAGCGTTTTGTCCGACGGTCCGTCGTCAAAGGTCAGGTAACACACCCGCCTGCCGTCGGGCTGGCGCGCCTGCGGCGTTGTCCCGCCGGACGGTTCGTCCCATATATCCGCGTCGGCGTCGGCTCTGCGTTTTTCCTCCCCGTAGCGGTTGAGTATGTTTTCCGCCGCGCTTTTCTGTATTTCAAGCTCCTGCCGCGTTTCGGCAAGCGCGGTTTTATAATTTTCGGTTTCCTTTTCCTGCTTTTTAAGCGATAGCGCCACAACCGAAAACATAAGGAAAATCAAAACAGCCACAACCGCTTTAAAACGACTTTCAACCCCCACCAAAAAAATCAGCCCTTTCCATACAATATAGTAGGAAAGGGCTGATTTTATTACTTAGCATGGCGAAAATTCGCCATGCTTTGGACTCGGTGGTTTATCAATAAATATTATTACTCGGCGGGCGCGCTGCGGTCGGCAAAAAACATAACAATATTAAATTTACCGTCCGTAACGGTTATGTGCATTGAAATAAATTTAAAATCACCGTTCAGAATATTCTTCTTATATTCTTCGTTTTTCATTAACGCCTCAAAAGCCTCTTTGGCGGCGGTATAACCGTCAGCCTTATTCACGGCGGTATGCTCGGGTTTCAGCGCTTCAAGCTCGGCATTATACTTGTCGGTATCGCCCTCGGCTAAATACTCCGCTATTTTCACAAGAGAACCCTCGGTGGCAAGCTGTAGCTTTTCGATACTGTTTTCCGCCCTTGCATTGTTTATAAACTCAAGCAATTCGGCGGACAGCTCGGCAGGCGTTGCAAGCGCCGCTTTTTCAAGCGTTCTTGCTTCCTTTTTACCGCAGACCGCGCAAACTCGTTCTTCCTTGCCCTCGGTGCTTGCGGTCGGCATAACGGTTACCGTCCACTCTTTCCATTTATGACCGGTTTTTTCTTTGTCCTTTTCGGTATACCACCGCCCGCAGCTGCATTTGTAAATAATGTAACCGTCCTCGGTGCAAGTCGGCGGGACAACTTCATCCGTTTTTCTGTATGCGTGCAAATGCGGCTGACTGCTTACATTATTGTTATTGTTCGGCTTGCTGTTTACAGACGATGTATTACTGCTTACGTCGGGGGCATCCGGCTCGGTATTCGAATCGTCCGAGCTGACCGTCGGCTTGCTGTTAACATCGGTCGATGAAGAATCCGACGAGGTATTCGCTTTATTCTTACAGCCTGTCAATACAAAAGCCGATACAAGCAAAACGGCAATAAGCGCCGATATTTTTTTAGAAAACATTAACTGTCCTCCGAAAATCAATTCGTATAATATGGCATTATTATATTACATTTTTTTGCTTTTGTCAATATTGTAATAATAAACAGTCTGATTTTCGGGAAAATGCTGAATTACGTTTCGGCTTTATATTATTTCAACCAATTTTCAATATCGCTGTCCGACGCGGAGGAAGAGAACCTCTTGCCGTCCTTCCAGTCGCCGTTTTTAGCCATAGCTTTAAGCTGTTTATCACTCTCGCCTATTCCCGAGCTTGCCGAGGTACAGAACGGAATAACGGTCTTACCCGTAAAATCGTTCGCCTTTACAAACCCGTTTACAGGCCACGCGGCAATTCCCCACCAGATAGGATAGCCTACATAAACCGTATCGTACTGCTCCCAATTATCTGGCGTGGATTTTACAAGCGCAACCTCGCGTTTGCTTTCGTCACTGTGTTCTAATGATACGCGGCTGTTATCGTCGCTCCAGTTGAGATCCGCGCTTGTGTAGGGCTTTTCTGGCACTAACTCAAAAATATCTGCGTTTAAGGTCTTCGCAATCTTTTCAGCAACCGCCTTTGTGCTGCCCGTTGCGGAATAGTAAACCACAAGCGTTTTTCCGCCCGAAACCGTTTCGGTTTTACTGCTTTCGGGTGATGATGACGATGCTGAAAGTCTGTCGTCTGCCGTATTGCCGCCGCAGGCGGTAACGCAAAAAGCTAACACCAAGCACAAAATAACAGAAATTATTTTCTTCATATACATCTTCCTTTAAACATTTTACCCATTTCATAGGCTTCTCGCATTGCCTTATGGTTTTTAATTTCGCCCTTTTCGTGAACGCCGTTGCCTATAATAACGCCCTTTTCGATTGCGCCCTCTACGCAATCGGCATAGCCGCGAAAACACGCAAGGGTGGTATCCGCCGAGGAAATGGCGGTATCCGCCATGGTTACAATGTAGTAAAAATCCTTGTTTTCAACCTCGGTCCAACGTGCAACGGTGCGGTCTATTACCGCCTTTAGCTGCGCGCAGATCGAATAAAAATACACGGGAGAGGCTAAAACCAAAACATCGGCGTCAATCATTTTTTGCAGAATTTCCGCCATATCGTCGGGCTGTACGCATTTTCCGCCGTTTTTAGCGCAATAGTAGCAGCCGAGACATGGTGCAACCTTTTTCTCGGCTACCCTTATTTTTTCAACCGTGTTGCCGTTGTCAAGCGCTCCGCGCATAAATTCATCGCATAATAAATCGGAATTTCCGCCCTTGCGCGGGCTGCCCGATAAAATCAATACCTTTTTACTCATTTTCGGCTCACCTCTTAAATGCTTTCCTTTAAAATTTTCACAATTTCTTCGCGGTCGAGCACTTTGTAGCCGCCGTTCATGGCAGTACCAAATCGGCTATTTTTTCGGCGCTTTCTTCGGTCACGCCGAACTCGCCCGTGTGCAGCACAAGCCCTAATTTCTTCATCCAGTTTTCCATTGCATTAAGTCCCTCTGATGCTGTCTGTTCGTCTGTTTCACCTTCGGCATTAACGCCCCATACGTTTACGGCAAAGCGCTTGAACTTTGAAAGCCCATACGGCATAATATAGCGGTAATAAGGCAGCGACACCGCCGCAAGAGTCATACCGTGGATGGCGTTTGTATACCCGCCTATTGCCTGCCCTAACATATGCACCATCCAATCGGTGCTCTTGCCCTTTGCAACAAGGGTATTAAGCGCCCAAGTGGCGCACCACATAATGTTGCTTCTTGCCTCGTAATCCTGCGGGTTTTCGTTTGCAATAAGGCTTGAGTGTACAACCGAGCGCATAAGCCCCTCGCTTATATAGTCGCTTGTGTTATCGTCCTCGCCAGAAAAATACTGCTCGCAAATGTGGTTGAATATATCGTATATACCCGATACCATTTGGTATTTCGGCAAGGTCATTGTATATTTGGGGTTTAAAACCGAAAATCTCGGCATAACCTCCTCGCTTGCAAAAACATGACCTATTTTCTGCTTTGTTTCGCTGTTTGTTATAACGCTGCCCGCGTTCATTTCAGAGCCTGTGCCCACCATTGTTAAAACACAGCCTACGGGTACTATTTGGCAAGCAGGCTCTTCAAAGCGGATGTAATACTTTTCCCACGGGTCTTCATCACAGTAAACAGATACTGCAAGCGCCTTTGAATAATCGCACACAGAGCCGCCGCCTACCGCCAAAATAAAGTCGGCGTTATGCGCTCGCGCAATTTTTACGCCCTCGTAAAGCTTTTCAAGCGTGGGGTTGGGCATTACACCCGCAACCTCAGCAACGCTTTTGCCGCAGTCGTTTAAAATTTCCATAACGTCGTCATAAATGCCGTTTTTCTTAACAGAACCGCCGCCGTATACCAGCACTACGTTTTTGCCGTACTTTTTAAGCTCCGTATTAAGGTTTTCAAGCGAATTATCCCCGAAATAAAGCTTTGTAGGATTGCAATAAGAAAAATTACCTAACATTATTTATTCCCCCAGTTTATTATATTCTTCGTCTGTTACCGGCTCGCACCACTCGGTACCGCCGTTTTCGGCAGGTACCTCTATTGCAAAGTGCGAGAACCAGCTGTTTTTCTGTGCGCCGTGCCAGTGCTTAACGCCGGGCGCAATGTTTACAACGTCGCCCGGTTTTAAGGCTTTAGGTTCATTTCCCCATTCCTGATACCAGCCGTCACCCGCTATGCAAACCAAAATTTGTCCGCCGCCCCTTTCGGCTTTGTGTATGTGCCAGTTATTGCGGCAGGCAGGCTCAAACGTAACGTTGAAAATACCCACCTGACTTCTAGATACGGGCGCTAAATAGCTTTGACCTATAAAATACTTCGCAAATGCGTCATTAGGCTCGCCTATCGGGAAAATCATTGAATTTGCATGTGCCTGTTTTTCGCTTTTGGCGTTTGATTCTTCATTCCACACGTTTTTTGCAAGCCTGAAAGCCGCCCACACTTTCGGCCAGCCCGCATAAAACGCCGCATGGGTTATTATTTCCGCAATTTCGGCTTTGGTAATTCCGTTTTGTTTAGCCGACCTTAAATGAAAATCAAACGAGCTGTCGCAAAGTCCCTGCGAGAGCAGCGCCGTCACCGTAACGAGCGAACGGTCGCGGAGGGATAATTTATCCTCCCTGCTCCATACCTGCCCGAACAGTACATCGTCGTTAAGCTCTGCAAATTTCGGCGCAAACTCTCCGAGCGCCTCTCTGCCTGCCGTAACCTTTTTCATAATTACTTCACACATTCCTCAATTATTTTTCTTGATTTTGCGGCGCTGCCGCCGTGTATGGCAAGCCCCTTTTTCAACCCTTGCCCCGGGGCAGAGCCTTTTAATATCCTCCACACTGCTGCCCATTCCGCTATTATAGCACCGCGGGCATTGACACGGAATATCCGATATGTTATTATAGTATAAACTAAAAGTTTATAGAGGTATGCTATGTATAATCCGTTGCTTGATACATTTTTAGCCGTAGTCGATTGCGGCAGCTTTACAAAGGCGGCAGATAAGCTGTTTATCTCGCCCACCGCCGTTATGAAAAAGATGAATGTATTAGAGGAGCATTTAAACCTTAAATTGATAGAAAGAACGCCCGCAGGAGTGGTGCTGACCCCCGCGGGCAAGGTAATATACCGCGACTCTAAGTTTATTATGGATTATTCAAAAAAATCGGTTGCCGCGGCGAACGCCGCCACGCTCGAATATGACACCACGTTCTGCGTGGGCACTTCCCTCTTAAATCCCGCAAAACCGTTTATGGATTTGTGGTACAAGGTAAATGCCGATTTCCCGAATTACAAGCTGCATTTGGTGCCGTTTGAGGATAACCACGAGGGTATTTTATCCGAAATAAAAAAGTTGGGCGAAAAGTTTGATTTTTTAATCGGCGTGTGCGACTCAAAAGCGTGGCTTTCCCTTTGCAATTTTCTGCCGCTCGGCAGGTACAAAAAGATGATTGCTGTATCGCGTGAGCACCGTTTAGCCGAAAAAAAGCAAATAAATATAGAGGATTTATACGGCGAAACGCTTATGATGGTAAGCCGCGGCGATTCGGGTGTGAATGACTTTATCCGCAACGATTTAGAGAAAAACCACCCGCAGATTAACATTGAAGATACGTCTCAATTTTATGATTTATCGGTTTTCAACCGCTGTGACGATTCGGGTAACGTACTGCTTACCATTGAATGTTGGCGCGACGTTCACCCGGGGCTGGTATCAATTCCCGTTAATTGGGATTACAGTATTCCCTACGGTCTGCTTTACAGCAGTAATCCCGATAAGGACGTTTTAAAATTGGTTGAAAAAGCAAAGCGGCTGATTTGAAACACTTTTAACGTTTAATATCCACGGTATCTATCTTTTGTGCAAATTCTTCTATGCGGCGTTATAGAAAAAAACCCCTCTCGGTAGTATAATTCCATATAGAGAGGAGTTTGCCGTATGAGAAGATTTACAGGCTTTGAAAAAGGAATGGGTATAGGCGGTTGGCTTACAAATTACAAGCGCTTTAACTGTTTGCCGCAGGAAAGGCGCTTAACGCTTACCGTAGGCGATTTTGAACACTTTGATGGATATATAACCGAGGATGACGTGCGCTATATAAGCGAGCTTGGCATGGACCATATACGTCTCGGTTTTGACCAAATAGTTTTGGAAGAAAAGCCCGGGGTCTACCGCGAGGAAATTTTTTCGATAATAGAGAAATTTATCGGTTGGTGCGAAAAATACGGGCTTAATACCGTGCTTAATCTGCACAAGGCAATCGGCAATTACTGCGATATAGAGGAAAAGGTTCAATTATTGGATAACGACGGTCTGCAGGAAAGGTTTGTAATGCTTTGGGAAGCGCTTGAAGACCGTTTTTCCGATAAACCCGGGGTCGCCTTTGAATTGCTGAACGAGGTGCGGGATGTTGACCCCGAAAAGTGGAATATACTTGCCGAAAAAACGGTAAACGCCCTGCGGCGAAAGAATACTGAGCGAAAACTGATAATCGGCAGTACCTGCTGGAACTCGCCGCATACGCTGAACAAGCTCAAGGTATTTGATGATAAAAACGTAATATACACCTTTCATACATACGACCCGATTTCATTCACGCACCAACGCGGAGTGCTTCAGCCCGGTCCGCTTTATTACAACCGCGAAATGCCCTACCCCGGCGATATAGAAAGATACCGCGATTTTGAAAGGGTAGTCAACGGGAATGAAAAATCATTTGAAGGCTGCACCGCTATGGACAGCCGCTATATAAACCGCAGCCTTGCACCCGCGGCGGAATTTATAAAGCAAAACCCCGATAAAATTCTGTGGTGCGGCGAATTCGGCACAATAAGGCACTGCCGCCTGGAGTGGCGCGAGAATTGGACGCGCGACGTTATAAAATTTCTTAAAGCTAATGAAATTCCGTATTGCGTATGGAATTATTTAAGCACCCCGAACGACGGCAACCGTTTCAGCCTGGTGGATGACGATACAAGAAAAATTCTGAGTCAAAACCTTGCCGAAATAATAAAAGGAAACGTGTAATGAGCGGGTTCACACTGTTTCTGCTTGCGGCTTCGGTTCTTTGCTCTACCGCCCGCGCGGTTTTTTCAAAAAAGCTGGGCATATCCGCCGCTGGAAAGCATGAATTTTGCGTAATGCAGGCAAAACTGTTTTTCTTCGCTGCGGCGGAAATATTTCTTCTTAATATAAAAGGCATGTGCCTGCCCTCCGCCGAAACACTGGCGTTTAGCGGCATGTACGGGGTGTTCACCGTGCTTGCGCAGTGGCTTTACACCGTGGCGCTCGGCAGAATGGCGGTATCTGTCTGCGCAATGATTTACTCATTCGGGTTTATAATACCCACCGTATTCGGCACTGTGGTATGGCGCGAAAACGTCGGTTTTTTCAAAATATTCAGCGTTCTGTTCTGCATTGTAACAATAGTTCTTTCCTCTGTAAGCTCGGGCGAAAACAGTAAAAAAACCGATTTCCGCGCCGTTTTGCCGCTTATAATTTCAATGGCAGCCTCGGGCGGGCTGGGCGTTGTGCAAAAGCTCCAGCAAAAATCAGCCTGTTCGTCACAAACCGGAATTTTTTTATTCGCGGCGTTTTTGCTTGCGGGCGTTATTTCCGTTATCGCCGCCCTTACCGCTAAAAAAGCCCCCGTTTCGCCGCCGAAAAATGACGCAGAATCTTATATTTCTGTTCTTATTGTCGGCGCGGCTATGGCAGCCGCCAATACCGCAAACACCCTGCTTGCGGGCAGACTGCCGAGCGTTATCGCCTTTCCAGTAACAAACGTAGGCGTAATACTCGCTTCGCTCCTGGTATCAACCCTGTTCCTCGGGGAAAAGATAACCAAAAAGCAAGTCGCCGCCGTCTGCACGGGAATAACGGCGGTGATTATGTTTAATTTTTGAATTGAGTATTGTTGCTTTAGGCTCCCTTCTTTTGCGTAAGCAAATAGAGGGGGTTGCTCCCCACGGTGTGGGGAGACGTCAACGCAGTTGACAGAG
>URGH01000026.1 GCA_900547305.1 uncultured Oscillospiraceae bacterium | reverse complement strand
CTACCGCCGAGGAAATAGAGCGGATTGACGGCATTGGCGGCGTTTTGGCAGACTCGGCGGCGGAGTTTTTTTCGCTGCCCGAAACCGCGGCTATGCTTGAAAGGCTTAAAAACAGCGGCGTTAATATGAAGTCCTTAAAAGAGGTAAAGGATAACCGATTTGCGGGGCTTACCTTTGTGCTTACGGGTACATTGCCGACCTACACAAGAACCGAGGCTTCGGAAATAATAGAATCGTTCGGGGGAAAAACTTCATCCTCGGTTTCAAAAAAGACCTCGTTTGTATTAGCGGGAGAAGAAGCGGGCAGCAAGCTCGACAAAGCGAATAAGCTAGGCGTTAAGGTTATAAACGAGGATGAATTTCGGGAAATGATAGTATGAAAATCTCGGAAGAAGTAGTTTACGAAATATTATCGGCGGTATCTGAAATTCCCGAGGGCAGGGTTGCAACCTACGGGCAGATAGCCGCCCTTATAGGCAGAGAGCGTAACGCGCGGCTTGTGGGCAAGGTGTTAAGCGTTGCCGATTACTACGGCGATTACCCCTGCCACAGGGTAGTAAACGCTGCGGGCAGAACCGCGCCGCACTTCTGGCAGCAGCGAGTTTTGCTTGAAGAAGAAGGCGTAGAATTTAAGGAAAACGGCACTGTAGATATGAAAAAATATAAATGGGAGTGCTGAAATGAATTTTATAGTGCACCGCAGGGAAAAATAGCAACGGTGATACTATGAAATTTTTAAAAAACAAAGGCTTACTTACCGCGGGCGCAGGGCTTGCAGTGGGGCTTGTAAACGGGCTTTTGGGCGCGGGCGGCGGTATGATTGCCGTGCCGCTTTTGCAAAAACTGGGGCTTGACCGAAAGCAGGCGCACGCAAATGCGGTTGCGGTTATCTTACCTATTACGGTATTATCGGCGGCGCTTTACCTTATAAAGGATTACGTTTCGGTTTCTGATTCGTTTATTTTTATTCCGGGCGGCATTATAGGCTCGCTGCTCGGAACGCTTATTATGCGCAAAATATCCCCGAAATGGCTGAAACGCATATTCGGCGGGTTTATGATATATGCAGGCGTTCGCCTGCTGTTACGGTGAATTTTGCAGCCCTTTTAGCGGGGCTTTTTTCGGGGATTATAGGCGCAATGGGGCTCGGCGGCGGCGCGGTGCTTATAATATATTTATCGGTATTTACCGATATGCCGCAATTGAAAAGCCAAGGCATAAACCTGCTGTTTTTTATTCCCATAGCAATAGCCGCCGTTGCGGTTTACGGCTTTAAAAAACAAATTAAGTGGAAACTTGTGCTAAAAATTGCCGCCTGGGGGCTTGTGGGCACGGCAGGCGGCTTGCTTTTCACCGACCTGCTCGGCGGGGATATAACCGCGAAAATTTTCGGCGGTATGCTGATACTGATAGGCATAGGCGAGCTTGGAATAATTAAGGGCAGGAATAAAAATTAGATGGTAGAAATTAGTAGATATTAGACAAATACCCCTCAGTCGCCTACGGCGACAGCCGCTGACGGCGGCGGTCCCCTCTGTCAATTGAGTTGACGTCTCCCCACACTGTGGGGAGCAACCCCCTCTGTTTCGGCGAAGCCGAAAAGAAGGGAGCCTATAAGCAGCAGACTCCCCACACCGTGGGGAGTCTTTGGTTTGTATGAGCCGAACAGGGCTATTCCGCGAAGCCGTCGGGGAAGATCTGATTTTCGCCCGCTTTTTTCCAGTTGTGCTTATCCTTTACGTTCCGTTTATTCACCTTATACCACGGACCGGGAATAAATTGGTTGCCGTTATTTTCGTTAACGTCCCATTTATTCGAGCCGAAAACGTAAACGGGATTATTATTCTTATAATCCGAGTTGATTTTGTTGCCCGTAAACGGATTTACGGGGTTATCGATAAGACCGTCCATAGCTAAAGTAGGTACGTCGGCAATTGTCATAAATTCATCGGATGAAGTGAATTTTTCGGAACCGAAGTCCTTAACCATCAAAAGGGGATAAAAGGATTCAAGGTCGGTATTATCCTTGAGAATATATGCTTTATTATGGCACAGACCTCTTCCGTGATCGGATACCAAAATAATTCTTGTGTTATCATACACGCCGATTTTTTTCAGATAGTCAAACCAACTGCCTAATTTCATCATTGTTGCCATATTGATTTGGTAATGCATGTATTGCAGTTCGTTTTTCATATCCAGCTTGAATCCGTTAAGTTCAAAGCGGTTAGTGTGTGTTTTATCATACTCGGTATTATCAACCGTTTCGACAGGGACGTATTCGGGCTCTTTAAGCAGCATAGGCTCATGCGTAGCGTTGCTTACCATAAATAAAAAGGTGTTTTTATCACTGTCGGATGAATTTGTAATCTGCTGCAGATTTTCAAGAACGCTGTATGCGCTTATGAACGGGCTGTTTAATCCGGTACCTTTGTGCGCATTTTCCCTTGTTTGTACAAGCGTGGTGCTTTCCGCCTTTACGTCGCTGCGGTAGTAATCGCCATTATTGTAAATAAATTTCTGCGCCGCCGCGGGGCTTACCTTCATAAGGCTGTACATAAAGAAGTTGCGCAGGTTGCTGACGCGCCAATTGCGGTAAACCGATGGAGATTCATATAATCCGTCAATAACGTAAGCCTTTATATCGGGATAATCGGAAAATACGGAGACATCGGAATTCCATTGATAATTTGCGTAGACCGGATCGAATACCGTTACATTAAATTTATTTTTTCTAAAGATTAAAGGCATAAGTTTTACAGCCTCGTTATGCTTGTCCACCAGCTTTTCGTTCTTGCGCTTGTTCATGTTCTCGGGAACGTATTCGTATCCTCCGAGTATAGCGGGGGAGCCAAAGTTGGTGCAGCCGCCTTGCGATACAACGTTACTGTAGTATTTGAAGCCCGAAAACTGTTCCTTTAATTCGGGTTTTTCATTGAACAAATATGGCAAATATACGCCCATGGCTCTGTCAAGCATCATTACAATAACGTTTTTACCATTTTTGCTGATGGTATAGCTCGGAACCTCTCCGTTGCTTTCAGCGGTCTGACGGATATTTTTAACCTGTGAATTTATGTTGACAATATCCACCGGAATCATAATAAGCAGCGCCAGTATTACAACGGTAAGCGCTTTGAAAATATGCTTGTTTAAAAAGCGGAACGCAAGATACATTACAGCTGCCGCGGCTATAACCGCAAGGGCGTTGAGGAGCATTTCCCCACGGGAGAAAATAACGCCGTTTTCAAAGGTAAGGGTAGAAGAAAGCAACCCTAATTTTTTGCCGAAGAACATAAAGTCAACGACCGCCACGCCCGAAAGTATCCAAACGGCTTTTTCAAACCACACCTTTGCGGCGGGGGAGGAAAGCCAGTAAAAAATACCGAGCCATATAACGAAAGCGCCGAACGCGAGACAAAAGCTGCTGATTGCAAACCAAACGGGATTTTGGTAGTTTCGGATATTCACAAACTCCTGTGCCGACGATTTAATTACCGTAATGGGAATGAACAGCCCGGTGAACAGAGACATAAACACTCCGCCCGCAAAAAACACCTTTTTGTTCGGAACGGTATTCTTATTCGCAAAGAGATCGGTTTTTTCTTTGAGAAGATTTGCGGCAAGCGGCAATTGAAACGCAATGCCGAGGAATATTACAAACAGCTTTTTTACGTTTATAAAGGACGGAGCGGGGTAGAAGAACAGCCCGTATACCGCAAGAACCGCGCCGACAGCCGAAAAGATGATTCCCAGCACTTTTCCGGGATTTTTCAGTTTGTAGAAAATTGTTTTAATAAGGGAGAAGATATTGTTAAGCGTCCAGTAAAATACCAGTCCCGACGGCGAGGTGTAAAGGAAAAACAGAAAAAATACCGCCATTGAGTAAAGCTGAATTTTGGTTTTCGGGGCGGCTCCCTTTGTAAAAATAACGCAGGAGACAAGATTTACCGCCGTCATAATTATGGGGAGCAGATTTATATGGAAAGCGCCTATCGCAATAAGCCTGTCGGGCGCGCCGAGGTCGGCAATGGGACCGAAAGAAACGCCTCTTATAAGCTCCAGCCCCGACAAAAAGCGGTATGCCGAAATGAAAAACGGAATTTCCAAAAACAGGGAGATCGCGCCGCGCAGAACATAGGTCGGCTTGTAATTGTTCTGCCGATAATACGTCTGCAAAATCATCATTTTTTCATCGCCACGGAAGGTCTTTTTTATATGCGAAACTCCCTTGTGCAGGCGCGCCTCGGTATCGCGCTCCTCTTCCTGCATAGCGTCGGCTCTTTTATAAAGTGGCAGAACCAAAAAGTTCATTACCAGGCTTAAAACAATGATAGAAAGCCCGGGATTGGCTATAAATTTATTTGCGAATACATAAATAACCTCAAACAAAAGCTGAAGAGGCTTAAAAAGCAACGAATCTATAATTTCAAAAAAAGTCACGTTTAACCCTCCGTTTTTGTTTCGGTCAGCCGATTTAACTTATTTACCAAATAATCAGCCGCACGCGCCGCGCCCTCGCCCGGATGCACCCATGTCTGCGCTCTTGCGGTATTGCGGCCCTCGGCATATTTCGGGTCGGTTAAACATTCGGTAATCATTTCTTTAAGCGAATCGAAATTTTCATTTGTCAGCTGTTTTCCTATTTTCGGCAGAATTTCAAACGTCCAGTAGGGCGTATCTAGCCACCAACAGTCGTAAGGGCTTTTATCAAACTTTGTGTCGGCATAAATTACGGGCTTATCATAAACCAGTGTGAAATCGAAAATAACGCCCGAGAAGTCCGAAATTAAAATATCGGCTTTTTTCAAAACCTCGAAATTATCGTTATCGCGGTTCCATTCAAGCCTGTCCGACGGGGGATAGGCCGCCATAAGCCCGTTTATAAGCTCCGTCTCGGAAACATAGGACTGCGGGTGTGGGCGAACGATTACGTTAAACCCGTCGGATAAGAGCTTTTCAATTATCTTGCCGCCGAATTTGTTGAAAATGGAGCTTTTACCCCAAGAAGGCGCAATAAGCACGGTTGTTGGGTGCTCGGGAACGGGTCCCGAAAGTTCAAGCCGCTTTTTCATTTCGTCCATATAGGGTATGCCTATTTCCACAACCTCTTTCTCGGGGAGGTTGCGCTTTTTTTCAAGCGCGCGGAGATCGCGCATCTGATAATCACCCGAAATAAACACGGTATCGTAATAATCGATACCGAACATTCTGTAACCCGCAACCTCGTTAGCCGCGTGGAGGATATGCACATAGCAATCAACGCCGCGCGAACGTTTCCATTGGTAAACGTCAAGTCCCGGAGTGGAGGAAAGCAGAATGCTTGCACGCAGAAAATTGAGCTTTGCAAACGCTTTGTTGCCCTCGCCTATAAATTCGGCATGTATATGGCTGCAATTATTGTTAAGGGCGGGATCATCCTGCGAGGCGGTCATATAAACCACATCTACCCCGCGTTTATCGAGCTCGCGGCAGACGGGTTCCATAACATTCCAGTACCTTTTATCGTCCACAAAAACCGCAAGCGGCATTTTTTGCTGCTCCCCGGTATTGCTTTTACCGCCGCTCAGCAAAAAGCGCAGTTTGATTATCCACCCTTTAAGCAGAAAATTCAACGCGCCGATTATACCTATTAATATTGCAAAAAGCATGCTTCCCGTGCCGGGATCGATATACAGTTTCATTTTTCTCTCCTGATTATTATGCCTGCCGAAAGTTACGGCAGTATATTCCCTTAAAAAATTAAAACCCCGAAAACCGAATAACCGACCGGTTATGTGACTTTCAGGGTTTGTGCCGATTTTACAGAAAAGCAAACACCTAAAATTCCTTTTAAAACGCAGATAATTACCCTTTTCTTATCACTGTAATTATTATAGCGCAAAAGGGCAGTTTTTGCAAGCATTTTTTAGAAGGTATTTATGCCTTTTTAAGCATAAATAGGCTCTGTAATTTTCACGCCGCCTTTGAGGGTTATTATTATTTTCATATTCTCTGTAACCGTAATACTGCTTACCAAATACCGTATAATTTCATCGTTATATTCCGTAAACCCAATTTCTTCATCGGAAATACAGGCATCGATTTTTTCAAGCTCGGTTTTGTATTCCGGGCTTTTGTCAATTTATGCTTTGAGTTCGGTCATTCGGTTTCTTAGATCGGCAATCGAGGCATAGCACTTCTTTATTTCCTCAATATAAAGGTCTTTGTTTCCGCCGGTTGCAAGGCACATTTTTTCGGCGGTTTCCGCTTTGGCTTTAAGCTCGTTTATCATATTTTCAAGCGACCGGTATTCAAGCAGCAGCCGATTATCCGACAGGGAATAGGCAAGCAGCGTTTTAACCGTGTTTCGCACATCATTTTCGCTCGGAATGCTTTTTGTAAGCCCGCGGCATATTGCAGCGTGTAATATGTGTTCTTCAATTCCTTTTGACTGCGGGCAGGCGTCGTTGCCTTTTTCCATATGATAAAGACAGCGCCAGTATATCTTTTTAACGCCGTTTCTTGTCCATGTTTTCCGTCTGAACGGGCTGCCGCATACTCCGCAGAATAAAAGCTCGCTCAATGCGTATTTGCCGCTGTATTTTCCAAGCTCGGTTATACAGTTTTCATCACTGTCTTTAGGCAGAACATTCTCATTTTGGCGCAGCTTGTTGTAAAAGCGTATAAAGGTTCTGCCTATCACTTCCTCGGACATGGAATGTGAAAGGCATTTGTCTTCTGACACTTTGATTTTAGAGTATCCTCCTATTTAAAGCCGCATTCTGTTCACTGTCGATACCCGCTTTGGAGTCGCCAATGCTTCGGACTGCGTAAATATCTACCAAGATCATATTATCCGATTGGCTGATAAAATCGTGATAATAGTGCATTTGGGTGATAAAGGAATTCAACTGATCTTCTTCACTTGTGCTGACCCGGCAGTATGCCGCAACGCGCAGCGTGCTGTTTTCGAAAGATTTATCTGCTTTAATAACTCTGACGGTTCGTTCTTCTGTACTCATTTTATTGCTCCCTTTCTTTGGTTTGAGAAGATTTTATCTCAAATTCCAAAAAAGAGCCATTATGCGTTCGGGCTGAAACGCATACTTGACAGTCATTAAGTAAAGAACAGAGCTTTGCGAACCTTTCTTTTGATATAACCCCTTTTTCGGTCAATCGCCTGAGCAGATCGTAGGAAGCGGCAGCGGTAAGCCTTTCAGCAGTGCCGATTTCCATAATTTCCTCCTGTTATCTGGTCTGTAATTCTGCATACGCCGTTTTGTTTCACCGATTTTATAGGTCAATCGGTTCTCCGAGAAACAAAAAGACGCATATCCGACAGGATAGCGTCTGCAAATTCATATAACGACCATGTTCGGAGCCGCGGATGAAGTTACAGCGCCCTTTCGGACCGCAGAACTTTATTTCGTTACTCCTTCATAAATAGAACGTCTAATTATAGTATTCCTCATATTTTTTCATTTTGTCAAGGGGTGAAATAAAATTTTTTATAAATTCGCCCACGTATGCTATTGTTTCAAATCATGAAATTCTTTAAGCTATATAATAATGTTTGAGAAAATAACGAGAAAAAGATGCGTGAAAATTTAAAATGCCGGTGAATGACGGGAATTAAATATATATAATTGTATTTGCGAAAACAACTATGAGCTTTCCGAATATGATATTATCTTCGCGTTCGCTTGTGTAATAATCGGAGACCTCGGCATTGTTTCTTGCGCGGCAGAAAATACAATAATTTCCCTATGCGTCCTTTGAATCGGAAATCTCTTTCTGTGTATTTGTATTCATTTTTATCCTTAATATCTGATTTTCAAATCAGCAAAAAGCAACAATAAATCAAAAAAATGGGATATTGCCAATCTGTTTTGCAATAATATATAATTAAATTATGAATTATAAGGTATAGTTTGTTGAAAGTGCAAAATAGAACTTGGGAGTTGAGTTTTATGTCCGGTAAAAAGAATCCAAAAGGATTATTGGCTTTGTTATTATCGCTTGCGCTGGGTTTGGGTGCTGTGGGTGGAATGCCCGCAAGCGCCGCATCGGTTGATTATGCTTCCGGTACTGACTGTGTTTCAAGGCTGGTTACGGGGGAAAACGGAAAATATATTGAATATAAGGGTGCGCCGTACCTTGTGTATTCCATGCAGCTGCGCGCCGATTGGTCTTTGGAGGATAAGGGCAGGCTTTCCGCAGCCGAAAGAGCGGAATACGGTTTGCCGGAGGCGGATTACTACCAAAACAGCGCCGCCTACACCCCTGAACAAAAGGCAAAATATTTAGAAATTGCGGCGAAGCTCAGGGATGAGTTTATAGAAGAGACCTTCAGAAAAGTGAAGGAGGACGGCTTTAACTCGGTAAATATACCTATTTACTGGTCAAACATTGAAAAATCAGTCGGAGTGTACGATTTTTCGCGTTTACAGTATTATTATAATTTCCTTAATAAATATGACCTTACGGTTCAGTGGCTTTGGTTCGGCACCAATGTTTGCGGCGGCGGGGCTCTCGCGCCGACCTATATACTGAATAATACCGATACATATAAACGCGTATACCCCGAAAATTACGAGGGCACGGGCATATGGTTTGATTTTTCGTGCGCTGCCACCATGGCAGCCGAGCAAAACGCGCTTGCCGCTATGATGCAATGGCTGGCGAAAAACGATACCGAGCGCCGCTGTGTGATGATACAGGTAAATAACGAGGTTGACCAGGGTGCAGATACTTTTGAAAAATATGCCGAGGGCGGCACCGCAAAAGCGCCCTATTGGTGGAATAACGCCGCGCAGCACGATAAATACTGCTGGACGGGCGGGCAGAGGAACGCCTTGTTTGCCCAGCTTAGCGCGCTGGGGGATATTGTGCATAACAGCGCATATAATTGCGTTACCCGTGTTAATTTCAGCGGGGCGGGGCGCAATATGGCGGGCATTGCCGATGATGTTACAGACCTTGCCGCAACTACGGGCATAGATATGGTGGGCGAGGATATATATTATTCCGATTGGGATAATATAGACGGCTATTTACAGCCAAAATCAGACGATAATTTTACCCACCTTGCCGAATGTAACACAACCTACGATTACAGCAATATTGCGGGTAAAATTTTTTCAATAGGCGGCGGCTTTATGCCGTATTGCTACCGTGATGACAGAATTGAAAACAGCGGCGAGGGTATGTATGCCAATATACAGGCGGCAAGACCGGTGCGCGGGGCTGACGAGAGCGAGGCGGATTATGCCGCGAGAGTAAAGGCATATGAGTATAACGCCTACTGGGATGGGCGAGTGTACCGCGGTTGGAACGAAAGAGAGGGAGTGACCGATGCAATACGCAGCTTTAACCGAATTATAAACAATATTTATGTACCCTTAGCGCGGGCGGCAGCCGAGCGCAGTGTTGCCGAATTTAACGGCGAGCGCGAGTATAGGGTAAAGGACGGCGCGCTGTGCCGGGTGAGTAAATCGGGCGGCAGCTACACATACGCCCCGGTTTCGGAATTTACCGAAACACAAAGCTTTGGCGGCAGCAGTATTACATATACCTCTCAGAATGACGGGCTGGGGCTTATGCTAAGTACTGCGGAGAACGAGTTTATACTCACCTCGACTAAGGGCGGAACATACACCTTTAATACCGATAAAGCCGTGTGTTACCAAAGCGGTGTTTATAGGGATAAATATTGGATGGCGGATAGCAGGGCTGCTCAAATCGGTAATACCGTAAGCGTAGCCGCGGGGCAAATTGTTAAGGTATGGGTAGGCACTCAAACGCCGCCCGAGCAGGAAGCGCCTACCTACGGGGTATTCGGTAAAACGGAGAAATTCACGCTTTCCGCCGCAGACAGTGCCGACGGACTTGAGGTAATAACAGACAGCAGCATAAACAGCCGCTCGGGAATAGTGAAAAATAAATCAGCCGCAGCACAGAAAATTATACTTAGCGAAAGCGCGGCGAATTTCAAAATAGCCATTAATTTCAAGGTCGGGGTGTTTAAAGATACGCTCAAGGTAAATATGCCGGGCAGCAATATGTTCCATATGGGACGCTGGCAGGCAGCACAGGCTATGGCTGTGGCAGAGGGCAAGGAAGTAGCAGCAGACCAATATTCAGGGCTTAACGACAGCAATTGGCACAGAGCCGAAATTACCCTCTTTGGCGATAATATAACGTTTTTAATTGACGGTGCATGCCTTTACAGAGGCACGCTTTCCGCCGCGCCTGCGGCAGGCGAGCTTTCGGTTACGTTAGGGAACTCCGCGGCAATTTCAGACCTTGAGGTCACTTATGCTGCCGCTGAGGACGCAGCCACGGTTATTAACGCGGATTATTCGGCTGCCCCGCTTTCAAAGCTCGGTTTCAGCCAAAACGGGGTATACAGCAAGACCGCCGGTGAGCTGGTGCTTAATGCAAATATGCAGCAAAGGGTCAATTTCTACTATTATGACAGTAACAACAACTGGACCGAAAAAGTAAAGGAATATTCCAAGGTTAAAAATTACACGGTTGAGGCGGAGTTCAGAACCGAGGACTTTTCGGGTGAAAACACCTACCAAAGGGGCTTTGCGCTTGTTTTACCGGGGAACACAAGAATAGAAATATCCGGTTCAATTGTAAGATATTTCAAAAACGGCGTTAAAACCGGGGAAGCTCAGCATTACAAAAACATTCACGACGGAAAATACCACAAGGTAAAAGCAGTGTGCAAGGAGGAATATATTCAGTTATACCTTGACGACGGTATAATCGCCGCATATGAAAATGCAGCGGCAGAAAGGGAAAACAGCCTTGTTGCTTATGAGCTTTATGTTGACGGAACGCTTAAAACAGAGGTAGTAGCCTTTAAGAGCATAAAAATAACGGATAATACCGATTTAGAGGCGCGCAAGGCGTATTCGGTGAAAAAGCGTTACGGCTATGAGAACGGCGATGATACTTCGGGTGCAGTGACCTCGTGGGGTCAGGTGGAATTTGTTGCCGGAAATATTGGCGGTAAACCGGCGCATATATGGCATAGCTATAAGGCGGGCGGCGGAAACGCCGTATTTACCGGCAGACCGAGCGCAGATAATTTTGCGTTTGAAATGAGCGTTTATATGACCGACGCAATGTTTAACACGACAGGCACGGCGCACAGAATGGAACTGGGCTTTGCAACGGATTTTTCAAAATGCGCGGTAAAAATAGATGTTTATGAAAACCAGCTGCGTTTGACCTATCCCGAAAAAAATGAGGACGGCACATATAAAAACGCTGAAAAATGGATAAATTATGCCGATAATTACGGGGCTGATTACGCTGCAACAATACCTAACCGCTGGATAGATATTGAGGTTATATTTACAGACAGCCGAATTATATTTGTATTTGACGGTCACACACACAGTGTGGCGGCAGCGCCTTTAAGCGAGTATAAAGCATCCTACGGCAGCAACGATTACTTTAAATTTGTAGGCTACGGCTCCGGTGAAAACGCAAATTGCGCAGTTGCGAATATGCGCTTTGAATATATTGACAGCCTTAAAAACGCCCTGGACGCTATTGATTCGATAGGCACGGTGGAGCCCGGTGCAGAGAGTGCCGCGCGTATAGATACCGCTTATTCAGCGTATGAAGATTTAGGCAAAGCGGAGCAGAAAAATGTTGTAAACTCTGCTACCCTTACCGCGGCGGTAAGCAGCTATAAGTCACTTACCGGCGGGGCGGATGTAAACTTTAACGGCAGCACCGATTTGCTTGACCTTATAGCCCTTAAAAAGGTGACTGCGGGCACGAAGGATAAAAACTTTATGTGCGATTTAAACGGCGACGGCAGCGTGACCTCGCAGGATTTGACGGCGCTCAGAAAATTGCTGATTATCGGGGTGTGAAAAAACGGCAATAGCCTGACCCGTTTTTAAATAAAAGCAAAAATCAAAAACAAAAAGCAAAAATGGAATATTTACAAAAATATTATATAAATATACAATAATTATATGATATTTTGGCAAAAGACTGCTTGCCGGAATAAAATTATTTATGAAAAGGAGACCAATCATGTTAAGAAAATTAAAAATTTCAAAACGCGTACTTACTGCGGCTTTGGCTCTTGCCCTGATTTTAACCGCTTCTGCGGCGGGGCTTTGCACCGCAGCGGCAGAGGACGAAACGGCAACTCCCGCATATACCCTGTTCGGTGAAGAAATAGCGTATACTCTGGCAGAAGAGGGCGCAGAGAACGGCATAAGGCTGAGTGATGAAACACTTTCCGGTTTGCCGGTAATTGAAAGCATAAGCGATAATTTTTATACGCTCACCCTTAATAAAGAGGGCACAGGCTATAGGAATATTAAATTAAGCTATAAATTTAAAGAACCGAATTTGAGTGATAAGGCTAAACATACCTCAAATATTTGGGGACCTATAATAGCGCAGCTTTGCAAAACCGAAAGCAATGTGTACAGCTTCGGTCAAAGCTATTGGGCGCAAGACGATATGACCTTTATAGGAAGTAAAGAAGGGCAGATTCGCGATCAATGGGGCGGCAAGGGTGCAGAAAAATGGCACTCGGTTGATTTTACGGTATATGAAAACCGTTTTTCAATAATATTTGACGGTATTTGCTGGTACAGGGGTGATTTAAAATCGGCAGCCTCCAAGGGTGATATTGCTTTGGTGTTAGGCTACGCCGGCACAAAAATCGCCGATGTTAAAGTGTTTGAATCAAGGGCGCGTGATGTTGCCGAAATAACCGATGTTGATTATTCCGCCGACGCTTATTCCGCTTTTCCGCTTACCTCTAAGGGCACATATAACAGCGAGGAACAAGCGTACGTTTATAATCTTGCGTGGGAGGATAATTCTCTCCCGTTCAAATTCGGAAATGTTGACCTTTGGACTAACGGCGCGGGCGCTTGCAGGGTTAAAGATTTTGAAATTGAAATGAAGCTGAAATTTACGGGCGTCGATTGGAATCGCGGTGTTATTCTGGCGCTGCCCGGCGGCGAAAAAATAGGAATGCAGCAGAGCAGAATCTTTAATCATTTAACAGGGCAGCCATATTGCGGCACCGGTATAGGCTCGGATGAATACAAAACGGTTAAAATAATCTGCAAGGACAATACTCTCTCAATGTATCTTAACGGCACGCAGCTTTTCACCACTGCTGCCGACCCTGACAGAGAAAGCGGAGTAATTCGGTTCGGGCGTTACGGGGAAAGCGGTCAGGTATCAATAAAGAGTATAAAAATAACCGATATTTCCGAAACACGCGACAGCATAAAGGTCGTTAATATAGACCATATTGAAGACGGAAAAATGTTAGGCGATTATTGGAGCGGCGCATGGAGCACCCCGAAATACTCAGTTGCAACGGTTGCGGGCAGAAAGGCCGCTGTGTTAGCTCAAAGCGGCAATAACGGGCGCAGCTGGTTCCGCGAGAAGACCGATTATGACGATAACCGCGCGTTTAAGGCAAGCTTTTATATTGACGGCTCGGTAGCCGATGATTCCGAAGCGGTTTTAATGACATTCAGCCTTAATAGCAATAGCATATATATTTACAAAACTCAGATGCGCGTGGTGTGCGGCGGGGAAAAATGGTATAGCTATGCTGAATACTTTGGCGATGATTATTCACCGTATGACCGCTGGGTAGATATGGAGCTGATATATGCGGGAGAACGCGTAATTCTGAATTATGACGGAAAGCAGTTTGTATATTCCGGAGCGAATATCTCAGCGGATACAGAAACCATTGATATGGTGGATGTTTACGCGACAGGCAGCAGACTCGGAAAAATTTCATTTGCTGATATAGCGTATGAAAAAACCGATACGCTTGCCGGTGTAATGGCGGCAATTGACGGTATTGGCGAGGTAGCCGCAACAGATGAAAGCACCGGGCTTATAGACGCGGCATACAGCGCTTATGAAACGCTTTCACGCTATGAAAAGAAAAATGTTGTGAACTATGCAACCCTTACCGCAGCGGTAAGCAGCTATAAGTCGCTCACCGGCGGGGCTGATGTAAGTCTTAACGGCAGCACCGACCTGCTTGACCTTATAGCCCTTAAAAAGGTGACTGCGGGCACGAAGGATAAAAACTTTATGTGCGATTTAAACGGCGACGGCAGCGTGACTGCGGCAGACCTGGCGGTTTGCAGAAAGGTTCTTATGAGCCGATAAAGTAAAAAAATTCGGCGGGTGGGAGCATCCGCCGAAACTAATTTAAAAGGATATTTCACTATGAAAACATTTGAATTTAAGCCGCTGCGCGGCAAGGAAACGGAAATACTGCTTGAAAACCCCGATAGGGGCTTCAGAATGGAAACCAGTATGCATATACCGTGTGACAGGATAGACGCCCGCGGCTGCAACCCTTATGAGTATCTTGATGAATGTCTTGAAAAATATAAGGAGGACAGACCCCTTATTACTCAGCATTATTTTTATCTTACCCCCTATAAGGAAAAGGATTTAGACGATGCCGCAATAAACAGCATTGAAAGCTTTTTTGATTATTGCCGCAAAAAGGGAATAAAAATATTGCTGCGGTTTGCCTATATTCTTCACGACGATAAAGAGGGCTGGGCAAGAGAGGACGTAGAGGAAGAACAGATAATGCGCCACATTGACCAGCTGGAAAACGTGATTGCGCGCAACCGTGATGTGATTTATGCTTTTCAGGCGGGATATTTGGGACCGTGGGGCGAATGGTCGGGCGGAGCTAAGCAGGACAGAAAAACCATACTCAGCCACCTGCTTGATAATATACCCGAAAATCTGCCGGTGCAGGTGCGCTATGTGTGGATAAAGAATGTTCTCGATAAATACGATATGCGCAGAGCGAGGGTAGGGTATCACGATGATTATATACTGGATGAGCCCCACCAGTGGAACTCCGGTGCTAAGGAGGACAGCCCGTATTATGAGCAGATGACCGAGGAAACGCCTTATTTCACGGTGGACGGCGAAATGCCCTGGGTGGATGACCGCTGCAATTTATTGGGCTTTCCTATTGCGAAACGCCTTGCAAAGCATCATTTCACCTCGTTCAGCATAGAGCATAACTATAAGGAAAAACGGGGCAAGGATAAGGAAAAATGGGCAAGGGAAAATTCCTACTCAATTGAACGGTGGAAAACAGAGCCTGTAACGCCCGAAATGCTTACGGAAAACGGTATGCCCTTTAACCCCGAATGGTTTACAGGCACCGACGGCAAGGCGATAAAGCGCAGCTGCTATGAGTACATAAGGGATTTTCTCGGATACCATATAGCGGCGAAAAACGCGGAAATTTCAAAAGCGGGGCGCTTTACCGAAATTAAGCTAAAGCTTATAAATTACGGATTTTCAGCGCCGCACTCAATGAAAAGCTGCGATATTGTGCTGCTTGATAAGGATAATAATATTATAGCGGCAAGACCCGCCTGCAAGCTCTCAGAGCTGCAAAGCGGCAATGAAGTAACCTGTGAGACATATTTTGACGGGGATATTTCCGCCGCAGTGCGTTTTGGCTTTTCACTGAAAGATTACGGAAATAATGGTGCAAGGCTTGCAAACGACTGTGAATTTATAAACGGTGTTAATATTTTAGGTGAGTTATAAATTCAGATAGATATTAGACGGTAGATGTTAGTAAATGCCCTCCTGTTTCGGTAAAGACGAAACAGGAGGGCATTTGGGTTTGCCAATCATTTACTGCAGCTCAAGCGGAATAAGTGGCAGTGTAATTGTAAAAACGGTCGGGTTGCGGGGGGATGTGAGCCGCAGCCCGTATTCCTCGCCGAAACGCAGCTTTATTCTTTCATTTATGTTTTTAAGCCCGTAGCCCGAGGTGGCTTTTGTGAGAATGGTATCTGTTTTTTGGGGCAGTATGCCCGCGCCGTTATCCGATACGGTGAACACAAGCGTTTCGCCCTCGGCATATGCCGAAACGGCAATTTCCCCGTGCGGCTCTGCAAGGCTTCTTATTCCGTGCTCAATTGCATTTTCAACAAGCGGCTGGAGTATAAGCGGAATGGCAAGGCAGTTTTTTATGCCCTCATCTATATTATAAGCCACCTTAAAAATATCGCCGTAAATCGCTTTTTCAACGTTTATATAGTATTCAACTGTTTTAAGCTCCTTTTCAACCGAAATATCATCATCGCCCTTGTTTAAAACGGCGCGGTAAAAGTTTGAAAGATTTACCACTATCAGGCTGGTTTCGGTATCTCCCTTATCAATAGCGTTCCAGTTTACCGCCTGCAAAACGTTATACAGAAAATGCGGCTTTATTTGTGCCTGCAGGGCTTTCAGCTCTGCTTTTTTCTGTATATGCTCGCTTTCGCGTATATCTTCTATCAGGCGGTTTATGTGGCGTATCATATTATCAAAATTATTGGTGAGGTTTCCTATTTCGTCGGAATAATCGGAATGAACGCTTATATTCAAATCGCCTGTTTTAACGCGGTTTATTTCGTTATTCAAAACGGTTATCCTTTTTGTAAGCGTGTTGGAAAACGCCAATGCCAGCAGTGTTGAGAAAAACAGGCATATTAAAAGAAAAATAAGGGTTGTAATAAGTATGCTTTTAATACCCACCAAAAACGTGCCCTGATTTACAAAGGCGGTAAGCACAAAGCCGTTTTCAAGCTTTATGCTTTTAATAAGAAAGTCCTTCCCGCCGAATTTTGTGTTTTCTTCGGTGCCGAATACCTCGTTTATGTCCTTAATAAGCGCCTTATCTTTAGGTAAAATACTGCTGTAAATGCAGCTGCCGTCCTCAGAAAAAAGAGCTATGTTATAATTGAAAAAATTAGGCGATGCGGTGGTTTCAAGCAGTTTTTGCGGATTTATCTGTATGGTAAGGTCGCCTTTATATTCATCTGCCATAACTATGGTGCGGGAGAGTATTATCATTTTTTCATTGTAAAACCAGTTAAAATCACCGTTATTGCTTTTCCGAAATTCAGAAATGTTAAACTCCGAGCGCGGGCGAATAATGCTCCTGAACGCCGGGCGCGCCGTGGCGGAATAAAAGGTTATTTCGCGTATGTAGCGGTAATTTTGCTTTGCGTTGTAAATAAAGGGAGAAAGCACGGTTTCGGCGTCACGCATTATTTCGCCCGATTTATCCGGCTCATAATTAAGAACGCTGCTCATTGTAGGATTATTTTTTATTTTATCAATAACCTTTTCGCTGTTTTCAATTGCCTCGTTAAGTCCGGCAGACGCGCGGCTGAAATAGTAGTCTATATCGGTAAGCTTTGAGTTTATAAGCATTTTGCGGGATTGATAAAACGAGTAAAACCCCAGCACTATAATAGGCACTACCAAAACGAGCGAGTGGGTTATAAGCAGCTTTTTGCGGTAGGGCAGATTATTGAACCGCAGCGGCAGTGTTTTTATAAGCTTCATTTGCTATCCCTGCTTTTTCTTTTACGGTACTGCGTAGGCGTGATACCGTAGGTGGATTTGAAAAGCGCGCAGTAGTAGGACGTGCTTTCATATCCGATTTTAGTACAAATTTGCGAAATACGCAAGTTTGTATTTGTTAAAAGCTCGCAGGATTTTTGCAGGCGGTAGTTTTTAATATAGTCAATAAAGTTCTGGTTGGTTTCCTTTTTAAATAAATGGCTGAGGTAGGACGCCGAAAAATAAAGCCGCTGAGCTACCGATTCAAGGGTTAAATCGGTCATATATTCGGTTTCTATAATGTGGTAAACATTGTTTATTATTCTTGAATTTTCGTAGCTGTCATCGCTGTTTCGAATTTCGGTTATCAGCTCCTCAAAAACCGCGTATACATCATTGACCGATTGCGTTTCAAACACCTTTTTAAGATATTTTTGCATTTGGGTTTCAACATCATAGGCATTTACGTTAAGAAAAATTCGGTTGATTATATTTGAGCATATATATTTTACATATAAAGCGGACATATGATTGCTTCTTTTAAAATAATCAAATAAAAATTTTATATCCGAAAGCACCGCGTCGTAGTCCTTTGAATGAACCGAAAAGGCAATGCGGTCGGTTACGGCGTCTATCGGCGGATTTTTCTCGTATTCGGATAAATTCCCGCTGTCTGCCGGCAGAACAATGCTGTTTTCCGTAAAAAAGCAGACCTCAATTGTGCCGGAAAGCTTGGCGTAACTCTGTATAAGCTCGCCTACGGAATGTATAGCACCGCCGTATACCGCGCATATTTTGGTTTCGCCCGAATCGGAAAAATCGGCTATAAGCCTTTCTGAAAGCCCGCTTTCGGGTAGAAACAGGCTTTTATCGGTAAGCAGGCACAGGCAGCGCCTGTTATTGAGGCGGAAATAATTTACATCCCGACAAAAAGCGCTCTCCAGAATTTTTTTAAGCGGTATTCTGGTCATATCGGTATTGCGGCTTAAAATTTCAATCATAACCGGCTGTACACCGTTTTCAAGGCTGCCTATTTGCTTTTCAAGCTCTGAAATAAGCGCTTCGTCCTCGGGCTCCTTTAAAAAGCAGCTGAAAAGATTATCCTTAAAAAGCTGATCCTGAACGGGAGCGGCGGTGCTTTCGGGGTGTTCTGATTTTTCATAAAGGCATTTTTTAACCACCGCTTCTATTGCGGCAATAAAATCATCAATAAGGTACGGCTTTAAAAGATAATTCACCACACCGCAGCGCAGCGCTTGCTGGGCGTACTCAAAATCACGGTATGCGCTTATAAACACCGTTTTAATATCGGGGTGCAGCGCTGCCGCGGTCTGTGCAAGGTCTGTGCCCAAAATATCCGGCATACGTATATCCGTAATTAAAATGTCAATATCCTGCTCCTTGAGCATTTTAACCGCCGCCTGACCGCAGCCGGCTTCAAAGGTTTTTACATTCCAGCCCTGGTTGTTAATTATGTTTGACATACCGCGGCGGTCACGGTATTCATCATCAACAATTAGAATATTAAGCATTGAAGTACCCCTTAATTTATATGTTAAATATCTAAACAGTAATTAAATTATAATAATTTTGTAATGCAAAAGCAATATAATTTGCTCTTTTTTGCTCTGGAAATCCCCAAGACAGCAAGAAAAAATAAAATTTCTAAAAAATGCGATATTTACGCACGCATTGTTTTGAATTAAAATAATAACAGAAAAGAATTTTGGAGGATGCGTTCAATGCTGAGGTGCGCTAAAAAAATCACTGCCGGCTGCCTTGCGGTGCTGTGTCTTGCGTCGGTTTTACCGCAAAGCTGCTTTGCGGCAGAGGGCGGCAAGCTCAATTTGCAGGAAACGGTTTATGCCGAAGGCTCTTACGGTGTTTATAATAACAAAAATACCGAAAACGGTGCAGAGCCGATTTATGAGGAAATAACCGTTGCGGCAGCCGCGTATACCTCAAAAGAAAATGCGGAGCTAAAAAACGGCGAATACTGCGGCAGGGCAAATGCCGTTATGTGGGAAAACGGCGAGGGCAGCGTTACCTGGCGCGTCAATACACCGCGCGCGGGGCTTTACGCCGTAGCGCTTGATTACTGCCCCATAGAGGGCAAGGGCTCGGCAGTTGACCTCGGCATTAAAATAGACGGCGAATACCCGTTTTCGGAGGCTTCATCGGTTACATTTCCGCGAATATGGAAGGATAATTCCGATAAAATGCCGATGGATGAAAACGGCGATGAATACACCCCGGAAATTTCCGAAGTATTTGAATGGAGCAGAGAGTATTTCCGTGATGTAAAGGGCAATTACGGAAATATTTCCTATGAATTTTATTTTTCGGCAGGGGAGCATACTGTCACTGTTGTTTGCAATAATGAGACTGTGGCACTTGAAAGCATTGTTCTTTTAAATAAAAAGGCTGTCCCCTCATATGCCGAGGTTGCGGAAAAATATAAGGCGGCGGGCTACAAAGAAAGCAAAAGCGAAATTAAATACATACAGGCGGAAACGCCTTACCGTAAATCAGACCAGACCCTGCGTGCACAGTATGACCGTAACAGTCCGCTTACGCAGCCCTTTGACCCCTCGCACATACGGTACAACTGTATAGGCGCTAATGCGTGGAAGTACCAGTCGCAGTGGATTTCATGGGAAATTGACGTGCCGGAGGACGGACTTTACACCCTTGGCGCGCGTTACCGCCAGGAGACTATAAAGGGCTTTGCCTCATCAAGAAGGCTGACGCTGGACGGCGAACTGCCCTTTGCCGAGGCTGAGTGCATAGATTTTGCCTACACCGAGGACTGGGACCTGCTGCTTTTCGGGCAGGGAAACGAGCCATACCTGTTTTACCTTACCGCCGGCAAGCACATAATGCGGCTTGAGGTGGTTATGGGGCGGGTAAGCGAGATAGTGGGCAGCCTGCAAAATGTTAATGATACGCTTATGAAGCTTTACAGGAGGATAATAACAATTACCGGCACCTCCCCCGACCCGTACCGCGATTACAGCATTGCCGAAAGCATACCCGATATGGTTGAGATACTTGAGGAGGCAAGGCGCATACTGCGTACCGAAAAGAAAAATCTTGAGACTGTTACAGGTAATAAATCGGTCAATACCTCAACCATTCAAACCCTTTTAAGCCAGGTGGAAAACGTAATAGAAACGCCGGATTCGCTTATAACCTCGTCACGCCTTAGCAACTTTTCTTCGAATATAAGCAGCTTATCCTCCTGGCTGTTGGATTTAAAATATCAGCCGCTTACAATAGATTATTTTATTCTGAAAGCGCCGGATGATACATTGCCGCGCTGCAATGCCGGATTTATAGAGAATTTTATAAGCGGGTTTAAAAACTTTATTGCTTCGTTTGTTCAGCAATACGGAATTTCGGGAAACTCCGGGAATAAAAAAATAACAATATGGTTGTCCCTCGGGCGCGACCAACTGCAAATAATAAATAATATAGTGTCAGATTCGTTTACCCCGCAATATAAAATTGATGTTGATATAAAGCTTGTAGACGCTTCGCTTATACAGGCTATACTTGCGAAAAACGGACCCGATGTGGCAATAATGGTGGCGCGCGACCAGCCGGTAAACCTTGCCGTGCGAAACGGGCTGACCGATTTATCAAAGTTAGAGGGGTTTGACGAGGTTAAGTCAAGATTTATTGACTCCGCAACCGTGCCTTATGAAATTTTGGGCGGCTGCTACGGGCTGCCCGATTCATTAAGCTATAATATGCTGTTTTACCGCAGTGATATTCTTGAAGAAATGAATGTGCAGGTGCCGCAAACCTGGAACGACCTTTTGGAGCTGGCGCCGATAATGCACCGTAACGGAATGAAAATAGGGCTTGGCGATGTTTTCCCCGCACTGCTTATGCAAAAGGGTGTAAGCTATTATAACGACTCGCTTACCGATACTAATTTCTCCACCCCCGAGGCTTACGAAGCCTTTAAGAGCTGGACCGATTACTATGTGCTGCACGGTTTTCCGCTTGCGTATAATTTTTATAACCTTTTCCGCACGGGTGAAATGCCCATAGGTATACAGTCCTACAGTATGTATAACACGCTGAGGGTTGCCGCCCCCGAAATAGACGGGCTGTGGGAAATGACACCTATACCGGGAACGGAAAAGCCCGACGGCACTATTGACAGAACAAGCGCGGCATCGGGTACGGCATGCATTATTTTTAAAAACACCAAAAAGACTGAGGAAGCCTGGGAATTTCTTAAATGGTGGACCTCGGATGAAACTCAGACGCGCTACTCACTGGAAACGGAATCGGTGCTGGGGCTTTCGGCAAGGTGCTCTACGGCGAATATAAAAACTATGGAGTCTATTCCGTGGACCAAAACACAGCTTAAAGCGCTCAAAACACAGCTGTACGCTATTCGGGAGGTGCCGCAGGTGCCGGGCGATTATTATGTGAGCCGCAACCTGAACAATGCGTTCAACAGCACGGTTGTGGGGGGCGAAAACGCCCGCGCCAGCCTTGCAAAATGGACAGAGGAAACCTCAATTGAGCTTAAACGCAAGCGCGAAGAATTTGGATTAGAGGGATTGAAATGAAGCAAAGGGGCTTAAAAAAACGAATAGGCGGTTTTATTGCCGATGCCGGCAGGGACTGGCGCAGCAATTATCAGCTTTATTTGCTTGCCATGCCGTTTATGATTCTGTTTTTCCTGTTTGTAATTGTGCCGGTGGTTATGGCAATAGCCCTGAGCTTTACCTATTATAATATGATAGAAATTCCCCAGTGGCGGGGAATTGATAATTACCTGAAAATGTTTCTTGACGATAATATTTTCGGCACGGCGTTTGTAAATACGCTGAAATTCGCGATTATTACCGGCCCTGTGGGGTATATGCTCAGCTTTATTATAGCCTGGCTTATAAATGAGCTGACCCCCAAGGTGCGCTCGGTTGTTACGCTTATATTCTATACACCCGCACTTACCGGAAACGTGTATTTTATATGGCTGTATATTTTCAGCGGCGACAGATACGGCTTTATAAATAACATACTGCTGCAAAGCGGACTTATACTTGAGCCGGTGCAGTGGCTTGAAAACGAACAGTATATGATGAATATTCTTATATTAGTTCAGCTGTGGCTGAGCCTGGGTATAAGCTTCCTTTCATTTATAGCGGGGCTTCAATCGGTTGACCGCACCATGTATGAGGCGGCGGCGATTGACGGCGTGAGAAACCGCTGGCAGGAGCTTTGGTATGTTACGCTGCCTATGATGAAGCCGCAGCTGCTTTTCGGCGCGGTAATGCAAATCAACTCCTCCTTTTCGGTGGGTGCTATTTCGCAGGCGCTGCTCGGTTTTCCGAGTAAAAACTACGCCGGCCACACAATAGTGCTGCATATTATGGATTACGGCACCACGCGCTATGAAATGGGCTACGCCTGCGCGCTTACGGTTGTGCTGTTTCTTATGATGCTTGTTTTTAAATCGGTTGTTTCACGCGTGCTGGCAAGGGTAGGAGAGTAGGTTATGGTAGCAAAAAAACAAAAAAAACATCATAAAAAGCTGTTTTCCCGCGCAGGCACCGAAAAACAAACAAGGAGCCTTTTCGGAAATGCGGTTTTATTCATAATTCTTGCGGCGTTCGGTGCTTTTATGATTTTGCCGCTTTTCTACTCGGTTATAAATTCCTTTAAGCCTATTGAGGAGCTGTTTCTTTACCCGCCGCGCTTTTACGTTATGCGTCCGGTGCTTTCAAATTACACCTCGCTTTTCAGGCTTATAAATAACCTCAGAGTACCCTTTTCAAGGTATGCGTTCAACAGTGTTTTTGTTTGCGTGGTAATAACCGCGGGTCAGATTTTAATAGCCTCGGCTGCCGCTTATTCGCTTTCAAAATTCAAAACGCGCATAAGCTGGTTTTTCCCGGTGGTTGTAACCTCGCTGCTTTTCAACAGCACGGTTCTTGCAATACCGCAGTATATTATTCTGAACGCGCTGGGCATTGTAAATACATACTGGGTGTATATACTGCCCTCGCTTGCCTCATCACTCGGGCTGTTTCTTATGAAGCAGTTTATGGAGCAGGTGCCGGGCGCGCTTATAGAGGCGGCAAAAATTGACGGCGCCAGCCACTTTACAATTTATTGGAAAATAGTAATGCCGCTTGTAAAGCCTGCGTGGCTTACGCTGCTGCTTTATGCCTTTCAGGGAATATGGGCTACCAGCAGCGGCAGCACGGTATACAATGAGGAATTTAAGCTGCTGCCCAATGCTATAAGTCAGGTGCTTTCGGGCACCATTGAAAGAACCGGCGCCTCTGCCGCGGGCAACGTTTTGCTTATGATTCCGCCAATACTGGTGTTTATACTCACCCAAAGCAACGTTATACAAACCATGACCAGCTCCGGCATTAAGGAATAGGAGGAGAAATATGTTGAAAAAATATTTTTTCAAACCGTTTGCTTTAATAATTTCCCTTCTTATTCCGGTGTGCGGGATGATGACTGCATCGGCGCAGTCACCCGACCTGCCGTATAATACCTACTTTTATGTTGACGAGCAGATAAAGGAATGTCCCGCCACACTGTCGCCTGAAACGGTTATAAGCGGCAGCACCGCCGGCACGGGCGACTGGAACGCGCCGCAGGATATATATGCCGCGAACGACCTTTTATATATTTCCGATACGGATAATAACCGTGTGGTTATTCTGAATATGGATTATAAGGCTGTAAGAATTATAGATAAGGTTTACGAAAACGGCAAGGAAAGCAGCCTTTCGGGTCCGACCGGCTTGTTGGCGGATAAAAATTACGTTTACATAGCCGATACGGGCAATTCCCGCGTGATAATGGTGGACGGGAATAACAACGTGCTTTTAACCCTTGAAAAGCCCGATGACCCGCTTTTCGACCAAAAGCGATTTTTTCAGCCGCAGAAGGTATTAAGGGATAAAAACGGCTATTTTTATGTGCTGAGCCTCGGCACCTACGAGGGCGCGCTGCTTTATAACCCCGACGGCACCTTCAATTCATTTTTCGGCGGAAACCGCGTTACAGTAACTCTTTCGCTGCTTATTGAAAATTCGTGGCGCAAGCTGCTTAATAAAACCCAGCTTTCAAAAATTGCAAAGAATATTCCGCAGGAATACAGCAGCTTTGATATGGACGCGAATGAGTTTATATTCACCTGCTCAAACAGCGCTACCGAAAGCACCGACCAGCTTAAAAAGCTCAACCCCACCGGCACGAATGTGTGGGAAACCGGGAAAAACTACGGCGATAATGTTACCGAATGGAACGGCTCAACAAGGGTAGTTACCAGATTTTCGGATATAGCGGCTGACGGCGACGGCTTTGCCGTGGCGATTGACAGCCAGCGCGGGCACATTTTCCAGTACTCCGCAACAGACGGAAGGGTGCTTTCCGTTACCGGAAATAACGGCTTTCAGGAGGGAACGTTTGCAACCCCCGCGGCGGTGGATTGCTATGATAACCGCATATATGTGCTTGACAGCGCAAAGGCTACAGTTACCGTGTTTAAGCAGACCGAATACGGGCTGCTGCTAAAGGAGGCGCTGGCGCTTTACAACGACGGCAGGTACGACGCCTCCTATGAGGCATGGGAAAAGGTGCTTAAACGCAACGGAAATATGCAGCTTGCCTATACGGGCATAGGTAAGGCGCTTGTGGGCAAGGGCGAATACCGCGACGCTATGAAGTACTTTAAGCTTGCAAATGATAAATCGGGCTATTCCGAGGCCTTTGCCGCACAGCGCAAAATAGTTTTGCGGCGGCAGTTTATATGGATTTTGCCGCTTGCGCTGATTTTAATAGTGGCGTTTCTTATTACCGGCGTTATGGAAAGGCGCAAAAGGGATGACCACACCACAAAGAAATACAATAAATGGCAATTCCCCTTTTACATAATGCTGCACCCGACAAACGGCTTTAACGATTTAAGGTGGACAAAGCGCGGTTCTGTCACAGTGGCTACGGTTATATTTGCCTTTTGGCCGGTATCCTCTATTATGAAAAAGGAGCTTTCGGGCTTTATTTTCAGCGCAAGCAGCTCTGAAAAGCTTACATTTAATGTATGGACGCAGCTTTTGGCAATGGCTCTGCTGTTTATACTATTTGTGGTTATAAACTGGGCGGTGTGCACGCTGTTTGAGGGCAAGGGCACGGCGAAAAATATTTATATTTACACCTCATACAGCCTTTTGCCGCTCATTTTCTCCAACTATATTTACATTGCCTTAAGCTATGTTTTCTCACAGGGCGAGGCTTCCTTTTTAAGCATAATAAACGCGGTTTTCCTGCTGTGGGCGGCGGTTTTACTGCTTAAAGGGCTTGAAATTCTGCACGAATACAGCCTTAAACAGGTTATTCTTTCAATAATCAGCACGGCATTCGGCATAGCAATAGTGGTTTTCCTTTTGCTGCTGCTCGTAAGCCTGTTTAACCGCGTGGCATCGTTTGTATCATCGGTAATAAATGAATTTATGCTGCATATGCAGCAATAACGGCGGCAAAGGAGCAATTATATGAAAATTAAAAGTAGCTTTATAAAGCGTCATATAGCTGTTTTGTCGGCATTACTGCTGCTGCACCCCGCGGCAGCGGCGGAAAAAGCCGCACCGCAAAAGGGCGCGGGCGATTTTACGGTTATATCGGGCAGAGGCATAGAAAACGAAAGCTTTTCCGTTTTGGCTGACGCTGCCGGCAGCTTTACTCTTACCGATAAAAGAACCGGAGATGTGTGGTACAGTAATCCCCCCGAGAGGGAAAACGCTCAGGGAATGTCCGGCATAAATAAAATGCAGATGAACTCGCAGCTTATTGTTAATTACCTTATAGACGGAAAAACTCAAAAAAGCGCTACCAGCTTTGCCTCCTCCACCAAAAAAGAGGGCGTAAGCGTTTCGGCTGACAGCGCGGGTCTTCGCGTTACCTACAGCTTTATAAGCGAGGAATTTACCGTTCCGATTTTATACACGCTTGACTCCTTCGGACTTACCGCCTCTGTGCTTACCTCGGAAATTAAGGAAAGCGAGAAAAATAAAATAACCGAAATTTCTCTGCTGCCGTATTTCGGCGCGGCGAGTGTGAACGACAGCGGCTATTTTCTCGTGCCGGACGGCAGCGGTGCGCTTATAGGCTTTAATAACGGAAAAACGAAAAGCAGCTACCAGCAAAAAATATACGATACCGACGGCCTTATGAATAAGGACACAAGCATTATAAACGTTCAAACGGCAAGGCTGCCCGTTTTCGGGGTGAAAAAAAACGGCAAAACGCTTTTTGCAAATATATCCTCGGGTGCTGCGGCGGCAAAGCTTTACGCCTTTGTGAGCGGCACAAACGGCGTTTATAACTACATATATCCGCAGTTTACCTATAGGCAATCGGCGGTTGATAAAATGCTTTCAAAAACCTGGTATCCGATAGATGTAACCTTTACCTCCAAAAAGACCGCCGAAGAAAGCTTTTCGGTGAGATATTCGCCGGTTTCGGGTAATGGCGGCGGCTACAGCGGTATGGCGGCGCTTTACCGCGAAATGCTTACAAAGGAAAAGGGCGTAAAGCCGAAAGCACAGGCGGAGGATGCGCCGCTTTACCTTGATTTATACGGCAACGCCAAGGTAAAGGATAATATTTTAGGCTTTCCTGTTACCAAAAATCAGGCGCTTACCTCATTTAAGGAGGCGCGCGAAATACTAAAGGAGCTTACCGAAAATAAGGTTGACAGCGTTAAGGTGCGCTACCTCGGAATTGATTCGGGCGGCATAACCCACATAAAAACGCCCACCGCCTTTAAGCCGACTGCGGGTATGGGCGGCAAAAAGGGCTTTGCCGATTTAAAGGCGTTTGCCGAAAAAAACAATATTGAAATATACCCCGATAATGATTTTCTTTTCTTCAAAAAAGCGCCGTTTTCGCTATTTGCACGGCTTGACGCCGCAAAGGACGTGTGCGATAAATCGGCTAAGCTTTACAGCTACATGCTGAGCAACGGTAAAATGACCGGCACGGACAGGTATATTTTAAAGCCGGAAAAGGCAAGGCTTGCGGCGCAGAAATATATGAAAAGCTACGGCAAGGCCGATAACAAATATATTTCCCTTTCAAATATCGGCAGCTTTGTTTATTCCGATTTCAGCGGGGATATTTGCCTTGCGGGTAAAACCGCCGAAATATTTGGCGGGGTGATGAGCGAATACGCCGAAAACGGATATTCGCTGCTGCTTAAAGCACCTAACGATTATGCGCTGCCGTATACCTCGGCAATTACCGCAGCACCCGTTACATCAAGTCTTTTTGATATAGAGGACGAGGCTGTGCCGTTTTACCAGATGGTAATGCACGGGCTTATTTCCTACTCGGTGCCGGCGGTAAACCTTTCGGATTCGGACGCGGCGGTTTTAAAGGCAATAGAAACGGGCAGCAGCCTTATGTACGCGCTTTCCGCCGCCGATTATTCGGTGCTGGCAAACGATAATTACGATGAGCTTTACGGAATAACCGCCTCGCACTGGATAAGCGAAATATGCGAAAATTATGCAAGGGTGAAAAACGCTTTAGCCGCTGTTTCAAATAAAACAATGCTGCTGCACGAAAAGCTGCAAAGCGGGGTTTACAGAACCGTGTACGAGGGCGGCACTCAGATTATTGTAAATTACAACAGCGCGCCGGTTGAAATAAACGGTGAAAGGGTAGAGGGGTTATCCTATAAAACTGTTAATGGGGAGGAACGGTAAATGAAAAGCTCAAAGCTCACAAACGCAAAAAGAAATTCACTTATAGGGTTTTCATTTACAATCCCCTGGGTAATAGGCTTTATATTTCTCTTTCTTATTCCTCTTATAAAAACCGTTTTATACTCCTTTTCCTCAATCAGCATAGGCAAAAGCGGGTTTGAGCTTTCGTTTGTTGGGGTGAGGAACTACCGCGCCACTTTCTCGGAGGATCCGAATAACCTGAGAATGGTATTGACCTCAATAGGCAACGTTGTGGTTACCGTAATAGTAGTGGTGGTGTTCAGCCTTTTCTTAGCCATACTGCTTAATCAGGACTTTCGCGGGCGCTCGCTTGCAAGGGTAATATTCGCCCTGCCTATAATAATAGCCTCGGGCGTGGTAATAGTTTTGCTGAAGGAAAACGTATTGCAGCAGAATATGGGCTCATCAGATACGGCGGCAACGCTGTTTCAGGGCAACGGGCTGCTTGATTTTTTAAAGCTTATGGGTCTGCCCGATAATATTGTGGGTATGTTTGAAAACATACTCAATAATATATTTGATATGGTGTGGCGCTCGGGTATGCAGATAATACTGTTTTTATCGGCGTTACAGTCAATTCCGTCCTCCTCATACGAGGCGGCGAAAATTGAGGGCGCTACCGCTTGGGAAAGCTTTTGGTTTGTAACCTTTCCTATGATAAGCCCGTTTTTACTGGTAAACATTGTTTACACAATAATAGATACCTTCACCGATTCAACAAACACGGTAATGAGTAAAATTTTCAGCCTTGTTTCGGGGGTTGAGTACGAAAAAGCTGCGGCGTTTTCAATAGTATATTTTATTCTTGTTTTGCTGGTTGTGGGGCTGGTTTACATTATTATGAACAAGCGCATAAGCTATTCGGAAAGGTAGGTGGAAAAAATGGCAAAGGAAACAGGCTTATCGGCTGCCGCAATAAAAAGGGGACCCGAATACAGGGCGAAAAAGACTGCGGGTTTTTTATACTCCTTTTTCAGGGGGCTTTTGCTTATAGGGCTTTCCTACATAGTGCTTTACCCGATAATTTTTATGCTCAGCACGGCGGTGAGAAGCCCTGCGGATTACTACGACCCCACGGTTATATGGCTGCCGAAGCATTTTTCCCTTAAGGCGTTCGGCACGGCGGCAAGGCTGCTTAATTATGGAAAAACCTTCGGCAACACAATGCTGATTTCTGTGGGAGCTTCGCTTATTCAGGTGGCAATTTGCGCAATGGTGGCATATGGGCTTGCACGCTACAGCTTTAAGGGCAAGGGGGTAATGATAGTTTGCATTATTTTAACTATAATAGTGCCCTCGCAAACTATTATAGTGCCGCTTTACGAGCAGTACCGTTTCTTTGACTTTTTCGGAATTTCAAGGCTTTTATCGCTTATATTCGGCGGTAATTTCACCGTTAAGCTGACCGACACGGTGTGGGTTTATTACCTGCCCGCGCTTTTGGGCAACGGCTTGCGCGCGGGGCTGTTTATACTTATATTTATGCAAACCTTCCGCGGCTTTCCGAAATCAATAGAGGAAGCCGCCTGGATAGACGGCTGCGGGCATTTCAGGTGCTATACCTCAATAATGATTCCGAATGCGGTCAATTCCTTTGTTACGGTTTTTCTTTTCTCCTTTGTGTGGCACTGGAACGACTATTATTATTCGGGAATGCTTATGAACGGAACCTCAACGCTGTCGCTTGCGCTGAGAAATCTTTCAAGCACCGCTTCCGCCACCTTCAGCAATCAAAGCGACCCTATTGCCAATGCGGTTTGCGTTCAGGCGGGGTGTCTGCTTGTTATACTGCCCATTTTACTGGTTTTCTTCTTCGGGCAAAAGGCGTTTGTTGAAAGCATTGAAAGAACGGGTATGGTTGAGTAATATTTAAACGGAAGGAATGGGGTTTATGAAAAAAATTCTTAGGTATTTTACCGCCGCGGCGTTATGCTTTGCCATTGCCGCGACTGCCGCTGCCTGCAAAGAGAAAAAGAGCAGTGACGCAGAAAAGGGGAAAGAGCCCGAAAAAAACGATAACGGCTATGTTTCAAGGGTAAGGTATGAGGCAGAGCACCCGTATGTTGAGCATAACGGAGAGCCGTATTTAATGCTGCCGCTGCAAATGCGGCTTGACTGGATATATGAAGATACCGGCGGGGATATAGCCTTTATTGAAGAAAATTTTGCCGACGCGGCAGAGCTGGGCTTTCAATCGGTTTGTATACCTATATACTGGGCAACAATTGAGCCTTCGCAGGGCGAGTTTGATTTCAGCCGAATGAGCATTTATTACAAATACCTTGAAAAATACGATTTAAAGGTTGAGTGGCTGTGGTTCGGCACCAATGTCTGCGGTGACGGCAGCTGTGCGCCGCAGTGGGTGAAGAACGCGCCCGATACATATAAAAGAGTAGTGCCCGAGGGCTACAAG
>URGH01000025.1 GCA_900547305.1 uncultured Oscillospiraceae bacterium | reverse complement strand
CGGGGTATATAGGCGACCCCTCGGGCAGAACCGATATGCGCTCAATGATGACCCCCGAGCAGATACAGCACAATTGCGATTGCTTTAAAAAGCAGATGAGCCGCTTTATAGAATTCGGCGAGGGCAAGGCGCAAATGGTAAACAATGCCGATTGGCTTTTAAAGCTTAATTACATTGACCTTTTGCGCGACGTGGGCGCCTGCTTCTCGGTTAATAATATGCTGCGCGCCGAGTGCTACAAGCAGCGCATGGAAAAGGGGCTTAGCTTTCTTGAATTTAACTATATGATAATGCAGAGCTACGATTTTTACCACCTCTTTAAAGAGTACGGCTGCAATATGCAGTTCGGCGGCGACGACCAGTGGTCTAATATGTTAGGCGGCAGCGAGCTTATACGCAAAAAGCTGGGCAAAGACGCATATGCTATGACAATAACCCTGCTGCTTAATTCCGAGGGCAAGAAAATGGGCAAGACCGCCTCGGGCGCTGTATGGCTCGACCCCGAAAAGACCTCGCCCTATGAATTTTACCAGTACTGGCGCAACGTTGCCGACGCGGACGTTTTAAAGTGCATACGCATGCTTACATTCCTGCCGCTTGAAGAAATTGACAAAATGGACGAGTGGGAGGGCAGTCAGCTCAACACCGCAAAGGAAATTTTGGCATATGAGCTTACAAAACTTGTGCACGGCGAGGAAGAAGCCGAAAAGGCGCAGGCGGCGGCTCGCGCAATATTTGCGGGCGGCGGCTCGCACGCCGATATGCCCTCTACCAAGCTTTCAGACGATGACTTTACAGACGGCGAAATAGGCATTTTGGCTATGATGGTAAATGGCGGGCTTGCCGCCTCTAACGGCGAGGCGCGGCGCTTGGTTCAGCAGGGCGGCGTGAGCGTGAACGACGAAAAGGTGACCGACCCGAAATTTGCCCTTGAAAAGAGCGCCTTTGAAAATGAAGTAATACTCAAAAAGGGTAAAAAGGTATTCCATAAATTTACGGTTTGATAAGTTTTATATCGGATATCAGACGGTAGATATTAGAAGAATACCCCTCGGCCAATTTAGACATTAGATGTTAGATGGTAGATATTAGAAAAATACCCCTCAGTCAACTTCGTTGACAGCTCCCCTCTATTTTGACATACGTCAAAAAGAAGGGACCTATGGGCGGCAAAGCCAGTGGGGTTGTTGCAAACAAAAAATCCCCCGGTAAAACAACATGTTTTACCGGGGGATTTTTGATGATTAAAATATCGTTTATTTAATTTCGTAGCCGCCTATCGGACGGATATTGAGAACGCAGCAGCTGCCGCACCCGAAAACAGCTTCAATCATTTTCTTGTAATCGGCTAAAATTCCGGTGGGAATATAGCACTGTATTGTTCCCGCAAAGCCGCCGCCGTGAACGCGGCAGGCGCCCTTACCGTTTAAAAATTTCTTAGTTAAAGCAATCGCGAGCGGTAAGCCCTGCTCGGCAACGTCCGAATTGGAATAAAGGTTTTGCAGATAATCGTAAGAGGACTCGCCCGATTCGTTAACAAGCCTTAAAAAACTTTCAAAATCACCGGCTTTCAGCGCTGCTTTCTGCTCCTCAACGCGGTTTTGCTCGTTGAAGAAATGGAAAGCGCGCAGCACGGCGCGGTCGCCGCAGGAGCGGCGCAGCTCGGGAATACTCTTATAAAAACGGTCGGAATCGGCGTCGCGCAGGAAATCAACCCCCAGCGCGTTGCTGATTTTTTTACATTCTATTGTAATATCGGCGTAATCCTGAGTTAAATTTGCGTGGTTGCCGCCGGTATCTACAACGCAAAGGGTGTAGCCGAAAGAGTGAATATCAAGGTTTATCTTTTCGGTTATCGGCTCTGACGGGTCGAAGAAATCGGCATAGGTAAACCCGCCGAGCGAGCTTGCCATTTGGTCGAGCAGACCGCAGGGCTTGCCGAAATATTCGCGCTCGGCATACTGCCCTATTTTGGCAACGGTAATTTCATCCACCCTGTTTTCAAAGAGCATGCCGTTTACAATATTACCCACCAAAACCTCAAACGCGGCGGAAGAGGAAAGCCCCGAGCCTTTAAGAACGTTTGAAGTGGTATAAGCGTTAAAGCCCGAAAGCGCGCAGCCGAGCTCCTTAAAGCGGGAAAGCACGCCGCGTATAAGCGCGGAAGCACGGCCGTGCTCGGCTTCGTTCTTTTCAAGCTCGGCAATATCTATAACGTCCATATCGTAGCCCTCGGACTTAATGCGGACTTTGCCGTCGCTGTTCGGGGCGACTACGGCTATAACGTCAAGATTAACGCCGCCCGCAAGCACCGAGCCGTGCTGGTGGTCGGTGTGGTTGCCGCCCACCTCGGTTCTGCCGGGGGCGGAGAAAAGGCGTATGCCCTCTCTTTCCGAAAAAATATCGCAAAAGCTGTTGCACGTGGCGCTGTAACGCGCGCGGGCAGCGCTTACATCGCCGTAAAGCATTGTAAAATCCTTATCAAAAGCGCCGTTTTCTATTTTTTGTTTAATTTCGGTGATATTCATAAAGCCCTCCGATTATGATTATTTGGAAATTATGGCAAGTGTATCTCTTGCTATGGCAAGCTCCTCGTTCGTCGGAATAACGTAAACGTTTACGCGGCTGTTATCGGTGGAAATTTTAACCTCCTTACCGCGGAGCTTATTTTGCGCGTCGTCAATTTCAACGCCTACAAAGCTTAAATTATCGCAAACCGATTTGCGCAGCTCGGGGTCGTTTTCGCCTATGCCGCCGGTAAAGGCTATGGCGTCAACGCCGTTCATAGCGGCAATGTAAGAGCCTATGAATTTGAGAATTTCATATCTCTGCATTTCTATTGCAAGCTGCGCGCGTTTATTGCCCGCCTCTGCCGCGGCGCAAATATCGCGGTTATCGTTTGAAATACCGGAAATTCCGAGCATACCCGATTTTTTATTGCAAACGGTATTTACATCCTCGGGGGATAAATGCTCCTTTTCGGCTATGTAGGTAAGCGCCGAGGGGTCGAGGGTTCCCGAGCGGGTGCCCATCATAAAGCCGTCAAGCGGGGTAAAGCCCATTGAGGTATCTACGCACACGCCGTCCTTAATGGCGGTAATGGAGCAGCCGTTGCCGAGGTGGCAGGTGATGATTTTAAGGTCTTTCTTCGGCTTGCCCTCAATTGCGGCTACTCTGTCGCTTACAAAGCGGTGGGATGTGCCGTGCGCGCCGTATTTGCGAACGCCGTACTTCTCGTAATACTCATAGGGCAGTGGGTACATATAGGCTTTGGGCGGCATTGTCTGGTGGAATGAGGTATCAAACACAACCACCTGCGGAATTTTATCACCGAAGGTCTTTATGCAGGCGCGGATTGCCAGCACATGCGCGGGATTGTGCAGCGGTGCCAATGCGCCGAGCTCCTCAATTTTATCAATAACATCGGGCGTTACAAGGCAGCTGTTCGGGAAAATGCTGCCGCCCTGTACTATGCGGTGACCGATAGCCGAAATTTCATCAAACGAATCAATAACCTTGGCGTCGCTTTTGGTAAGTGCGTAAACTACCGCCTCAAAAGCCTCGCTGTGGGTGGGCATGGGGGTCTCGGCGGAGTATTCTCTGCCGTCGGCCGTTTTGTGCGAAATAGCGCCCGTAACGCCTATTCTTTCGCAAAGACCCTTTGCGAGTACCTGCTCGTTATCCATATCGATAAGCTGATATTTCAAAGAGGAACTGCCCGCGTTTACAACAAAAATTTTCATACTTAAAACTTCCTTTGGTAAAAAATTTAATTTATCCTTGAAAAGTATTACCTAACTAATATATAATACTGTATATAAGGCATTTTTTCAAGTTTTTTTTGCAAAGAAGTGATATTTTGTCGGCAATCGGTGTTATAGCGGAGTTTAACCCCCTGCACACGGGGCATAAATACCTTTTAACCGAGGCGCGCCGCCACGGCACGGTTATTGCCGCAATAAGCGGGAATTTTGTGCAGCGCGGCGATATTGCGATTTTTGATAAAAGAAAGCGAGCCACCGCCGCGCTTGCCTGCGGTGCGGATATTGTGCTTGAAATTCCCGTAAGCTACGCCATGTCAACCGCCCAAAACTTTGCGCTGGGCGGTGTGTCGGTATTATCGGCTTTCGGGTGCGAAAGCCTTATCTTCGGCAGCGAGTGCGGAGACGTAAAAAAGCTTGAAAACGCGGCGGACGTGCTTTCGGCGGATGAATATAAAGAACGGCTTAAAAAATACCTTGATTTGGGGCTTACCTTTGCTGCGGCGCGTGAAAAGGCGGCGGGGATAGGCGAAAACCTGCTCTGCGGCGCTAACAATAACCTTGCAATAGAATATATTGCGGCGGCAAGGGCAATAAATGCCGATATGGAATTTTTAACCGTTCGGCGGCGGGGCGCTGCGCACGATTCCGAAACAGCCGAAAACGGCTATGCCGCAGCATCCATTTTGCGCGAAAAAATGCGGGCGGGGGATATTGATTTTTGCAAAAAATATATACCGCCCGAGGCTCGCGAATTTTTTACCACCGAAACGGCGGCGGATATTAAAAGGCTCGACCGCGCAATACTTGCGGTTTTAAGGCAAAAAACGTCCGAAGACCTTAAAAAACTGCCCGATATAAGCGAGGGAATAGAAAATAAACTTTTTTCTGCAATAAGGCTTGCAAGCAGCACGGAAGAATTGTATAATACAGTTAAGGTCAAGCGGTATACCCACGCGAGAATAAGGCGGCTTGCGCTGTCGGCTTTTTTAGGGCTGGATAACGAGTTCTTTATGAAACCACCGCCGTATGTAAGGGTGCTCGGCTTTAACAAAAACGGCGAAGAGCACTTAAAACAGGCGGCTGAAATGTCTCCCATACCGGTTATAACCCGCGTATCGGATATTGAAAGGCTGCATGGCTGCGCGAAACGACTTTTTGCCGCGGAGTGCCGCGCAACGGATATGTTCTCACTTGCCTTACCCATGCCGCAGCCTTGCGGGGCGGAGTATACCGCAAAAATTATAAAAACGGAGTGACTTTTTATGGTAAGCATAAAAGAAATTGAAAGCTTTAAGGATTACGGGCGCTGCATTTGCGTTACAAACGGCGTAATTGAGGCGTATGTAACAGTTGATATAGGACCCAGAATAATACGTTTCGGCTATGTGGGCGGGCAAAACCTTATGTGCGCCAACCGCAAGGCGTTCGGCTCAAAGTCGGATAAGGAATTTACCGATTATTTCGGCGAGGGCAAGCGCTGGGAAAACCTCGGCGGGCACAGAATATGGCTGTCTCCCGAAAGCTACCCCGAAACATATTACCCCGATTTAGAGCCTATAAGCTATGAAATTACCGATGACGGCGCGGTGTTTACACCGAATCCCGAGGTTGAAAACGGCGCGGCTAAAAGCCTTGAAATTAAAATGGACGCGGATGACGCGAATATGCAGGTTATTATGCGCGTTAAAAATATTTCCGAAAAGGATAAGAATTTTGCAATTTGGGGACTTTCGGTTTCCGAAAAGGGCGGAACGCTTATTATACCTATGAACACTAACGATACGGGGCTGCTTTCCAACAGGATTATATCGGTCTGGCCCTATACCGATATGAGCAACGACCGCATTTACTGGGGCAGAAAGTATGTAACACTCAGGCAGGATGAAAGGTACGAGCAGCCTATAAAGCTGGGCTTTGACCTTAACTGCGGCACGGTTTATTTCTGCCTTAACGACGATATTTTATGCAAGAGCTTTGATACAAACCACCCGAACGGAAATTACCCCGACGGCGGCTGCTCCTTTGAAACATATACCAACGACAGTATGATTGAGGTTGAGTCGCTCGGTGAGCTTAAAACCGTAAAGCCGGGCGAGACCGTTACCCACACCGAAAGCTGGTCGCTCTGCAAAAAGCCGTGCGATATTGATTTTAAGAATGACGATTCAATAGACGCTATGCTTGAAAAGCTGTAATCAGCCGCTTTGAAAATGTGCCCTCTTGGCATATTCATTCAGAAAATTTTAATTCGGAATTCGCAATGCGTAATTCGGAATTATAAAACTAAAGCCCGTTGTTATCGGTTTCAACCGACAGCAGCGGGCTGATTTTTGTCTGTAACAAAAAAACGAGAGTTCAAATAAAAAAAGTTTTTGTATTTTTGAATAAAAGGATAAAAATGGGAAATTGTCTTGAAATCAAGATTATTGTATGATAAAATAATAACAAAAACAGGAAATTTAAGGGTATACTTTTTTACTTGAACGGGGGATTTTTTTGAATAGCGAAAACATTATTCAGTTTATGCATCCGGGCGGTTATGACCGCAGGGAAGGCGAAATCTCATGGAATAGAGGAAGGCATAAAAGAAAGCTTATTGAAAATAAAATTTTATTCCTTGAAGATGACGGTGAAAGCAAAAATGAATCAGGATATTTTTGGGGTGAATGGGAGTCTTATTCAATTGCAAGCCGTGAAAATTTTAACGGCAATAAGTATTATGCACATACATTACTTCTGCATTCGTCTGATAATGATAAAACAGACGTTACATCAGAGAACTGCAACGGCGGTTGTAAAAGTGCGGATAACGGACTGTTGAATACAGACCCTTATGTTTTCGGCGATCACTTTTATTATAGCAACTGTATGCAAAACAAATACCCGATTTTGAAAGATTTACATGAAAACGATATTATTATTTTCGGCAGTCGAGTAAACGGTGAATTTGTTTTAGATACGGTGTTTGTTGTTGACGGTGATATAGAAAATAACGAATGTTCGGATTGCTTTAAAACGGTTACAGTGAATTTACTTGACAAAGAAAGCAATAACAAGATATATAAGGGTAAAATGTATAACGAAAAAGCAAAAAAGGATGAAATATATTCATTCTTTCCCTGCTCGGACAAGCCGTTTGACCGCCCGATTCTTGCCTTAGAGGGTATAACTAAGCAAAAACGGGGTGTTCACTACATTAAAGAAAAAACCAGTAAAGAAATATGGAACGATATTGTTGCCGCAGTGAAAAGCAATGGTTTGAAAATCGGGGTTTGGGCAAAGGAACCTGAAGAAAGGTGAATATAAATGATTAAAAAGAAAACGGTTAAAAAACTGCTAAGCGCTATGCTTTGCACCATTATAGTTGCTGCTTAGTTTGCCCCTCTTGATGCCTTTGCAGAGGTAAAAAAAGGAATAACCGTGGATTGTATATGGCGGCTTGATGGCACCGTACTAACAATCAGTTGCAGTGTTGAAAGCGGCGGAAAAATGGATAATTATACTCCATATTCTGCACCGTGGGGAACGGATATTACTGATGTAATAATTACTAATGTTAAAAATATAGGTGAATATGCTTTTCATGGTTGTACTGAATTAAAAAACATAGAGATACCTGACGGCGTTACAATTATAGGCGATAGCGCTTTCAAAATGTGCGAGAGAATTACACATATAACCATACTGGATAGTGTTGTAAGTATCGACGATTGGGCTTTTGGCTGTTGCACAAGCCTTACAAGCATAAATATTCCTAATGGTATTATAAGTATAGGTTTTATGATTTTTTTCGGATGTGACAATCTTGAAAATATCACGGTGGATAAGGGTAATAAAGTGTATCACAGTGATGGCAACTGTATAATAAAGACCGCAGATAAGGAATTGGTTGTCGGCTGTAAAAACAGCTTAATTCCATCAAACGGCAGCGTTACAAGTATTGGTGGTTCTGCCTTTTACGGTTGCAGGGGACTTACAAGTATAACTATACCAAACTGTATAACAAGTATAGGCAATGGTGCTTTTTCTAATTGTGTCAACCTTGAAAGCATTACAGTTGATAAGGGTAATAAAGTGTATCATAGTGACGGAAATTGTATTATCAATACTGCCGAAAAAGAATTGATTGCCGGCTGTAAAAACAGCCTAATTCCATCAAACGGAAGTGTTACAAGTATTGGAGGTTCTGCCTTTGATGGTTGCACAGGACTTACAAGCATAACTATACCTGACAATGTCACGAGCATAGAAGATGGCGCTTTTGGAGTAAGCGGATTGGCGAACATTGAAATTCCTGACAGTGTCACTCACATAGGTAATCTGGCTTTCTATCAGTGTAACAAACTTGCGAGTATAACATTACCAAACGGTGTCATTAGCATAGGAGATTCTGCCTTTTTCGGCACTGATTATTATTGCTGTAATTCAAATTGGGAGAATGGTGCGTTATACATTTCCAACCATCTGATAAAAGTAAGAGATAAATTAAAAGAGTATACAATAAAAGATGAAACAATTACTGTTGCCGATAACGCCTTTGAGAATTGTTCAGAACTTACATTTATAACTGTGCCTAATAGTGTTATGAGTATAGGAGATTTTGCTTTTGACGGTTGTACAGGACTTGCGGATATAACCATACCGGATAGTGTTGCGAGCATAGGCGATTGTGCTTTTAGGGGATGCACAGGGCTTACAAGTATAGAAATACCTTACAGTGTTACAAGTATAGGCTATGGTGCATCTTACGGTTGTGTCAACCTTGAAAGTATTACAGTTGATAGGGGTAATAAAGTGTATCACAGTGATGGAAATTGTATTATCAATACCGCCGAAAAAGAATTGATTGCCGGGTGTAAAAACAGCATTGTAACAACAGATAATAGTGTTGTAAGTATAGATGAATTTGCTTTTTACGGTTGTACTGGGCTTACTGATATTACCATACCTGATAGTGTCACTAGTATAGGCGAAATGTCTTTTTATGAATGTACCGGACTTACAAGTATAACAATACCTGACAGCGTCGCAAGTATAGGATGGTGGGCTTTTGATGGTTGCACCCACCTTACTATTAATTGTTATAAAAACTCGGAAGCATACAGATATGCTGTATCGCATAATATCCCTTATCGCTTAATAAAAGATAATACCTTTGCTCCAGATGCTCCTGCCGTTGCGACAAAGACATATAATACAGTAGTGCTAATTGCTGTTGAAGGCTATGAATACAGCACCGATAGCAAGGTATGGCAAAAAAGCAATGTATTTACGGGGCTTAGCGAAGATACCGAATATACATTTTATCAGCGAATAGCCGAAACAGATACAACCTATGCCTCTGAAAGCAGCGCACCGCTAAAGGTCAGAACATATTTTTGCGGCGATATAAACGGCGATGGAAAAATCAATTCAACCGATTTGTCTATGCTCAGAAAGAAGATAATATCGGGGAATACCGATTATGCGGAAAATCCGCAGTGCGATATTAAGATTGACGGTAAAATAGATATTCTCGATTTAATTAAACTTAAAAAACTTGCTGTGGAAAATGCATAAATGCAACCCGCTTTACGTTTCTGTAGGGCGGGTTGTAATTTTACAACTAATTAACATAAAACCTTATATTTGCAACCGCGGTGGATAACTCGCCCCGTTTTATGCCCACTTAATCCACTTTTCCACCGAGTTATCCACTTTTTTATGTTAACTTGAATATTTTACCATATTTCCGTCCACAATATTTACAGCTTGAAAAGAGGGGCGAAAATATGGTAAAAGGTGTAAGCAAAACGGTAATTGTTGTAAATAATACGGGCAGTAAGCTCTTTGAGAAAATTGTGTTTTATGTCACGCCGGAGTACGGCACTTTAAGCGCAAAGCAGCTAAAAAAAGCGGCGAGCAGCTTTTCATTTCACTATGACGACAGCTGCCGCCCAAAAACCGTAAGAAACAGAATGAAGCGCAAAAGGCAGATACGCCTTTTAATAGCCGCAATAGCTACGATAATTGTAGGCGCGGTGGTTTTAGCCATAATTTTGTAAATAAACTATTAAAAATGCGGGAAGACGTTTTGTCCTCTTGCATTTATTTTTTTTATAGTTTATAATAGATATTAACTAAAATGAGGTGCTGAAATGAAGGAAAATTTTAAAACCGGCGCAAAGCTTTTTTTAAAGCTTATAGTCGTTAATATTATGTGCTTTTTCGTGGTTATGTCGTTCAGCGTGCTGGCAACGGCGGCTTTTACCAAAAATGTGGGGTATAAGGCTTACGGTACTTCAAGCGATTCAAGCGAGCCGCAGGAGCTTTATACATATTATTATGCCGACGGGGACGACACAAAAAAAGCTGAATACGAGGGCAGGGGATTCACCGTAAGCGAATCCAAGATCCGCTCGGAAATGACAAAGGGCGGAACTGCGGCGTTCCTTACTGTATCACAGATATTTTGTATTTTAATACTTTTCTCATTCATTTACCCGAATATCTGGCATATCGGCACGACCGACAGCAACCTTGTGAAATTCAAGCATAAGGCGGAGGATAAGCTGAAAGGGCTTAAAATCGGGCTTATAGCGGTGGTTCCGGAATACTTGTTTTTACTCTTTGTGATTATTGCAAAGGCGGGCGTATCGCCTAAATTCCCGGTGGTGCTGCTTAAATTTTTAAACGCGGCGTTTTATTCGCTTACGCAGGTGATCTGCGGCAGCGCCGCCTACGTTTCCGACCTTTCGGTTATAAGGCTTATACTTTTGCTTTTACTGCCGCTTGTAATACCGGCGGTAAGCTGTGTTTCATACATTTTGGGCTATAAGAATTTCTCGGTGGGAGAAAAGCTTATCTACAAGAAAAAATAAGATAGGGGAAAATTAAATGGCAGGCTTTTTCGGCTTATTCAATTATGAAAAGGAAGGACCGGGAATTTCAAAAAACGCGCCCAAGAAAAAGGGCTTTATAGTTTTTTTTGAAACCTTTTTCCGCAATTTCTGGAAATTCATAGTAATAAATCTGGTTTACGGGCTTATATCACTTCCGGTTTTAACAAACGGGCTGGCGTCCGCCGGGCTTACCAACGTAACGCGCAACATCGCGCGGGATAAGCACTCGTTCGGCGTGAGCGATTTGTGGGATACGGTTAAGAAAAACTGGAAACAGGCGCTGCCTGCGGGCATAATAAAGCTCGTGATTTATATTATTCTCGGGTTTGACGTTTATTTCTTCTATTTCGGCAGCAAGGGCATAATGTCAACGGTAGGTCTCGGCATATCGCTTTGTATGCTATTTATATTCACGGTAATGGATTACTTTGTATGGACGCTTATAATCACCTTTAAGTTTTCATTAAAGCAGATATACCGCAACAGCTTTAAATTTGTTTTTATAAATATGAAAATGAATTTAGTCTGCTTTTTCTCAATTCTGCTGGTTTATGCCGCGAATGTGGGAATACTTTTCCTTGCGTCGGGTTATTACATTGTGGCGCTTACCTTTGAAATATTGCTTTACATTCTTTTGTTCCCTTCGTTCAGGTTCTTGCTGGTTCAGTTCTGCACATTCCCCTCAATCAAAAAGTGCATAATCGACCCGTATTACCGCGACCACCCCGATGAGGATTTGGATAAACGCCGTGATCTTGGCATTGAGGTTGAGGAAAAGAAGCCCGAAAAAACCGAGGACGGGGAAGAAACCGACGAAGAACCCGAAAACGTTTTTGAAGACTAATTTTAAAGGCTTGCTCATATACTCAAAACAGGGAGTGAGAGCATATGAATTGCAAAATTGCGGATCTTCGCAACAAACAGGTGGTTTGCGTTAAAAACGGCTGCGTTTTGGGCTATGTTTACGATGTGGAGTTCAACACATCAAACGGCTCTTTAAGCGCGCTTGTAATACCGGGCAGACCGCGCGCCTTGGGGCTATTCGGACATGATGAGGATATAATAATCCCATGGTCGGAAATTGAGGTTATAGGGCAGGAAACAATACTTGTAAACACCGATTCCGAGCGGTATATTTCCAAACCGCAAAAAGGTTTTTTCGGCTGAAATATTTGTTAAATTATTTATATGAAAAATGCGCAAAATAATTCAGGGAAGTGATTTTTCTTGAAAATTTTGCGCGTTTTTTTTAAGTGTGTTTTTATACTCGCGCTGCTGCTTGACATTGCGGTTTTCGGCGCGGTTATATATCTTAACGGAAGCATAAGCGACGACTATAAAATAAAAAAAGGGGACGGGCTTACCTTTAATACCGCCGTTCCCATTACCGCCGAGTACGAGGGCTTAAAGCTCTCGCAAACCGGAAAGACCGAAAAAATAGGTGAGGAATTTGACGTTAAGCTGAAAGCGTTCGGAATAATTCCGTTTACCACCGTTAACGTTGAGGTGGTGGACGAGCTGCACGTTTCGGTTTTAGGCACGCCGTTCGGTATGAAACTTTATACCGACGGGGTACTGGTTATTGATATTACAACGGTTGAAACCGCGTCAGGCAGCGTTTGCCCCGGGGAAAACGCAGGAGTAAAAAAAGGCGATTATATACTCTCGGCAGACGGCAGGCAGGTGCTTACGAACGAGGAATTAAGCGCCGCTGTGGCGGCGTCCGGCGGAAACAGAATAAAACTTGTAATAAAGCGCGGCGGCGCGCAAAAAACGGTGTATGTAACGCCCGCGCTCTCAAAAGAAACGGGCAGCTACCGTATAGGGCTTTGGGTGCGCGACAGCTCTGCGGGAATAGGCACGCTCACATTTTACAGCCCCGCAACAGGCGTGGTTTGCGGGTTAGGTCACGGCGTGTGCGATGAGGACACGGGCGACCTTTTGGAGCTTAAAAACGGCGAGCTTGTATCCGCCGAGATAATATCGGTTGAAAAGGGGAGCAGCGGCAGCCCCGGGCAGCTAAGGGGTAAATTCACCTACAGCACCATAGGTAAGTTCGACTGCAATTCCGAAAAGGGCGTTTACAGCGTTTTAAAGGGCAAATTAGGCTTTTCGCGCCTTACCGAAACCGCGCTGAAACAAGAGGTAAAGGACGGCGAGGCGCAAATTCTCTGCACGGTGGACGGCAAAGAGCCGAAACTCTATTCCTGCCGCGTTAAAAAGCGCAGCTCGGCGTATCTTTCCGCCACGCAGAATATGACGGTGACAGTAACCGACCCCGAGCTTTTGAATATTACGGGCGGAATTGTGCAGGGCATGTGAGTGTGTTATAATTGGAACAACACGGGAAAGCCCGATAAATAGGGCGTTTTCGGTGTTTGTTCCGATTCATTGACCTCGAATTGGAAGGCTGTTTTTTACAGCTGCAACCGAAATTGAAGGGGGAAAGCTATAGGCATTATTGATAATATGGTATTAAGACCGAATGGGAATTTTACTCTCATTCGGTCTTTTTATATATAAATATATTAGGAGGAAAAATTATGTCAGAATACAAATTGGAAATCAAACAGGTGGTGGATTATCCGCGGTGCAGAATATACCGACAGCTTATACAGTGCTTAATAAAGGACCCGAACATTCGCTCCGGCGGCAGTTCGGGTCTTTTCTATTATACGGTGCTGTGCTGCTACGCAAACTTTCGCACTTCATATAAAAGAATTGACGGAATAAGCTATACCGTTCACGCGGGCGAGTGGATCTGCCGAATAAACGAGCTTAAAATATATCTGCGCCTTAAAACGGCTAAGCAGACCGTAGCTCTTATGAAGGATTTGCAGGACAGGCATTTGATTGAGTACAACATACTCGGCCGCGGTAAGCTTATAAAATTCAGAATTAAAAACTGGAGCAAGGCAAACCGTGCGTTAGATTACAACGCGCCCTGCCAAAAGGAAACCGGATTTTTCTTTTTGCCGGTATCGGTTGCAAACGAGCTTGTAAGCTACGGTAAATGCAGTGAAATGGACGCGGTGCTGGATTTATGGATAAATACTGTATATAACGATTCGCAGGTACAGGGCAGCGATGTAAGCCCGCTTGTGTATATAAGAAACGGCACGGGCAAGCCGCTTTTAAGCTGTGACGATTTAGCGCGGCGTTGGGGTGTTTCAAAGGCGACGGCAAGCAGGTATCTTAATAAGCTGAAAAAGGAAGATTACATAATGACGGTAAGCTTTGCCGGCTCACACGGCAGCGCAATATATATTAAACGCTATCTGTCAACAATGTTTCAAATATCCGATGTGCTTGTAGATAAAGACGAGCTTGCAATGACGCTTAATATTGACCTTAAAATACCCGATGAAAACTCTGGAGCGGAAGAACAAACCGAAAATATTCGCGTTTCAAATTATTTAAACAGCGTTTCAAAAACGGCGATTTGCGCGGTTATAGAAAAAGTGGGAAAAATCCTTTCATTACAGGGCTTCCCGTGCTATTTATGTCCTAAAACCGAATATATGTTATTACCTTTATCCGAATGCAAGGAAACAAGTATATTACCTGTAAAGTATACAGATACGGGCAAGTTGAGATTTCTGCTTGTTATGAACTGTTCGGGGAAAGAAATTTTCCGATTTGATATTTCTATGCAAGGGAGCGAGGAAAATGCCGAATAAAAAACAAGCCGAAGTAAAAGAAACCCCGGAATACCACAATACATATCTGCTGCTTAAAAAATACCGTGATGTAGTGTGGAACCTTGAGCTGTCCGTTCAGCGGGTCAGAAATAAATTCCGCATTGAAATGGGCAGCAGTATTGAAGATTTCTTAGAGTCGGCATATATAGCGGGCTTGGATTTCTCCGCATCCGGCCTTACCGAATACACAAAAAGCATTGAGGAAAGCCGGCAAATGCTGCGGCTTATTGAGTCGGCGGTGGAAATGCTTAGATATAAGCATAAAAACGGGGAAATGTATTACTGGATACTGTATTATGCCTTTTTATCGCCGCAGCAGTATAAAAACGCAGGCGAGATAATAGAGCAGCTGTTGCCGCATATAAGCGATATAAGTTATCGGACATATTACCGTAAACGCAGGGACGCCATAAGCTCTCTTTCCTGCATTCTTTGGGGATATACGGAGAGAGAAAGCCTTGAAGTTACGAAGAAGTTTTTGCAGGATAAAAAGAATTAAGGCCGGTTGCGTCTGGTTTTAAAAAAGCTATTAATTGTTACTAAAGTTCAAAAGTCAATCTCTACAAATTGATTAGTTGTTGCGATTGTTAAAATACGGTATAATATAAGTAATGAATTGTAAGGGGATGCTTTGAATGAACAGGATAAAAACAAAAAGCAGGTTATGCCGCTTTTTATCCGTACTATTGGTTTTTGCAACACTTTCAGGAATCTTTTTATGTGTTCCGGTAGTGGCTATCGGAACGCATAAAGAACATACCGACTACAATGTTTCGGAAATAATCGTAAAATACAAATCCCCGAGCAGCTATTCCAAAGGAATTAAAAAATATAAGGAAAGGTATGTTTTAAAGAAACACTTCGATTCCGCTAAAATCAAGGTAATTGACGTTTTATCAACAGATAAGATGGCTGATGCAATTTCAACGCTGTCAAAAGACCCAAATGTTGAATACGCGGTTCCGAACGATAAAATAACAACTTATGGTTTTTCGGACGAACCGTTATTTGCACAACAAACCGAACTGACAGAAAATTTTCTTAACGTATCCTCTGCTTGGAAATTTTCATCCGGTGAAAATGCAATTATCGGCGTGATGGATACGGGAATCGACACTTCGCATTCAGACATCGCGTCTAATATTTTGTCCGGCGGAAAGGACTTTGTAAATAACGACAGTACATTATTTGATGCGGGCGAAAGTTCTCACGGTACGAATGTTTGCGGTATTATAGCAGCCGCGGAAAACAATTACGGGATGACAGGCGTTGCCCCGAAAGCAAAAATTTTACCGTTAAAAATTATTGAAAACAATGTCGGCTATGTTTCAACCGTAATAGAAGCTATTGAGTATGCTAAAAACTTTGGAGCGGATATAATAAATTGCAGCTGGGGAACTAACGAATTCAATTTAGCTTTAAAAGACGCAATTAAAAACTCAAATATGCTTTTTGTCTGTTCTGCCGGAAATCAGGGAAGTAACGTTGAAACATATCCCGCCGCATTTGAGCTTGGCAATGTCATATCGGTCGGCGCAACGGATTTATCAGGGGCGGTTGCTGACTTTTGCAACAAAAGACAAAATTACGACTTATATGCTCCGGGGGTAAATGTTCTTACAACCGCGCCTGACAACTCATATTCCCGTGTTTCCGGAACATCATTTTCCGCGGCATATATTTCGGGAATTGCCGCTTTGATTAAGCAAGCGGTGCCTTCGGCTACCGCTGATGAGCTTGCCGCCGTTTTATCGGAGGGATATACGCTAAACGAAAAAAACATCAAGGTTGCAGACGCCGCCAAAGCAATTCACTTAGGGTTGCCGCTTAATTTTATTAAAAATGAAAATAACAGATTAACCAAAGCAATGAATGCCGCAAAGTTTCTTATAACACCCGATATAGCGGAGCTTTTGACCGTTCATGAAACTTACGGCAGCCTGTCCGATAAAGATAAGAGCATACTTTCTGCCTTTTTTCACTTTAATAATGGCGATTTTACCGCCTGTGATGAATCCGGAATGAATTTATCGGATTCTGTTGTTGCGCTTATTTACGCACAATTATCAGGCATATCTGCTTCCGATATTATAGAACTTTTCGAATGCTTTTCTTCAGCAACCGAATTTGATAAAGAGATTGGAAACTTAATTGATATTTTCTCTTTCATTGATTTAAGCGATATAGAAAAACAAACCGTTCTCGGTTTAATGCGCAATAATCATAAATTACTCGAAGTATCTAAAGCCCTGATTTTTTCAAAATCAACCGAAATGAATCTGAACGATATAATCGCTCCCGCGAATAACCAAAGCTTTACAACCGATACTCCGTTTGAGCAATTGGCTCAGCAGTATAAAGTGAAATCCGATGTTGTTTCGGAATATGCGCGGCGGCATGAGCTTTCGGCAGAGCAATTGTCGTTACATTTATACACTTGGCAGCATGAGCACGGTTTCTTTGCAACTGATTCTACTGTTTCCCCATGCGTCGCCGCAAGCACCGGTCTAAGCTCTTTCGGTAAATACCAGCCTGCAACTACGGAAAAATGGCATAGCGGAAATTCTTCCGTTAATACACATAACGGTATGCTCGGTTATACCGTTTCGCTGCTCAGCCTTGCCGAAAAAAACGAAAACAGCTTTAATCTTTCGATTCGTTTCGATCCCGAAGTATCAGACTATAACAGTCAAATTAAAGAACCCGATTTAATTAACGTTTCATACAGCATTGTTGAGAAAAAAGAGTATTACTCAAGCGATCTGTCTTCACGTTTGCAGGACTTAGATAAAGAAAAAACATATACAACAGACAATTATTTGATTGCAGAGAGTTATATTGCCCGGGACGGACAGCGTTATCAAGTGAAGCTTCAGGATAACACCGAGGTGTGTTACATAGCAAGGATTACAGTGACCGCATCCTTTACCGGAAATGATTTTTCCGACGATACAAAAAGCAACTATTACGATTCAATATATGGGCTAGGCATGGGCTGGTCGCTTTCCTTGCCGTCTGTTGAAATAGTCGGTACTCAAAAATATTTGCATCTGCCCGACGGAAGAAAATTCAAGATCAACTCAGATAACAGTATTAACGGTTATTCCCTTTCGGACTTAACATTCAGCCCTGACGACAGTTTTCAAAATGTATATTTCCCCGATCCTGATTATTCAATCGGCTGTATATTGCCGCTCGATCCGTTTGATGAAGATTATTCTTCGTATTCATTGACCGAAATCAACGGCTTATCGTATTATTTCGATTCTTCGGGCAGATGTATGGGAATTGTTGATCTGTACGGAAACAAAACGTCGATATCCTATGATGAAGACGGTTTGATAGAAGAAATAACAGACCCGTCCGGCAGAATTATTTATTTTGCAAGAAATAAATCGGCAAATAATAAACAAGTGCTTATTCGCATATCCGAGGGCTCATCAAAGCCGTTTAAAACTCTTTATACTGTCAACGAAAGCAAAAACACGGATAATCAATATATTCTTTCAGGCATATCCGACGGAACAAATCGATCAACCCAGTTTGAATACGGCAGCTATAATTTGGATGTTCAATATAATAATGCTGCAATGCAAAATTCCGGGAAAGCGTTATATTTAAGCGAGGTCATATCGCAATCCGGCGTTCACAGCGAATATACATATACTGCAAAAACAATTAAATACGGTGTTGCCGGAACAAAAAAATGTTATTCTCTAATATCAAGCACCGACCGTTTCGGTTCTCAGACCTATAACAATATCTCATATGAAACAAATAACCTATTTATGAGGTTATATCCCGACAGTTTGGTATATCCTCCAAGCAGTGCCGCCGGCACCCAAAATGCTGTACGCATATCCAGAAATGTTAAAGAAGTTATTGAATTTAATAATGACCTGATCGCAGTAAAGAATCAAACCCGTGATAACGATTCCGATACTTTAAAGGCTGAAACGCAGACAGTCTCAATGGATATGTATAACCAACCGACAGAGAAAACCGAAAAAACATATTCCGAAAGCGGCGATTATACGGTTGTCAGAACGCAAATGCAATGGGATTCATACGGTAATTGTATTTCCCGCGACACCCGTTCCGGCAATCAGGACGGCTTATCTTCGGGCATAGACGAAAAGTATTATGCTTCATATTTCGGCGGCACGAATATAGCTCAAGCCATTACACGGTTTTCAGACAAAAAAGAAGGAGAATATTACGGTACAAAGACGGTAAATACCATAGACGCTTCAAAGAAAAAAATACTGCAAACTTCTGTCGTCTCCTGCAAAATCAACGGCGACACCGTTACCGACGAAAAGCTCCTTTACACGATTTCCTATAATTACAATAAAAACGGACAGACGGTATCGACGGCATATGCTTATGCCAACGATAACAACGCTCTGACAAGTGCCAATAAATCACTGCGTATTACCGAGGTGTCATACGATAAATTCGGAGTGCACCCAAAAAAAACCGTCACATTCGGAAGATATTATGACGGAGAAAACTATACAGACGGCATTAAAAATGCCGATGGAACATTTATTATTGACGCTTTCGGCAACAAAACTGCAGATAAAACAGAAACCGCCTATAATTTCCTCGGTCAGTTAACCGAAAGGCGAAAAAACAACGGAATAAAAGAAGTATATATCTATGACGAAAACACAAACGAATTAACCGAAACAAAATATTATGACGGTTCAAAGCTCCTCGGCAGCGAAACATCAATTACCGATTATACAAACCGCTGCATTATAACCACCGATTTTAAAAACGTTCACACAAAGACCAAATACGACGCTTTTTGGAACCCGATAAAGGTTTATAAGCAGACAAAAGACAGTATCGGCACGGAAAACGTTTTATACCGTCTTGCGGAAAAACACATTTATGACGCTTATGAAAGATTAACCGATACCTACGAAATGCTTTCAAACGTAGCGGAATCTGCGGACTCCGAAGAAAATTTAACGGCGTCGGGAATTAAATTCAGGCATACGGTCACTCAGTATGATTCGTTTGGACGTGTTTTATCGGAAACCGTAAAGGACCGAACGGATACCGTTATTTCCGCCCCTATTGAATATACATATGAATCTGCGGTTGAATTCGGAAACTCCGGCATCACATACAACACCGTCACAAAAACCGTATCAAGCGGAAATGCAAACAACGATATTTTTTCAAGCATACAATATTTAGACCCGTTTGGAAGGGTGCGTATAGAGGAGCAGTATAACGGCGGTACAAAGCTGTATACCAATCAGTATACATATTCCGATTTCGGAAATCTTACGGGCGTGAGCGGCGAAACCGTAAACTCGCAAAGCACATCTGAAGACCACACCGACAATTCTACCACCACATCATTCGGTAAGAATAACGACGGCAGCGGGAATATGCTGGAGGTTACGTCAACCGACATAACAGACGGTTCGGGACAAAAAATTCAGTCTGTTGACGGCAATGGAAACGCCACATACTACACATATGACATTTTAGGCAGATTGATATTGACAAAAAAGCCGACCGAAAAGATCGGAAATACGCTTTATTATTCTGCGGTAAAAACCTACTACGATGAAAACGGCAATATATCTGAGGAAAAGAAGCAAATAAACAGCATAGGCGAAAGCGAAAAATTCTCCTCCGAAAAAACGGAGTATGATATATTCGGGAGAGTTGTTCTGCGTTCGGTAAACACAAACGACGACGGCCGCTGCAATATTACGCAGTATTACTATGAAAGCAATAACTCCTCTCCGTCAAGAATTTACACCGGGCAGCCTTTCCCGCTTGACATTTCCGGCTTGGATGAAATTAAGAATATCGGTTATTACATTGATAATTCCGATAATTACATTTCGGGAATACCGGGCAATACAACAGTTCTGAATTTTTTGAATGAGTTAAAGGCAGGGTTCGGCGCGGCTGCTGTTTCTGACAGTCGCGATAATGCACTGCCGGAAACAGACACGGTGGCAACCGGCTATAATGTGGTATTTGATACTGAACCGAGCACAAAATATACGGCAATTGTTTCGGCAGATATAAACTGCGACGGTTTTGTAAATATACTTGATCTCGTAAGGTTTAAAAAGCATCTTGCCGGAGCCGCAACGCTTTCGCAAATACAGCGAAAGGCAGCCGATTTGAATTTCAACAGTCAATTAACCGCCGATGATTTGATTCTTATGAGGAAAACCCTTTTAGGCTGCGCTCTTCCCTCTTTTATTCCTGTGCCTGAATGCTCCGTACAAAGCTTTAAATATGATACCGACGGGAATATAACGGAGTATACCGACGCGCTCGGAAATTCGGATGTTTTTGAATATGATGAATTTACCGGAAACCCCGTAAGCAAAACATTGCGAAACGGGAAAGTAATTACATTTGAATACGATTCGGCAGGAAATCTTATAAAAACAACCGGGAGCGAGCAAGGCGTGCCCTCCGTAACCTACTCATATGAATATGATCTTATCGGGAACGTGCTTTCCGCAACGGGCGACGGCGTAGAAACCGATTACACATACGATAACTTAAACAGGTTGATTTCCGCCACTACGTCAAATAACGGACTGAAAACGCAAATCGATTATCTCTACACAGGCAAGGATCTCTCAAAAATGACAACCATCCGTTTCGGTAATAACGGCACTCTTGCCTATACGGTGGCAACAGAAGAATATGAGTATAACGAAACAGGCAGCATAGAATCCAAAACGGTATCCTCGTATAACGGAGACATTACAAATGAAACGGTCCGTTACAGTACCGAATACGGGTACGGTTATACCGCAAACGGAAATGTGCAATATACAACGGTTTACAGCAGCGGCAGCGACGCCGAGTGCGGGCAGTTCTCCACATACCGTTATGATTTAAGCAACCGAATCACAAAAATTCAGACCACCAAAGAATCCGGGACAAATATTACTATACGTGAGGAAAACTACTCTTATAACCTGAACGACGCTTTAACCGCAAAACAGATTTCCGTTTTGCAGGGTATTTCCGATGATGAAGAAACATATACGCAAAGAAATTATTTCACCGATTATTCGTATGATAACAGCGGCGCATTGGTACGCGAGGAACACGGCGTAAAACAGAATAATACAAATATTCCGAAGAACCGCATAAGCTACTCTTATAATTCTTCGGGTAACAGAATTAAGTGTCAAAATACCGATTTTGGAAACAGCTCAAACAGTCGGGTAACCGATTATACATACGATTCGGCAAATCGGCTGAGCTCTAAAAGCGAGACGTCCGCAAATTCAACTTCAAACAGCATTTATACCTATGATTTATCCGGCAATCTGTTGACCGGCACTACAACAGAAATAAGCGGCAATTCGCAGACGACGCACAGCAGTACCTATTCGTATGATTCGCTGAACAGAACGTCTTCTGTAACAAAAGACGGCGTTACATCAGATTATACCTATGATGAAAACAACCGCCGCATTTCAAAGTCGGTCGGCAACGGCACAACGCTGTATTACTGGAATAACGACCAAATGCTTTGCGAGTTTAATTCCGACAATGTTTCACAATGCAATTATTATGTTTGGGGTATCGGGAACGAAGCGGAAGGAATGATGAAGAACGGCATTCCGTATTCAAACATGTTAAATCTTACGGGCGATATTGTCTGCACAATAGGTCAGACCAACCAGACCGAGATTGAAACGCAATATGACGCATACGGAAATATCCTCGGCGGCTCTACCTTAACATCATTCGGCTACACGGGCGAATATATGGACGCCGAAACCGACTGTATTATCTCTCTGCACGTTTCTATGACCCCGAGCTCGGGCGTTTCACGCAAGAGGATGACTGGCTCACAGAGGGACCCAATCTTTATATTTACTGCAAAAACAATCCCGTTCTTTTTTCCGACCCATCCGGGCATTGCAATGCTGTTGATTTGGTGTATTATAGAAGAAAGGGAGATATTGCAACACTTGAAAAGCTAAAAAGACTGATTGCAAACGGGGACTGCGATCCGAGGTATCATTATGATTCAAATGATGTTGGCATACGAACTTATATCGCTCCAACAGATTTCACACAAGCATTTTTTGTGGTGGATTATACGGAATATGGATTGCCAATTGTTGGACATGCAAGACTATACATTATGGACATAAATCAAAAATGGTGGATGACAGAATTCACAGGTGATGGTTTCGACAAAAGTAGCGCACGTGTCACCACAAAAAAAGTGTCTTTGAAGCAAATCAATGATGATATTAACCAAGGTGTTTTGACGACCATTTTTAATTCAAAAGAAATTAAAATTCATGGTACTGAATACGCATATATTTCGGGCGATTTTACAGTTAGTCTTCAATTGGCAATCAAATACAATAATGAGCAAAACTATCCACGCTATAATCTACTTACCAATAATTGTCTTCATTATATTCAATTGATTTTGAGTAAAGGGATTTACAACACAGAAAAAGAACAAAAATTTTTTGCATCTTCTAACGAAATTGTTCCGGAGCGTTATTTAAAACAATTAAGAAAGGTTATATTTAATAATAGGGTGACGTATCATGTTACATAAAAAAACCTATAAATATTTTATTGGCATATTTCTTTTAATCGGTATATTGTTATTCGTGGCATTTATTTTGTTTCGTAACACACATCCAAAGCAAAGCCGCGATACAGAAAGTTATATATCAGGCAATTATCAGAATTATAATAAAGGGGAAATTGCAAGCAAATTTTTCCCCAATTATCAAAATTTGGGGAATTACGAAGAAATCAGGTTTCTGTTTAAAGATTTAGGCAAAAAAATATCACTCCATAAATATTATACTTTTTATATGCTTGACATCAGGTACGCAGACGATGAATATCAAGCAGAAAAAGAGCGCTTGTCCGAATATATTGAAGCCGGCAATAATGAATATGATATGCTTGACAATTATTTGATTAACCGGGTTGTCATTGATGATCCGTTATATCAAGAAAATTATGCCTGTATCTGTTTTAACGATACATCTAATACGATCCGATATATTATTTTCTGCGGATTAAAAGTTGATGAGAGATCAACAGCAATGATTCAAAGTGTTATATCATGGCACGTTGGAAAAGAATGGGATGTGTACTGCAAATAGCATTTTTTATATTTACCAATAGTCGATATTGCATATTATTTTTAAAAGTATAATATTTAAAGAATCGGTCCCGTCAACGGATCATGGGGGTGACAATTCAACACCGGATGCAAATGTCGCATAAAGGAATAGTGTTGTTTGTAACTTATCCGCTTGTAAACGATAAAATGAATTTTCCGAGAATTTACGCACCAAAGTTATTTGAGTTGGATAGGAGGAGATTTTGAATGAGGAAAAGGTGTGTTTTATTAGTGATGATACAATTATTGGCCTTTATTTGCTCTGCGTGTTTTGGCGGAATAGATATTGATATTTCCGAAACAAATTCCACCGGAAACAGCGGAAATAATATTTTACACGGCGGATATGTTGCAAAGCAAGGCAACTCTGTATTTTACGCCGTAAGAAGCGATGACTTTTTCCGTCCGTCCGGATTATTTGTTTCCAAGCACAATAAAAAGAAAAAAATTGTGAGCGGAAATATGATTGATTTTATTAACATACAAGGTGATACGATCTATTATATAAAACAAGAAAAAACAAAAATAGATTCTGTTGATCAATTCACATTATACAAATACAAAATTTCAGAAAAAAAAGAAGAACGTCTGCTGCAACATTGTGATAATGCAGTTTCAAGAGATGGGCATATCTATTTCAAAGTATATTTTGACGAGATCGGCTACAAAAAAGCCAATCAGGATATGCCAGATGGCGGCGAAAACAATTTTATAAAAGTATTGAATTCGGATACAATGGAAACCGATATAGTTGTTGATAAACCGGTGGACAAATTTACCGTTATTGAAGACAAATTATATTATCAATATCAGGATCGGATTTTTATGCTTGACCTGACAAATAAATCTGAAAGAGTCCTCATTCAGGAACAATCAATTCTTGACTTTCAAATATCAAAAGACGCTCTCTATTGTTTGACCTATGATTATGCAACAGGGATAAGCAAAGTGATAGAGGTATCGTTAAACGAGAATAACAGCCGAATACTTTTTTCAAAAAACGAACAGCTTTATCAAATAGTTATGTACGCAGACCATTTGTATTTCTTAGATAACAAGGAAAACTGTTATAAAATAAATGCTGATGGGACTTCACAAACACTTATAGCTGAAAATTGTTCATCTCTATTTGCTTTTCAAAGTGTTCTTTATTCTTGGCATAACGTAGCGGAACAAATAGACATGACAAAAAATTGAGCGGTGATAAAATGAAAAGAATATTTTTAATTACAATCATCAGCGTTTTGCTTTGTTGTTCGGGTTGTATAATAAAAAATCCTTATTATGGGAAACGGCCGTCGGATTATCCTAACACAAAATGGGTGTCCGATGATCCCGACATATATTTCACCGTTGCAGAGGAAAGCGTTCAAAACAAGCCGAGAATGTTGGGAGAAATAAAGGCAAATAACGAAACGATTCCGATTCAAGTTTCTTTTAACACAAATAATTCTATCAGTGTTTTATACTACTATGAAAGCGGGGAAAATAAATACACAGAGGTTTTTGCGGGAAAGTGTAAATTTGAAAAAGAAAAATGTGTTGTTACCGATTTGGTAATCAACGAAAATGCAAATGCGTATTTTTCTGACAATATAAAAGAAATTGTTTTTTCACGCGAAGATCTATCGTAAATACTCCGACAATAGAAACAGAACCGCTGATAAATTGAGGAATTTATATGATTAAAAATGCAAAACTTAGTGCAAAAAAACTGATATTGAATAAATACAAATATTTATTTGTTCCGTCAACAACTGTTATGATTTTGAACGCTATTGCCTATCTTTTTATAAATGTAATAATTACATATATGAATTGGGTGGATTTCAGTCATCTTTTGCAAATAATATTTTTACTCTGTTTCATAGGGTTGGAATTTGTTTGTATACCGTTATCATCAGTTCTGCTTTACAAAACTATTTTCAACTTAGATTATGCGAACAATACCGTATTTTCTATAAAACAGGCGCTTTCTTCCGACATTATAATAAAGACCGTTAAAGTCAACCTTATCCCGGTTTTTCTGCGTATATTGGTAAAAACATGTTCTTCAAAAGTGTTTTACTATAATAGGAATTATCTCTCAGTTGCGATTATCTCCTCCTGGGTCGGTATTTTCATTTCCTATAAATTTTTAGCAGCCAACTACTTTATTGCTCTGGGAGATGAACATCCGATAAAAAAATCTTTTGGATTGACTAAAAGGATTTTTGGGGAATATTTGCTTTTAAGTCTTTCTTTTCTTGGTTATGTAATGCTGGGCGCGGGTATCGGCGTTTTATTGCAATATTTGATTACCGGAAGCCCTGCATATAACCTTTATCTCCCGCAATTGCAAATATTTAATTCATTTGGATACGGCGTCGGATTCTTTTTAACACCATACATTTTCACAACAGAATATTTTTGGTTTAAACAAAAAGAATCAAATTTAAGACAAATATAATATGAGGAATGAAAAAAACAGCGGTTATAAAAAACATATGGCACAACATTGGCACTGAATTGCTATTGAAATGTAAAAAGCTATATGTTAAAATCAGTATGCTCAAAAAAGTATCACGAGAAAACAGCAGCGGCATCATCTTTACGGATGGTGCTTTTTTGTTGCGGAAAAACGGAGGTAATTAAGTGAAAAAAAGAATATGTAAAGGAGCGCCCGGCAGATGTAAGCACATCAATGTCGGGCGATTGCTTTTTCTGTCATTTTTATGCGTAACGCTTACGGCGTGCTTCTCGCTTAACGCGTGCGCCGCGGGCGTTACGGTATGGCAAAAGGCAGAGGAAATAATGAAGGATGTATATAACCATATACTCGCTATCTCAACAATAGCGGGAATTGTTACGGCGGCTATCGCGCTGCTTATGCTTAACTTTTCAAAATCGGACAGGACCGTAACGGAATCGCGGGCATGGCTTAAAAGAATTATCGTGACTTGGATAATACTAAACGGCCTCGGCTTTATTATGGCATATATCACGCCGTTTTTCGCAGACGGCCGCTGGAACGGATAAGCGGGTGACATATGGGAATATTGGACGGAATTGTTGAATGGTTTGCAGAACAGGTAATGAAATTTCTTGATTTAATCAACTCGTCGGTACTCGGAGCGCTGGGCTGCAATATGTCAACCTTTAAAAGATATTTCCCTGCCGCCGAGACTATGTATAAGGTGTTTGTAGCTCTCGGAATAGGTCTTATTCTCCTGAACCTTGTATGGCAGCTTTTTAAAAACTTCGGCGCGCCAATCGGTACTGAGGCGGAAGATCCGCTTAAACTTACCCTGCGCTCGGCGCTCTTTATTCTGCTTGTATATTTCGCAGATGAAATAGTTGACCTTATACTTAATATAGGCGGCACTCCGTATAAATGGATACTTAATTCCGAGCTGCCGCCGCTTAATTTTGAAAACTTTAATTCGGTGCTGCTTACCATTCTCGGCGTGTGCTGCAACGGGGCGGTGACCGTTATAGGTCTTGTAATTCTGCTTATACTCGCCTGGAACTATATAAAGCTGCTCTTTGAGGCGGCTGAAAGATATGTACTGCTCGGAGTGCTTGTGTTCACGGCGCCCGTGGCTTTCGCTATGGGTGCATCCAAAGCTACCGGCAATATTTTCGCCGCTTGGTGCAGGATGCTTGGCGGACAGGTGTTTTTGCTTATTATGAACGCATGGTGTTTAAGAGTATTTACAAGTATGGTCGGCGCGTTTCTCGCAAACCCGCTGGCTATGTGACGGGGGTAAAACATGAAAAAATATATTAAGTTTCTAATATCCGTATCGGTACTTGCCATTATATTCTCCGTATCGGTCTTTGCCCTTACCGAAAACGAGGTGCAGAATGAAGTCTCCCGCATAGGCAGAGAGGGCGTTACAGGAAACATTTTTGTCTGGTTTCTCTGCGCGGTCGCATTCTTAAAGGTATCGCAGAAGATAGACAGCTTTATGTCCTCGCTCGGAATAAATGTCGGGCATACGGGCGGGTCTATGTTAGCAGAGGCGCTTATTACGGCTAAAAGCATAGGCAGCACATTTAAGGGCGGCGGTAAGAGTGTCTCGGCAGGAAAATCCAACGGCGCATCGGTTAATACCGCCGCATTTAAAGGCGGGCTTTCGGGCATGGTCGGCAGAGGTATAACAAGCAATGCGGTTAAAAACGCAAACGGTACAAAAAACGGCGGTATCGGCGGAAAGATATTCGATTCATCGCTTGCAAAGGGCGGCGGCTTTGCAAATAAGGTAATAGGAAACATCGCTAACGGAGATATTGGGACAGCCGGTACAATATCCGGTGAAAATGCGGGCGCCGCGCTTATGTCGTACTTAGGATTTACAGCACTTGGAGAAAACGCGGAGGATGTACCGTCTTTTAATAATGTGGAGATAGGCGGCGGGCGGATAACCGGTACCGAAATATCCGAAAGTAATCCGCAGGGCATAAAATTCGCTATGTATAGTGCGGATAAATATTCCGCACCGGAGGGCAACTATTCAACCGTCACCGCCGCAGACGGTACGGCTTGGTATAAGCAATACGCAGAGAATACCATAGTTCAAAAGCCTTTCGTCCATTCGGACGGATATGTAGACCGCGGCGATACGGTATAAAAAAGAATACCCAAAGCCCCCAAAAGAAAGGACAGGCAGTAATGGCGGAAAACGGAAATAATGCGCTCGGCAATGCTTTGAGCGCCGCTAACGCCGTAAGAGGTGCTGTTAAAACGGGTAAAGCCATTGCCGCCGCTGCTAAAGGCGGTGCAGCGGGCGGAGCTGTCGGTGCGGCTGCGGCATTCGCCTTTGAAAACCGCAGGCTTATTGCGGCGGTAATAATAGGGCTTACGGTGATTCTGCTGCTGCCGACCGTTATAATAAGTATGCTGCCGTCCTTAATATTCGGCGGTACGGACAGCCCTGACCTTAATAACCCCGCGGCGGTTACGGAAAATATACAGGCAGCGACCGGCGTTATAAATACGCTGTTTGAAGAAAGCATTAAAAAAATATCCGAAGAAATAGAAAAGGATAAAACGGAGAGTATAAAATCGGAAATAATTTACCCCGAAACCAAAGATACGGAATATACCGCAGCGCTTATTATCTCACAATATTGCGCGGCTAAAGAAAAGGATTACAAAAATATATCCCTGCCGGATTTTGAAAGAACGGTAAAAACCGCAGATAATATTTACCGATATGAAAAAACGGAAGAAACAAGAACGGTAGAGACATCAGTAACCGTGGTAAACGCCGAAACGGGCGAAGAAACGGGAAATATTATTACGGCTGAAGAAAAAGTTACGGTGTATACCGTATTTTATAACGGGGAAGATTATTTTGCAGAGAGCGTTTTTAATCTGAACGCAGAACAAAGGACGCTTGCAGAAAATTACCTTGAAAATTTAATGTTATATTTAAGCGGAGGTATTTAAAATGAAGTTGTTAATTGTATCTTTGGTTTCACTGTGGACGGGCGGGTTTATCGGCGTTGCAACAATGTGCCTTTTTCAGATAAACCGCGGCAGGGGTGCGGAAAGGAAAACAGATGAGCGAAAGGAATGAAAACAAGGTATATATTATTCCGCCTGACTTTATTCAGAGCGGCACTTTATTCGGCGGATTGGTTAAGTTCAGAAATGCGCTTGAGGCGGCGGTTTTAGCTTTTTTAGCGGGCTTTCCCGTTTTAAAGCTGCAAATAGGGCTTACGGCAAAAATAATTATTCTCTGCCTTACCGCCCTGCCGCTCGGTGTTTTGGGTCTTGCGGGAATTAACGGCGAGAGCCTTTCGTCCTTTATTTTCGGCTTTTTAAAGTTTCTTAAAAACAGACGGGTTTTAAAAATCGGGGACGACAGGAAAAACTCCGTTTCTGAATATCTGCCGATAGAGAAAATAGAAAACGGGATAATATATACCAAGGACAAACGCTACATAAAGGTAATAGAGGTTTTACCCATAAACTTTTTGTTAAGAAGCGCAAGAGAGCAAAGAAGTATTATTTACTCCTTTGTTTCCTACCTTAAAATAAGCCCCGTGAAAATGCAGTTTAAAATCATAACCAAAAAGGCAGACACCAAAAAGCACCGCGATATAGTCCTTAAAGAAATGGAAAAGGAAACGGACGAAAGCTGCCGCAGGCTGCAAAGGGATTATTTAAAGCTAATAAACCGTATAGGCTCTAAGGAAGCCACTACCCGCCGTTTCTTTATAGCCTTTGAATACGAAAACGGCGGACGGAGAGTAAAGAACGAGGAAAGCGAGGCGGTAGCCGCACTCCAGACCGCGGCGAGAACAGCGGTAAATTATTTAAAGCAATGCGGGAATAAGGTAATAATCCCGGATAACGAGGACGAATTTACTGCGGATATTCTGTACGGCATTATCTGCCGGGATGAGAGCTTTAAAAAGCCGCTTACCGAAAAGGTGACGGAAACTGCGGCAAGGTATATTGCTAAGGGCAAAAGCACGGATAATATTCCGGTCAGCGAATTTTTATCCCCCGAAAGCACAGATCTCACGCACGGCAGGTATATTAAAACAGGCGCTCTTTACCGCGCGTATTATATTATTCCGTCGGGCGGATACAAAACGCAGGTGCCTGCCGGGTGGTTGAGCTTGCTTATAAACGCGGGCGACGGTATTGACACCGACCTATTCCTGTTCCGCCAGCCCAAAGAGCAGGCGGTGCGCAGGCTCGGTCAGCAGTTAAGAATAAACCGCTCGAAAATACGCGAAGCAAGCGACACAAACACCGATTTCGACGACCTTGACAGTGCAATAAACAGCGGATATTTTTTAAAAGAGGGACTTGCGAACAACGAGGATTTTTATTATATGAGCATACTTATAACCGTAACCGCCTATACGCCCGAAGAACTTGAATGGCGGGAACGGGAATTAAAGAAAATGCTTATTTCGCAGGATATAAGCATATCCGCCTGCACATTCCGAGAAGAAGCGGCTTTTCTTTCGTCACTGCCGCTGGTATCGCTTGAAAAGCATTTATATAACCGGGCGCGGCGCAATGTGCTGACAACGGGCGCCGCAAGCTGTTATCCCTTTACCGCCTATGAATTGAGCGACGACAACGGCATACTTTTAGGGGTCAATAAATACAACAATTCGCTTGTTATAGTGGATATTTTCAATTCCTCGGTTTACCGCAACGCCAATATTGCAATAGTGGGAACGAGCGGAGCGGGAAAAACCTTTACAATGCAGCTTATGGCTTTGCGTATGCGAAGAAAAGGTATTCAGGTGTTTATAATAGCCCCTTTAAAGGGTCACGAGTTTTTAAGGGCCTGCAAAAATATAGGCGGAGAGTTTATACAGATCTCCCCCGCCTCAAAAAACTGCATTAACATTATGGAAATAAGGAAAACGGATAAAAGCGCCGACGAAATAATAGACGGCGGGTATATTGAAAAATCCGAGCTTGCGAAGAAAATCCAAAGCCTGCATATCTTTTTCAGTCTGCTTATTCCGGATATGACCCACGAGGAAAAGCAGTTACTTGACGAGGCGCTTGTAAAGACCTACGCTTTAAAGGGCATAACGCACGATAACAAAACGCTTGCAGATAAAACAAACCCCGAAAGATATAAGGAAATGCCTATACTCGGTGACTTATATAATATCCTTATTTCCGACACCTCGACCGAGCGCCTCGGTCATATACTTAACCGTTTGGTGCACGGCAGCGCAGGAACATTTAATCAGCAGACAAATGTAAATCTTGATAACAAATACACCGTGTTTGATATTTCCGAGCTTTCGGGTGATTTGCTGCCTGTGGGTATGTTCACGGTGCTTGATTATGTGTGGGATAAGGCAAAGGAAGACCGAACCGCCGAAAAAGCAATTTATGTTGACGAAATGTGGCAGCTTATAGGCAGCGGAGGAAATCAGGTGGCGGCGGGCTTTGTGCTTGAAATGTTTAAAATTATACGGGGCTACGGCGGCTCGGCAATATGCGCCACGCAGGACTTAAACGATTTCTTTGCGCTTGACGGCGGCAAATACGGGAAAGGCATTATAAATAACTGCAAGACTAAAATAATACTTAATCTTGAAGACGACGAAGCCGAAAGAGTAAAAGATATTTTTAAGCTTTCCGAGGCAGAGATTATGGAAATAACCCACTTTGAGCGCGGCAGCGGGCTTATAAGCACAAACAACAATAATATAACGGTTGAATTTAAGTGCAGCGAGCTTGAAAAGCGGCTTATAACCACCGACCGTAGGGAATTAAAACAGATACTTGACGGTGAAAAGGCGGATATGCGGAGTTAATACGGAGCTAATGCGTATTATAATTTTTGCGCGCAGATAATGCGGATATAATACGCATTGAGCGTGTCGAAAAAATCTCCACGCTCTTGGACGGGAATGCCGTTCGCAAAAATCAGAGATTTTTGACTGCAC
>URGH01000024.1 GCA_900547305.1 uncultured Oscillospiraceae bacterium | reverse complement strand
CCTTGAAAAATAGCTTTTTAAGCTATTTTTCGCTTACAAGGTGTTTTTCCGCCGCGCATGTCAGCGGAAAAACAGTGATGCGGCGTAAACGCCGCAGAAAGAAAGAGATTTATTGTTTTATCGGTAGACGGAATACTGATATAATACACATAAGGGTTAGATTTAGAAAAGCGCAGTTTACTTGTCTTAAATATTTTTAAAGTCATACCACACATTTCTATTGATAATTATAATTTTGTGTGGTATATTTTAATTGAGGTGGGAAAGTTGCTTATCGGTTCTGTTGTGAAAAATGAAGCTGTCCGCAATCAAAAGATGATATGTGAATACGAATCTTTGCTGACAAAGCTTCCAAAGGGATCTGTTACCTGCCGCAAAAACGGATATTACTATTTAAGGTACAGACAAGACGGTAAAATTTATGATAAATACATTGGCAAGGATACCGGAGAAGTAAATAAAATCCGTGAGAAACTTATTCTTCGTAAGCATTATACAGAAATGCTGCTTGCATTGCAAAAGGAGCAGAAGGCTATTCATAAAATACTGGAGGGATTGAAATGATTATCTATCACGGAAGTACGCAGCTTGTAAAAATACCGGAAATTCGTAAAGGCGATACCTTTCTCGATTTCGGACCCGGTTTTTACACAACAACCTCTGCAGAGCAAGCCGAACGCTGGGCTAAAATTAAAATGCGGAGAGAAAACAAGGCAATCGGATATGTTTCAATTTACGAATTTGATTTTAAAACTGCACTTAAACAGGCGGAAATACGCCGTTTTCACGCAGCAGATATTGAATGGCTGCAATTTGTAGTTAAAAATCGTAACGGTGAGACGCAGGATACGCAGTGCGATATGCACATAGGACCGGTAGCAGACGATAATGTTTACCGCTCCATCCGACTTTTTGAAACCGGAGTATTGGACGCGGACGAAACAGTAAAGCGCCTGAAAACAGAGGTGCTGCAGGATCAATGGACTTTCCATACAGAAAAAATACTCACATTCGTCAGGTTCGTCGGATCAAAAGAAGTCAGAACGGAGGAATAAACATGAGCAAAGAAGAATTTACTGCGATTATGCCGTATATCAGTGCCGATTTGGCAGGTTTAATAGCACGAAAAAATAACATATCCGAAGAAGACGCAGTTTTAAAACTGTATAATTCAAAGCTGTATGCGGCTCTTGAAGATGAGAGCACAAAAGTTTGGCATTACAGCACGGATATGCTCTATTCGCTTTTTGAACAGGAAGAACAAACCGGTAATATAGTTTTTCCGGATGTATAAGGGGGATATAAAATGAGCAAGGAAACAGCTTTTTTGGTATTTTGTCTTGAAAATTATAAGGTTCATAAATCATTGACCGGAAAGCAAGCTATGGAATTATTTTGCAAATACGGTGTATTTGACTACCTTAAAGATTTTTACGATATTTTGCATACAACCGGTTATCAATATATTAACAACGATATTGACATTTATCTCAAATCACGAAATGCCGTAACAACCGCATAGAATTAAAAGCGTTCGATTTTCGGGCGCTTTTCTTTATGCTCTGAAAGGGTGAAAATATGAAAACAAGAAAAGAAATATACGGAAAAGAGTGTGCGGAAATTCTGCGGAATATAACGCTGTACCACAACATAAGAAAGGAGCAGATTATAAAGCTGCACCCGAATATAAGCCCTGAGGTGTGCGAAAAAATAATATTCCATTTGCAGAATAACCGCCGTATTTACCACGATAAAGCCACCGACATAATATACGATAACAATGACGGCAACACGGATTTTGAAACGATTTATTGCCTTTGGGTAATATGCGATTTTATAGATAAAACAGAGTATCATTCAATAAGCGACTTCCCCGTAAACGCGGTATTCTTTGCAGAGGGCGAGCTTTATGAGCTTTCCTTTATACCCGAAAATAAAGAGGCAATGTTTGAGCAGGCTTTTAAAACGCAGGAGCCGGACGGCAAAAGAATAATAGTGCTTGAAAACACCGAGCAGATACCGAATATAAAAATTCCAGATGTTGCCGCTTACTGCACGGTGGACGACGGCACGGGCGAAGTAAAATATTACAGAACAGGAGAATAATTTGGACAGAACAGTTATAACAAAACGGATAAACAGGCTTGCCTGCGATATAGAAAAGCTTAAAAGCACGCTGGCGGCAATAGAGAATACGGATATTGCAAGATACCCCGAAAATTACAATATGTTAGCCACCGACGCCGCTTTACGGTCAGAGCTTATAGCCTGCCGTATGCGGCGTTTGGTATTTCAAAGCACCGATACAAAAAAGCCGGAATACCTTGCAAGCGCCGGTGTGGTTCAGGGCATAGACATAAGGGAAGAAAACGGCGTTTTAAAAATAACGCTGCCCTGTCTTTTACCGAAACGCAAACAACGGGAAAGCACGGAATTTATTACCGACCCGCTGTATTTCACTTTAAGCCGCTATTCGGACGGTAATCCGCTTAAAAGATACAGTCATTGCGTAGTCTGCTTTTCGCATATATACTCCGATGATTCAAAGCGTTACATACGGGACTACGATAATCTTGAATTAAAGCAGATACTTGATGTTATAGCCGCCTTTTTAATGGAGGACGACAGCGGACTTTTGATCGACGCATATAACACAACCGAGACAGGAAAAACAGACTGCACCGAAATCTCGGTAATGGAAAAGGAACGCTTTTCGGACTGGATAAAAGAGCATGAAAAACGCCTTGAAAACATATCGGATTTTTGAAACTTTTCCGAAAAAATTTCCCGATATATAAAAAATGCCCTCAAACCGTTATAAATAAAGGCTTTCAAGACATACAAACACGCCGAAAACTACCGTGGTCAATGTAACTACGGTAGTTTTTTACACTAAAAAATGATTTATGGATAAAGAAAACACGATATGCTCAAAGGACACATTGAGCCGAAATTTATTGGAGCTTACAGCAATTTCGGGCGAGTTTCCTCAAAAGGATCTACACCGCATAGCAGGCGGCAAAAGCTATAAGGAAAGCGTGGTGGGAACGCTTAAACGCGAGGGACTTATTAAGACATATTACCGCGATTCGCTGCGGGGATTAAGGCTAACCTGCCGCGCCAAAAAGCTGCTTGTTCAAAACAGTCCCGAAAGATTTAAAACATTGCTTACGGGCAAAACAGACACAAACCATATTAAAAGCGACCTGCCCCGCCGTGAAAGGCTGCACCGAATAGCCGGCGCGACAGTTACAATGCTGAACGCAGGTATAGCGGTTTTTAAAGATGAAAAGCCGGATATATTCTCCCCTACGCCCGACAACAATATTTTTACGGTACCTATTGCACCCGCTTTTTATAATTCCCGCGAGATAAAGGAGATAGGAACGGTGTTTGTAAAGATAAAGGGCGCGCGCTCGGTGGGCGTGCTTGTAACGCCGCGGGATATACTCGTTGTGTATAACATAGGAAACGCTTTAATGAAATGGGATTACAGATCCGAAATGCGTACAAAGGCGCTTATGAAAACCGTGCTGTGCAGAGAACGGCTGCCCTGCTATTCGGGAGAAGATATTAAGGGGCTTATCTTAGCCGACAGTATGGAGCTGTGCGCGGATATACTTGCGGAAACAGGCGGCAAGCAGCATTTTTTATTGGACGGAAATTACGACAGCTTTTATTATCTCACAAACGATTATAAAGGCGAAATAATACTTTCGGTGCTTTGCGATTCGGCTTTAGATAACAGGCTTCGGGCAATTTTAATGTCCGACCTTAAAGAAAGGGACAGCGGACAAATAATAGAAAACGACGCGTCCGAGCAGGACGGCACACCCGTACTGTTCGGCTTTTACTGCGATTTACCGCGTATAAAGAGATTTGATACGGCGCTGTCGTTAAGAGAGAAAAGAGGCGTTATTATCTGCTTTGATTTTCAAAGACCCGCGCTTGAAAAATACTGCTGTGAATACATAACATTTAAAACCATTGATTTTAATAAATGGGAGATGAGCTTTTTTGAAGAATAAAAGAAAAATATGCCTGTGCCTTGCCGTTCCGTTAATATCATTTGCTATATTGTACGGCGGCGGATATGCGGCGCAGTTTATTAAGAATTACAAAATATGGACGAGCGCCGGAGGAACGCCCGGCAGCTCATCACCTGTAAAGCCGACTTTAAACGCCATTGCCTGCTTTAAAGCGGCTTTTTCATTTCCCTACGGAATAATTGGTTGCGGAATTTGCATTACAGCCGTTTTGCTGCTTGTGTTCTGCCTTTTCAGAATGGGCAGGAGCGACGGCGGCGTGCCGGATAAGGAAAGAAACTTTGTTTATTCAAATAAAGGCACCTACGGCACATCCGGCTTTATGAGCGAAAAGGAAATGAAAACGGTGTTTAATTTGACCCATGATTTAAAAAACTGCAGCGGCACTGTTTTGGGTCTGTATGACGGTAAATACATATGCGTACCGCAAAACGGCAGACTCAACAAAAACATTGCGGTTTACGGAGCGTCCGGCTCTATGAAAACAAGGGCGTTTTGCATAAACAGGATATTGCAGGCGGTACAGGGCGGAGAATCACTTATAATCTGCGACCCGAAATCCGAGCTTTATGAAAAAACAAGCGAATATCTGCGAAGAAAAAATTACACCGTCAGAGTATTTAATCTTGTAAGCCCCGAAAATTCGGATTCGTGGAACTGCCTTGAAGAAATACAGGGCGACGAGCTTATGGCGCAGCTTTTCTGTGATGTAATAATTAAAAACACGGGTTCTGAACGCGGCGATCACTTTTGGGATTCAAGCGAAATGAATTTACTGAAAGCGTTGGTGCTTTATGTTGAGCAGGGCTACCCGGCAGAGCGCAAAAATATGGGCGAAGTATATAAGCTGCTGACATTAAGCTCGGATAAGGAGCTTAACAGCCTTTTCGATATGCTGCCGCCGTCGCACCCCGCAAAGGCGCCCTATTCAATTTACCGCCAAGCGTCCGACACCGTTCGCACGGGCGTTATTATAGGTCTCGGCTCGCGGCTGCAGGTTTTTCAGATGAAGAAAATATGTAATATGACGGCGTTTGACGAAATTGACCTTGAGCTGCCGGGAAAACAGCCCTGCGCCTATTACTGCATAACAAGCGATCAGGACAGCGCCTTTGATTTCCTTTCTTCGCTTTTTCTGTCCTTTTGCTTTATTAAGCTTGTGCGGTACGCAGATAAAAACTGCGAGGGCGGCAGCCTCCCTACACCGGTGCATATTCTCGGCGAGGAGCTTACCGCCTGCGGAGTTATTCCGGATTTAAGCCGGAAGATAAGCGTTATACGGTCACGGAATATTAGTATGAGCTGTGTGTTTCAGAATCTTGCGGGACTTCAAAACCGCTATCCGCAAAATCAGTGGCAGGAAATACTCGGCAACAGCGATATTCAACTCTTTTTAGGCTGCGTTGACGAGCTTACGGCGAAATATATAAGCGACCGTTCGGGTGAAGTGAGCGTTAATGTGCAAAGCAGGGCGAAACAGCTTAACAGTATGAGAATTTCAAATTACACCCCGCAATACAGGGAAACAGACGGCGTAGGCAGAAGAAAGCTGCTCACAATGGATGAGGTTTTAAGACTTCCGACCGAAAAGGAGCTTATTATAATCCGCGGCAAAAAGCTCTTAAAGGCGGATAAATTCGATTACACCAAGCACCCGGAGTATAAAAACCTTGTTCCCTGCAAAGCGTCGGCGCATACCCCTGATTGGTCTGCGCTGCCGCCTAAAACCTACGGCGGAGAAATACCCACGCAAAGAAAGAAGAACGGCAGAAAAAAGACGCCCGTTCCCAATAAGACGATACCAATAGACAAAGACATAATAATGACAAAATAACAGGAGGAAAAAATTATGCCGACAAAAAAGAAAACCGAAGAAATAACCGACAGCATCATGGAGGCGCAAAATGAAACCAAAGAACAGAATACCGCCCCGCCTGCTGCCGAAAAACAAACCGAAAAGCCCAAGCGAACCCGCAAAAAGAAGACGGAAATTACCGAAACCGAGGAGCAGCCCGTTAATGAGACGGTCGAACCTCAAACGGAAAAACCTGCCGATGAAGAAGCCGCGGCAGAACCCGTAAAGCCAAAAAGCAGAATACTTACAGTTGAAGCCAAGACGGAAGTATATACCGAGCAGACAAGAGCGGATATTATCTGGCACGAAATACAAAATGCGTACATAACGCATCGGATAATGACCGGTACTTTAAGCGGCGTTGAGTGCAACGACGCGGGACATCACTACGCGATAGCGGATTATAACGGTTTCAGAATTGTAATTCCGCTCAAGGAAATGTTTTTCGATTTTCCCACAAATCTGCACGGCGACGAATACAAAGAGGCGGTTATGCGGTACAACAAGCTGATGAACTCAATGCTCGGCGCTGAGATAGATTTCGTGGTAAGGGGCATAGATTCAAAAGCGCGGAGCGTTGTAGCCTCGCGGAAAGAGGCAATGTATAAAAAGCGCCAGACCTTTTATATGGAAACGGACGAAAACGGAATGTTCCGCATTTACGAGGACCGCATAGTGCAGGCGCGGGTCACCGCCGTTGCCGAAAAAGCAATAAGGGTTGAAATATTCGGGGTGGACTGCGCAATGCCCGTTAAAGACCTTTCGTGGGACTGGTTAGGCGACGCGGGCGAGCGTTTCTCCATAGGAGATAAAATACTCGTCAGAATAAAAGAGGTTGAGCGGGAAAGCATTAAGGATATTTATGTTCGGGCGGACGCACGGAGCGTTACGGATAACAGAACGGATAATTTAAGCTCGTGCAGAATACAGGGCAAATACGCCGGCAGGGTTACGGATACTCATAAAGGCGTGGTGTATATAAGGCTTAATAACGGCGTAAACGCCATAGCCCACTCCTGCCTTGACAGGCGTATGCCGGGCAAAAAGGACGATGTTTCCTTTGTTGTTACCGCAATCGAAGAAGAAAGGGGTGTTGCGCTCGGAATTATTACCCGTATAATAAAGCAAAATTTATAGTTGTTGAAATAATACGGTGTCAATGCGTATTAAAGTTAAAGAAATTTGGGAGGTATAAAAATGTTCAGAAAAATATATTTTGCTTTAGCTTTAATCACTTTGCTTTTGTGCGCCGCCTGCCGCAATAATACGGCAGAGGTAAGCTCCGAATGTAAATCGGAAATTGCCTTTACGGAAAACAGCGAAAATACCGCGGCTGTCGGCTCTGAAAGTGTTTTACAGATTGAGCAAAGCGCTGAAAGCGTAAGCTCTGTAAGCAATTATAAAAACACCTCATCGGAAACGCCTAAGCCGGATAGTTCCCCGTCAACGGCTTCGGAAAACAGTAAGGTAAGCGATATAAGCTCCGAGCCGAATATTTCAGAACCCGAAAAGACTGAAAACAAGGATATAACCGCCGAAACCTCAAGCCTTGTATTAAAGCTTTTGAACGCCGAAAGAGTTAAACTCAGTATTCACGAAAGAGCAGAACTTACAGGGCTGGCTGTTGTTGCAAAATTCCGTGCGGATCAGCTGACCGCTCAGTTTTCACATTCCTGGACGGACGAAAACGGCAACACGGTTGACGGCGCGGACTATGCCGCAACCGCCTTGAAATACGGTAAGCTGATAACCGAAAAAGAAACACGCTATGACTTTGCAAGCGATAAGGTTATAGAAACCGGGAAAATAATTGAGCGGTATTCCTACGGCGGCGGAGAAAACTGCGGTACGGGTTCGGTTTTTGCACCCAACCCAAACGCGCTTGCAAAAAGCATTGTTGAGGCATTTAAAAGCAGCCCGGGGCATTGGAACTCTTTAATGAGCGAAGACAATTACTATGAGGGAGTCGGAATTGTAATATTAAACGGCAAATGGTATTGCAGCATAAATTCCTCGGCGGAAAATTACGGGTAAAAACAAACTGAAAACTCAAATACAAAATTGTGAGGAGCAAAAAAATGAGAAAGATTAAAAGCATAATTTCATTGGTATTAGCCTTAATACTTGTCTGCGCGGTGGCGTTACCGATATCTGCGGCAGGACCGATTGAAGGCGACAGTCTGTATATAAACACACATATTGACGCTATAAACAGCGCTACCGGCAAAAACTATTTATCTGACACCGGAGATACAATGGATTTTCTGAAACTCAAAGCCTACGACCAAAATCCGGTTTACTGTATTGAAAAGGGCGCGAGATTTACAAGAACATTGTATAAGGCGCAAACCCTCGCTAACAGCGTGTACTGGAAAAAACTTACCGAAAAAGCAAGGGAGGGCATAGCGCTTGCCGCGGCTTTCGGCTATCCCGCGCAGTCATATTCGGCGCTCGGCGTTCCGTCGGCAGACGACGCATATACCGCAACGCAGTTTATTATCTGGGAGTATCAGCAGGGATTAAGAACAGCGCCCGACGAACAAATTGCGGACAGGCGTTACAGGGCTAAAATAGCCGGTACACCCGCTGAAACGGCATATAAAAATATACTCGCAAATATACGCAAATATATATCCGACCCGCAGTACATCGGAAACACACAGAATTTGTACGGATTTGTTCAGCTTACATCAGGCAGTACCTCTAAGGAGCAGGAAATAATCTGTTTTTACGGAGAAACGCCGAAGCTGCTTGAAAAGGGATATATTGAAGTATACAAAAAGGATACGGACGGTAATCTGCTTGACGGCGCGGAGTTTTCGGTATATAACAGCAGCGGCGCATATGTTACTAAAATAGGTCCTACCGTAAACGGGTACGCAAGGTCTGCCGAAATTACGCTCGGTACATACACGGTAGTGGAAACAAAATTTCCTCAGAATTACAGAAAATATGATAAAGACAACTGGACTGTCATATTAAACAGCGGTAGTACAAAGTTTACGATAAATGCTGTAAACGAAATTGTTCCGGGCGCTTGCAGGATAATAAAGGCGTCAGAGGACGGCGTGATTGCAGGTGTGAGTTTCAGAATAACCGGAAACGGCACCGATGAAACCGCGAAGACAAACGAAAACGGTGAGATAATATTTTCGTCTCTAAAACCCGGCAGATATACCGTAACCGAGGATACAGAGGATAAATACATACCGCAGGAAAGCAAGGCGGTGACCATAGTGACGGGTGAAACCGCAGTTGTGACCTTCAGCAATGTTCTGAAAAAGGGCAGTTTAAAGGTAACAAAAACAGCCGAGGACGGATTTAAGGAAAATTTCACATTCAGACTTACAGGCACCTCGTACTCCGGCTTACCCGTCAACGAATATGCCGTAACGAACAATGACGGCGAGGCGGTTTTTGAAAGTGTGCTTATAGGGTCCGGATATATTCTTGAAGAAATAAATACTCCCGCAAGATATGTTGTACCCGAATCACAAAACGCTTTAATAGAGTGGAATAAGGTGACCGATATTTCGGTTAATAACTCGCTTAAAAAATGGCAGGCTGATGTTTGCAAATTCGACGGCGAATTGAATAAAGAGGGCGCATCGCAGGGAAACGCGAGCTTAAAGGGCGCGGTGTACGGCTTATATAAGGGCGGACAATTGACAGCCACATATACAACCGATGAAAACGGACGCTTTGTTACGGATTATTATGTTTGTGCGGACGACTGGACTATACGGGAAATACACCCGTCCACCGGGTATTTGCTTGACGATACGGTGTATAAGATAGATTGCCGACCGGGAAAATACACCGTTATCAGAAACACCGAATATATAAATGTTTTCGAGCAGGTTATTAAAGGCAGAATAAACATTATAAAGCATAGCGACGACGGATCTACCAAAATAGAAACCCCCGAGGCGGGCGCGGAATTTGAGGTATTTTTAAAATCGGCAGGTTTGTATGCTTCTTCAAAGGAAGCGGAGCGGGACAAGATAAAAACAGATAAATACGGGTTTGCCGAAACAAAACCGCTGCCCTACGGAGTTTATACAGTAAAACAGGTGTCCGGCTCGGCAGGTGCGGAGCTTATAAAGCCGTTTGATGTATTCATAAACGCGGACGGCGAGGCTTACCGCTATATTATAAACAACGCCGCCTTTAAAGCCTTTATTGATATAGTAAAAAAGGACGCTGCGACCGGCAAGGTAATTCCCGCTGCCGGGGTTGGGTTCAAGGTTAAAAATCTTGCGACGGGTAAGTTTTTGGTACAGCATGTAAATTATCCCACGCCTATGGATATTGATGTGTTTTACACAGACTCAAACGGCAGATTGCGCCTGTCCGAAAAATTAAGCTATGGGGATTATGCGATTATCGAGCAATGCACGGCGGAGGGTTATATACTGGATTCTGAGCCGGTTAAGTTTACGGTGGACGGAACGCAGGATACCGTAACGGTTGAAAAGCTTAACTATCCGCAAATGGGAACTCTGACAGTTACAAAAGAGGGCGAAATATTTTCATCCGTACACGAAAAGGACGGGCTGTATATACCGAAGTATGAGACTGCGGGGCTTAAAAACGCGGAATTTTCGTTTTTTGCAGCAGAGGATATTTGTACGCCGGACGGCACTTTGCGCTGCGCAAAGGGAGAAAAAGCGGACAGTATTATTACGGGAGAGGGCGGAAAAGCCACAACAAAGCCGCTGTTTTTGGGCAAATACGAAATTCGGGAAACCAAAGCGCCGAACGGCTATGTATTAACAAACGAGCCTGTATATGCCGAGCTTAAATATGCCGGACAGGAGGTAAAGATAACAAGCACGGCGGTTTCCGTAAATAATAAAAGACAAAAGGCGGTTATCTGTCTTAGGAAATTCCTTGAAAAGGACGAAATATTTAACCTTGGCAATACAAGCGAATATACAAACATTAAATTCGGGCTTTTTGCTGCCGAAAGGCTTACTGCGGCAGACGGCAGCGAAATACCCGCGGACGGACTGCTTGAGGTAATTTCGGTAGATGAAAACGGTAACGGAATATTCACGGCCGACATACCCGTGGGCGCAAAGCTATATGTTAAAGAAACGGCAACGGACGGTCATTACATCTTATCCGATGAAAAATATCCCGTGGAATTTACATACAGCGGACAGGATATATCTTCGGTGCAGTTGATTATAAACGGCGGCAAGGTTATTGAAAACCGTATTATTCGCGGCAGAACAGACGGCATTAAGACGGACGAAGACTTAAACCCGATAGGAAAAGCTGTGTTCGGTTTATTTAAGCCCGATGAAACGGTATTTACCGAAAGTACAGCGCTGGCAGTTACGGAATCGGACGAAAACGGCGCATTCAGCTTTACGGGCATTCCCTACGGTAAATGGATAATTAAAGAGCTGTCCTGCCCCGACCGTTATGTACTGTCGGACAAGCTGTATGAGGTGAATATAACCGAGGACGGCGAGGTACTGTCGTTCGGTATTCAGAATAAGACCGTCACGGGAACGGTAAGGGTTATAAAGCTAAGCAAGGCGGATATATCCCGAAAGCTGCGCGGTGCAGAATTTTATATTTATTCCGATACGGATAACAACGGCGTATTTGACCCGGAAACGGATAGTTATATCGGCAGACTTGAAGAAACCGAAAACGGAATATACAGTCTCTCAAAGCTTAAATTCGGCGGATATTTTCTCTATGAAAACAAAGCGCCGGACGGATATAAAAAGGACGGCAGGTATTTTTATTTCCAAATAAAGAAAGACGGTGAGACCGTTACCGTGGAAAATGAAAAAGGCGTGGGTTTTGTAAACGAGCCTATACCGGTACCGGAGGTGCCATCTTCACCTAAAACGGGGGATATTTCCAATCCGCTTGTATTTATTATAATCGGGCTTTCGACGCTTTTTGTATCGGCAGTTTCGTTAATTTTTTTAAGGAAAAAATCCGGTAAAGAATAATTTTACGGCGGCGGGCACAGCGATGTGTCTGCCGTTTTTTGTTGTTATGAAAGTAAGGAAAGATCGTAATTTTAAAATTGTGGTTTTTGCCTTTAAAAAATCACTTTAACTACTACATATTGGATTTAAAGAAAAATGTAGTCTAATGAAAATAGAGGGGTCAAAATGAAAACACAGCAAAACGCTTTTTATCTCTTTTTAAGTCTGTCAAGAGGCAGTTGGCGCAACGCTATATTTATAGAATGTAAAAACAAATGCAGTAAAGAATGTGCAGGCTGGCTTATGACGGCAGATACCGAGGGCGTGCCGATGCTTTACCCTGTCAGCCTCTTTGAAGAAAAGGCTGACGAGGTTATAGATAAAACCGAGTGTGCCGCCGTAATCAGCCGGGAAACATTTGAAACGGTATACGACAGATGGCTTTTATGGAATGTTTCGGATAAGTCAGAGTGCAGCATATGTCAGGCGGCAGCTAACAGAGCAGATATTATTTACTGAACGAATTCTAAATTATATTAAAGGCGGTGATTAAAATAAAAAGAATAAAAATTCATTGTCCGTATTGCGGTTCTCTCGTTACAAAGCGGGCGGCAAGCTATGTTTACGGCAAAGACGCAAAACCCGATACATTCCTCTATGTCTGCGATAGATATCCCGCTTGTGATTCCTATGTCGCGGCGCATACAAAAAGCGGCTTGCCTATGGGAACTCCGGCAGACAAAACGCTAAGAAACAAAAGAATCGCAGCCCATAAAGCGCTCGATAAAATATGGAAAAACGGGTATATGACAAAGGAGCAGGTATATATCTGGCTGCAGGCAAAATTAGATATGCCGGCAAATGCAATGCACCTAGGTGAGCTTGATGAGTATTACTGCAACCGGATAATTTATGAGTGTAACCGCGCATACAGGAATATGCGCACCGTTACATAAGGGGAGGTTTTATGAAAAGGATAATACCGATGAGTGAGAAACAAATAGCCTTGGTAGAGGAAAATATCTCAGTAATTAAAACGGTTATTTGTTCAAGAATAATTATAGATAAAAACATATTCGGTATGGAATATGACGACCTCTACCAAGAGGGGTGTCTGCTGCTGTGCAATGCGGCGCTTATGTATGATGAAAGCCGCGGCAGCAGTTTCTGGTCTTTTGCCTACATAGTTATTCTTAACGGCTTGATTTCATACTGCAAAAAGGTTGAAAACAACAGAAAAAACCGCGCCGAATATATAGAGAGCCTTAAAAGACAGCCGGAAAGCTTTTCACTGCAAAACAGCACGCCATACGAAAGAATGGTGGAAACAAATATAATCGATTTTTTAGACAATATTAAAACGCAATATTCGGGCACGGTAAGGCTCGGAATTGAGGCGCTGTCGCTCAAGGTCAAGGGCTTGTCTGGCGGTGAAATAGCACGACTTTACGGGGTAAAAACAAATCTTGTGGGCGCATGGATCTCACGCGCATTGAAGAAATTAAAACAAAATTCCGTATTTAATTCATATATGGATGATTTTAACGAAAGAAAGGTGTCATAAAATGAAAACGCTTTATACTGCCGTAGGAATTTTTAAACTTAAAAATCAAGGGAAAAACAATGTTTATCCCACCGTTATTCTGTCGGGTAAGGAGTGCAGACTGGATGTTCAGGAAATGATGATATGGTCGGCGCTTAATTGGAGAATTACCGACGACAAACAATTACATACATATTATTCCGAACAGGAGAAAAAGTCCGGCGTTGTGTTCAGCCGCAGCTATACCGATACATTGAACAGGCTTATTGTACGCGGGCTTGTGGCAAGCGGGCGCGGTGAAAACGGCGAAGAAGCCTTATATGATCTCATATCCGGACTCTACATTATTCCGCTTTACCAAAGCCCGTTTATTCGCATAATTTCGTTTTTAAGAATGGTATTTATTTTCAAATTGCCGTATGAAAAAGCGAAAGTGCTGTTTGAACGGGATAAAAAGAATAAAAACGAAAGGCGGATAATGCAGCTTGCCTTTTCAGCACCTATGTCTACCGCCGAGATAGTGAAATGTATTGATAAAAACATTGATTTCATTTTAAACGAGGACGATGTTATGGAGTTTTTGTATGATGATAAATTCACAACAAGCGAAAATATAGCCGAGAGCGTTCGCGGGCTTTCATCCGTCCGCACGGTTTTAACCGCGGTTTCCAATTTGTATTTGCGGCGGCAGATATTATTTGAAAGGATGTGACGATATGGCGGCTTTTAAAAATTTTCCCATACCTTTAAAGGAAAAGCTGATAACTGTTATATTTATCGCGGTGTTTATACTGCTTGCAGGCAGCGTTGCTGCCGTCGTCTTTAAGGATATAATAATGCTTATACTAAGTCTTTTGCTTTGCACATTTAATTTTATACGGGCGGCATCTCTATACAAAACCGTAGCCAGGAATAAATGCGAAATTGTTGAGGGCAGATGTACCGAAATATCCTCCGTTCTCATCCGTAAGCAAAAGAAAATAAAAATTGCGACCGAGTACGGAGATGAACGGTATTTTATATTAGACAGGCGCTCAAAAATATCTGTCGGGAAAGAGTACAGATTTTATTTTAAGGCAACGCAGAAAATCTGCTTCGGCAAGGACATTACAGAGCTGCTGCAATCGGCAGATTGCTTTTTGGGTTATGAGGAAGTGAAAAACGAATAATATGCTATATGTTGATTATAACTATTGACAAATACAATATATAGTGATATAATCTGTTTGTAATTGATTTTTGTGCAAGCCGTATGCGGCAACCGTAACGCATTATGTTACATCGCACATATATGTTGAGTTTGTAATCAAGTGCCGACTTTAATTTCCGCTTTTTTAAGTGCGGAATTTTCAGTTGGCGCTTTTTATATAGATATTAAAGCCTTCGGGCAGAAAGGAGAAAATGAAAAGAAATTTTGTTATCATACAGATAACGGACAAAGTTAAAACAAAATAATGTCGGGAATATCCCGAATAGTCAGAGGAACCGTATGTGTTAAAAGAAAAACGCAGCGGTTCCTCTTTTTTTGTTTTACGGAAAAGAAAGAGGGAAAATTTATGAGAAGATTACAAAGGCTGTGGGGATCGGTTTCGGTGCTCACAGCGGCGGTTTTAGCGGGTATATGCTTTTTAAGAGGCAATACGCAGCGCATTTTCCTTATAGGTGTTTTTGCACTTTGGATAGCATATTCCTTTGCGGTGTTTTTAATGCCGGTAATAAAACGGTATAAGTACCGCAGGAATTTAAGGAAAATTCGAAAAAAACCGCAATATCACAGCGGAAGTAACGGCGCAGAGCTGCAAAGGCTTTATTACCTGCTTTTATGCAATGCAAACCACAGGATAACGGGATATATAAAAAGTATTTACCCGGAAGCTGTATGGAAGTGGGAAACTGCCGCGCCCGAAAAGGTTATAACCGAGGGTGAGACAGGCAGAATAAGGCTTTTTAATGTTGATGACTATAACTTTGCGGATATTTCGTTTGATAATTCTGCAAATATAGAATGTACCTTTCTTAAAGCCGTCAGCTTTAAGGGGGCAGCGCAAACCGAATGCAGAGATGAAACGGCGGAGAAACCGAAAAACGAAACAGATCCGCAAATATGGTTTGAAAAGAGCGGTCGAGTTATACTTAAAAACCTTATAGCGGATTTAAGCTCAAGAGGGCATAACACCCTGACTGTAAGGGACGACGGAAGCTGCATTATAGAGCAGGGAGATAAAACCGTAGAGGTATCTCACCTTACCGACTTCCCCGAAAGAGTGTATTATCCGAGGCTTATAAAGGTACTCGCAGGCGCGGGAATAGCGGCAAAGAGCGTAGATAACGGTTTGGCGGTAAGCTGGTAGGTGATTCTATGAAAAAGGGAATAACACTTAACGAATTAGCCGCCGAAATTTTCAGACAGAAAAAGGTTATGGAGGACTATATTGTAGAGTCTTCAAAGCTGTATATGGACGCGGAAAACGGCAACCCGCTTATCCGAATATTTGACGGAGAGGGCAATGACCGCATACTTCCGCTCGGAATAGGCGTTTATGCTCACAGGCAATTAGCGAGCTATTTATCCATACCGCAGAATTATTATAATCTTATGCTGGAAGAAAAGCCGGAGCTTTTAAGCGTAAATGTAAACGAATGGCTTGCAGGCTCTAAGGACAGACGAATGCTGCGCACACTTGACGGCGAGGCACGCGCCTTTTTGAGCGACCGATATAAGCGCATAGATAACTACGATATTGCACAGGCGACATTGCCGATTATTTCCGAAATACCCGATGTGCAGATTGTAAGCTGTAACCTGACGCCCGGTAAGATGTATATAAAGGCGTTAAACCCACGATTGTTTGACGATGTTTGTCCGGGCGATACGGTTCAGGCGGGAATAATCATAAGCAACAGCGAGGTAGGGCTTGGAGCGGTTAATATTCAGCCGCTTGTATACAGGCTCGTCTGCGAGAACGGTATGGTTATAAACGACGCTGTAAACCGCAAAACGCACCTCGGCCCTACAATTTCGGATAATGAAATTTTCTATTATTCAAAGGAAACGGTAGAAACCGACGATAAAGCCTTTTTATTAAAAATAAAGGATACGGTGCGCGCGGCTGTTGACGAGACAAGATTCAGAATGGCGGTTGAGGATATGCGTATCGCAAAGGCTACGCCGATGAATACCGCCGATGTGCCTGAGTTTGTAAGGCTTACCGGCCGTACCTTCGGCATTACCGAAAATGAGGAAAAGGGAGTTTTGCAGCATCTTATAGAGGGTAGGGATTTATCGCTTTACGGACTTGCAAACGCAGTAACGCGGTTCAGTCAGGGTGTAGACAGCTATGACCGTGCAACGGATCTTGAAAGCATAGGTTATAAAATTCTTACAATGCCTAAAAAACTATGGAGCAGAATAAATTCTATGGCGGCGTAACCGCTGCCTTAAAAACGGAGGAATAATAAATGACAAATGAAAACGCTTTAACTACACTGGATAATTTCGTACTTCCGTCAGTGAGCGGAGAAAATGTAGAACAGCAGATTGACGATCTTAACGATTTCGAGGGTATTATGATGACCTTTCCCAGAATTAAAATTCCGGGCGGCGGGTCAACGCTGTTTGAAATTCCGGGAGCAAGTCCGGATAAACCGGATTATGTCCCCGCAATCGAGGGTATTTTAATATACAACCATAATACCAACGCATATTGGGAGGAAGGCTCGGAGTATGATATGAACACTTCACCCGTGTGCAGCTCGCCCGACGGCAAAACAGGCTACGGCACCCCCGGAGGCGCTTGTGTGGATTGTCCGTACAATCAGTACGAATCGGACCCGAACGGCGGTAAAGGCAAGGCTTGTAAGAATATGCGCAGTCTGTATATTCTCGAAAGCGGAAAACCAATGCCTATAAACCTGCTGCTGTCGCCTACAAGTCTTAAAGCATACTCAAACTTCGTACAATCGGCATTTTTAATGCGAAACCGACCGATATGGGGTTCACTTATTCATATTGAACTCAGAAAAGAAACAAACGGTCCGAATAATTACGCGGTTGCGGTGTTTAAGCTGTTAGGAGATTTTACCGGCGAAAAGCTTGCGGAAATAAAAAGATATGCGATTGAAGCACGTGCAGGCATTAAAGAAATGCTTGAGCAGCGCGCAATAAATACCGAGGAACGAAATGAGCCTATCGACTCGTTTACCGAAATTGACGACGGTAATGAGAGCGACGGCAATTCGTTCAGCGTAGCATAAAAGAAAATGCGGCATTGCCGCAATGTGTTAAAAGAGATGCTGTGACAATGCCACAGCCCAGTAAGGCGATAATTTCAAAACACTAAAAATGGCATTTGCAAAGGCGAACAATAAGGCTCTGACTCAAAAGGTCGGAGCCTTATTGTTATCTATACATAAATATAATCGCATCTTTGAATTTCTGCACCTGTATAAGTATAATGAAAGTATCAGGAGGTGTCGAGATGAAAGAACAGAAATATCATATCTACCTAACCAATCAGGAACGGTCAGAGATTATAGAGTCCCTAATTGATTTCAAAAACCTCCGTATGCAGCAAGGAAAATATACCGATGCCGTTGATGAGGTGTTGGTAAAGGTAATCCGTGCAAAAAAGAAGAAACTCAAAGTTGTATACATCTAAACATAGCTTGGGCTGCTTATTCCCCGCTTGGGGGTGAGCAGCCCTTTTCATATTATATATATCCTTAAATCCTGCGCCGCTTTTCCGCTTTCGGAAAGGCGGCTTTTTTGTTTTCAGAGGGTCACGAAAAAATTTTTTCAACTTTTTTTGAAAAACACCCTGCCAAAAGCCGCCCCTTATTCAGAGTATGTGAAGGGGTTAATTCCTGACTCCGTTCAGGAGCTTCTTCGTGAACCTTGAAAACTGAATATACAGACACTTGGGACATTATTTCTGATGATAGCCCGAAGATGGGTACGCCGTGACTTCTCCTTTTCGGAGTACGAGCGAGAACCCCTGATCTGAAATCCGGTTTGCCACCGGAACGGCGATGACAGTCAGAATGATAATGATACTTCTCTACGGAGCTGGCGGAGTACCCGGCAGAGGTGAGATTCCTATGAACACGGTGCAGCACACCGTGACCCAAGTGTTTCCCGTAAGGCGAAAGCCGCCGCAGGGGGCGTTGAGGACAAATACTGCGGACATATACATAGCTGTTTTCAAAAACAGTTATGGAATCTACAAAGAAGGAGGAAAAGCCAAAATGCCAAACTGTAAAACCATTGCTGTCTGCAATCAGAAAGGTGGCACAGGCAAAACGACCACGACGGTCAATTTAGGGATAGGGCTTGCACGGCTCGGCAAGAAAGTGCTTCTTGTGGATGCCGACCCGCAGGGCGACCTCACGACCTGTCTTGGATGGAGAGATAATGACGGTCTTACAACCACCATTACCGACAAATTATCCGAGATAATGCGTGAGGAAAACACAGACCCGCAAAGCGGTATTCTGCACCACGAGGAAAATGTAGACCTGCTTCCCGCAAACCTTGAATTGTCCGCTATGGAAATGATGCTTGTAACGACAATGAGCCGTGAAACGGTTATGAGAAACTATTTGAGCAAGATAAAAGACAATTACGATTATGTACTGATTGATTGTATGCCCTCGCTCGGAATGGTAACTCTGAACGCATTAGCGGCAGCAGACAGCGTAATCATTCCTGTGCAGGCACAGTATCTTCCGGCAAAGGGTATGACGCAGCTTATGCAGACAATCGGCAAGGTCAAACAGCATATCAATCCGAACCTGAAAATCGACGGCATCCTATTAAATATCGTAGACAATCGGACAAACCTTGCCAAAAGCACGGCAGACGCACTCCGTCAGAATTACGGCAGCGTTATCAAAATATATCGCTCGTCCATTCCGATGGCGGTAAAAGCCGCAGAGGTTGCTTCAAAGGGCGTCAGCATTTATAAGTATGAACCGAACAGCCCTGCGGCGAAGGCTTATGCCGAGTTTGCAAAGGAGGTGTCTGCTGATGGCAGGAAGAAAGAGCGACTTCACGCTGCCGACGCTCGATGACCTGTTTTCCACACAGGAGATACGGGACGAAGCGAAACTTGCCAAAATCCGAGATATTCCCATTGACCTGATCGACGATTTCCCCGACCATCCGTACAAGGTGCGAGATGACGAGGATATGATGCAGCTTGCGGAAAGCATTAAGGAACGAGGGGTTATCACCCCTGCAACGGTTCGCCAAAAAGAGGACGGCAGATATGAACTTATTTCGGGACACAGGCGAAAACGGGCAAGCGAACTTGCAGGTTTAGATATGCTGCGGTGTGAGGTCGTAGAACTCGACCGTGACGAAGCCACGATTTTAATGGTAGAAAGCAATCTGCAACGGTCGGTTATACTGCCGAGCGAGAAAGCCTTTGCGTACAAAATGCGCTTGGATGCGATGAAACGAAAGGCAGGCAGACCTCGCAAAGAAAATCCGACACCAGTGGTGTCAGATTTTGAAAACCAACGAACAAACGAGATTTTAGGAAACGAGGTCGGAGAAAGCCGAGAGCAAATTCGCCGTTTTATCCGCCTTACAAACCTTGTTCCTGAACTGCTTGAAATCGTAGACGATGGCAGAATGAAGCTCCGCCCTGCGGTAGAGCTTTCGTATCTTAATGAGGATTGCCAGCGTGACTTGGTGGAAGAAATTGACCTAAACGATTGCACCCCGTCACACGCTCAAACCATTCGTATGCGAAAAATGTTTGAGGAAGGTAAGCTCACGCCCGAAGCCATACAAGCCATTATGTCCGAGCAAAAGCCAAATCAGCAGGAACGGATCGTTCTCAGCGGCGACAGGGTTCGCAAGTTTATTCCGAAAAGTATTCCGCTGAATAAAACGGAGGAATATGTCTGCAAGGCGCTGGAACACTATGCGAGTTTTTTGCGAAAACGGGCGGAGCGTGACAGCAGATAACGGGAGTATGTTTTTCGTTTCCCCCTTCCTCACACTCTAACCCCCGTAAAACTACCTGACTACCCGAAGAAAAAGAATACTATCTCCTAAACTAAAACTATCTCACATAAGTAAATCTATCTTATAGACAACGCACACTTCACGAAAAGCGGCGCTTGTAGGTAAAATGAAAGATTGCTCGAAATCGCACCGTTGCTTTTCCACAGCCCGTTTTCTACAATAACGGCAAAGGAGTTGATGATATGAAACGGATAGGCTTATGCTTTTGTTTGACGATGGTTGTTGCTACTTTGCTTTGCGGCTGCGGTTCGGAGCAGAAAGATTTGCCGAGCAGCACCGTGCAAAACGAGGTCTTTTCTTCGGCAAGTGAACCGACAGAACCCGAAAACACGGAAGGTCAGGATGTGACTGAAACGACTTCGGAGATACCGCAGACTTCTCCCTCTGCAATCAAAGAACCTGAACCGGAAAGCACAATATCAACCGAAAAAAAGGCTGAACCCACGAAAACGGAAGTCAAGCAACCGCAGAAAAGCGAAAACAAACCGCAGGAGAAAACGGACGCACCGAAAGCACCTGAAACTCCCGAACCGCCCGCAAAGACGGAAATGCCGACTGAACCCGTAAAGCCGAAAACCGCTTATGACTATGCGTTTGACATTGAAGCGATCCGCAGCGATTTAATTGCTATCGGAGAGTCTATGGGACTTACTCATATCACAAGCGATGACGGAACGGAAATCACGCCGAGCAATTCGTCTTGGGCTACTCCCGTAACGGCTTCAAAGTCGTTTCAGGGGGAAAACCTCAAACGGAAGCTCACGGACTATGTGCAATCTATGCCGAGTATTCTTTCCGCTTACGGCGGCGCAACAATCGAATATTTCACGATATATATTGAACCACTTGACGGCGGCAGTTACCGGATATATTTTCTGTACTGAGTCCGTGACCCCACACACCCTCTGTTAAAACGACAGAGGGCATTTTTATACCCAAAATCAAGAAAGGACGGTAAAAACCGAAATGAAACATTTTGTAAAAACCAATGCAAAGCGCATTGCCGCAGCAATTCTCTGTGCCGTGATGTGCATTGCCGCACTCCCGTTTTCCGCCTTTGCGTTTACGGCAGAGGAAGGCAAAACGGTAAACGCCTATTACGGCGCAAAGTATATCGGCTCTGACGGCGAGAAATACCACTCTCCCGCCACATATCAGTACATTACCTACGACAGCGGCGGTAATGTGAGCCTTCATTCAAAGAAAGCGGGCGGCGCACGAACAAAACTGATGATCAAGGACAGCAGCGGCGCACGGCAGGTATTGTGCATTGAGTCCGGCGTGGATTATAACGCCAAGGGGACATATACAAGCGAAAGCGGCAAGAATAACTCATACTTTCAAAATCTCCCCGCTGCCGTGCAGTACGGTCTTATGCTTACCTCTATTTACGGCTGGCATCCGGGCAAGACCGCACCCGTCAGCGGGACAAATGAGGACGATTTTGCGATTGCCACGCAGAGTATTCTTTGGGAGTATCAGCAGCAGCTTCGCACCTCACCCTCAACCCTTGCGGCAAACAGCTACGGTATTCCTGCCGACACCTACTACAAGGGTATTCAGGGCAGACCTGCCGAGAAATGCTACGATTGGCTTCTCTCGCAGATGCAAAGCCACGCAACCGTACCGAGCTTTGCTTCTCACAGAAGCGGCTCGGCAGAAGTCTACACCCTGAAATACAATCAGGCGGCAGACAATTACAGTCTTACGCTGACCGACACCAACAATACGCTGGCGGATATTAAGTTTAGTGCAAGCGGCATTACCGTATCGAGAAGCGGCAATCAGTATACTTTCACTTCCAAGAAGATGATTGAAAGCGCCGTAAGTATTACGGCACAGAAAAGCATTCCGAATATCGACGGTAATATCCTCATTTGGGGCTACCCCGGCAAGCAGACAATGATGTCGGGTGCGGAAGATCCCGTTGTTTTCTATCTGAAAGTTAAGACCGAAACCACGGGCGTCGGTCATATTGTGAAGCACTCTGAGGATAACAAGGTAGACGGCATTAAATTTAATATCGCAGGCTACGGTGTCAATCAAACCGTAACCACAAATAAGGACGGAACGGTAGATGTTGAACTTATGCCGGGTGTTTATACGGTAACGGAACTTGCCGAAGAAAAGTACGAACCGCAGAGTGTGCAGAGAGTTACGATTGTATCGGGACTCACCTCTACGGTCACTTTCAGCAATGTATTAAAGCGTGGCGGTTTGAAGGTTATCAAATCTTCCGAGGACAACTTTGTTGAGGGCGTGGCTTTTCATCTTTACGGTACTTCGCTTTCAGGCATTGCCGTTGACGAGTATGCCATAACCGATGCAAACGGTGTGGCAACCTTTGAAGGTGTCCTTATCTCCGGCACTGAGCCGTATACCGTTGAAGAAGTGGATACCGCAGTCCGTTATGTTATTCCCGAAAAGCAGAACGCACCGATCAAGTGGAATGAGGTTACAAGCCGTAATTTTACGAACACGCTCAAAAAGTTTACCGTGACCGTAACCAAGAGCGACGCCGAAACCGGAAACCCACAGGGCGATGCTTCTCTTGCAGGGGCAAAATACGGCATTTTCAAGGGTAATCAACTCGTTGATGAATACTACACCGACGAAAACGGTCAGTTTGTGAGCAAGGAGTATGTTTGCGGGGACGATTGGACAGTAAAGGAACTTGCACCGAGCAAGGGATATTTGCTTGATCCTACCGTTTATCCTATCGGTGCGGAAGCAAAGCGTTACACCGTTGAACACAATCAGACGGCAAACGATGTGAACGAGTGGGTTGTTAAGGGCAGTATCGCTATTATTAAGCATTGTGATGATGGCGAAACAAAGATTGAAACACCCGAAAGCGGCGCAGAGTTTGAAGTTTTCCTGAAAGCCGCAGGCTCTTATGATAATGCAAAGCCTGCTGAGCGTGATTATCTCACCTGTGATGAAAACGGATTTGCACAGACCAAAGAAATGCCTTATGGCATCTATACCGTTCATCAGACCGCAGGTTGGGAGGGTTGCGAGTTTATTAAAGATTTCGATGTCTTTATCGCAAAGGACGGTCAGACCTATCGCTATCTTATCAACAACGCACCCTTTGAGAGTTATATCAAGGTGGTTAAAGTGGATGCGGAAAGCGGCAAAACAATCCCCTATGCAGGCGCAGGCTTTCAGATTTACGATCCGACGGGCAATCTTATCACAATGACCTACACCTATCCGACGCCTACCGTAATTGATACCTTTTATACGGACGCTAACGGTTGCTTCGTCACCCCTGAAAAATTGGATTACGGCAAGGGCTATTCTATTGTCGAGGTTCAGGCTCCTTATGGGTATGTGCTTGACGGCACTCCCGTGTATTTTGATGTAACCGAGGATCATTCTACCGAAGAAAGCGGGGTTACGGTGATTAAAGTAAATAAACCGAATACGGCGCAGAAAGGAACAATCACCGTTGAAAAGACGGGCGAAGTGTTCAGCGGCGTAAATGTCAGCGGCTCTGAGGATACTGAGGTAATCTATCAGCCTGTTTATGAAACGGCAGGACTTGAAGGTGCGGTATATGAAATTCGTGCCGCAGAAGATGTTTATACACCTGACGGAACACTCCGTTATGCCAAAGGCACGGTGGTAGACACCGTTATTACAGACGGGGACGGCTTTGCTAAGAGCCGTGAACTCTATCTCGGCAAATATGAGGTGCGGGAAATTACAGCGCCGTATGGAATGGTGCTGAACGGTGAAATTCACATTGCCGAACTTGTCTATGCCGGACAGAATATTTCCGTAACCGAAACGGCAGCGTCTTTCTTCAATGAAAGACAGAGGGTTGAAATCGGGCTTGAAAAGGTTCTTGAAAAGAACGAAATCTTTAATATCGGCACAAACGGCGAAATGAAGAACATTTCCTTTGGGCTGTTCGCCGCAGAGGAAATCGTCAGTGCAAGCGGCACTTCCATTCCCGCAGACGGACTGATTGAAATTATCACGCTGAATGAGGACGGAACGGCAAAAATCAAGACCGACCTGCCTATCGGCAACTACTATGTGAAAGAACTCGCTACCGATGAACACTATATTATCTCGGATACCAAGTATCCCGTAAACTTTGAGTACGCAGGACAGGACACGGCAACCGTTAAGATTGACGCCAACAACGGCAAGACAATCGAAAATGACCTGATTTACGGTTCTGTTTCCGGCAAAAAGGTAGATGAGAACGGAAATGCTCTCGGCGGTGCGCTGATCGGTATTTTCCGTGCAAGCGACGGCGAATTTACAAAAGAAAATGCTTTGATGACTACTGTTTCCGCAGAGGACGGTAGTTTTTCTTTTGAAAACATCCCCTTTGGCACTTGGTATATCCGTGAGATTGAGCAGCCGACGGGCTTTGTGTTGAACGATACGGTTTATCCCGTAGCCGTCGGGCAGAACAGACAGGTTGTTGGAGTTGAAATTGTCAACAAGCACATTCGTGGCAACATCACCCTTACCAAAGTGGACGCAGATTATCCCGAAAATAAACTGACCGCAGCGACCTTTGAAGTTTACAAGGATGTAGGCGGTGATGGGAAACTCAATGACGGCGATACCCTTGTCGGAACACTTACCGAAAGCGAGTTTGGTATCTATGAGATGAAAGACCTTCTTTACGGTCACTATCTCGTCAAGGAAAGCAAAGCGCCCGACGGCTTTTTGCTTGACGAAGGCATTTATGCAGTATTCATCGAAACAGACGGTATGACCTACTCGGTTGAAAACAAGGCGGGCGTTGGGTTTGTAAACGCAGCAATGAAGGGCAGCTTGAAGATTATCAAAACTTCTTCGGACGGTAAAGTGGAGGGCTTTTCTTTCCGTGTTACCGGGGCGAACGGTTACGACGAAATCTTTAAGACCGATGAGAACGGCGAAATCTTTATTGAGGGACTCCGTATCGGTGAATACACCGTATCTGAGGTTGCCGACAGTCTTTCCGCCGCATACAACAGACCCGCCGACAAAACGGCAACGGTAATGACCGACTCAACTACAATCGTTGAGATGCACAATGTCTTTATGGACAATCCTAAGACCGGCGACAGCAGCAAGCTCGGCTTGTGGTTTGCTCTGCTCGGTCTGTCTGTTGCGGGTATCGGCGTAACCGCCTATACAGCAATTAAAAACAGAAAGAAGGAGGATGCGGAATAATGGAGCCTAAAACTATTATTGCAATCGTTTTGGTCGCCTTTATTATCGGCGGCTTTGTTTTTCTCCAAGTGAGAAACCGAAAAAAGAAGTAATAAACCTTACGGGGCGGAGCGCAAAAACTCCGCCCCTTTTTTACTATCCGAAGGAGGGATATAGATGAGCCAACAGAAAACCGTGGAAAGCCGTGTACTTTCCGTTTTGAAGGACTGTCCGAGAGCAAGGTTCGACGATATGATCCTCATAATGCACTACTACAATCGCTACGGAAATTATCTCCGTGCCGGTGAGCTGCCCCTTGATGACCTTGCCTTTAACTACAAAGCCTACGGACTTCCGTGCTTTGAAACCATCCGTAGGGCAAGGCAGCGTGTGCAATCCCTTTTTCCTGAGTATTCCCGCAACGCTGAAAGCAGCGGTGATATTGTCGTGATTATCAATATCCTTTGAGGTGGCGGCTATGGAAAATGAAAAAAGAATGATTGCGGACTACACGGTGCTTTGCGCCGTCAATGTGGGAAAAAGAGAGGTCGTGCTTGCCTGCGATAAGCATAACAAGGACGGCGAAAAATTCGTTTGCGGCTTTGCAGAGCAAAACGGAATTTTTGAGCGGTATGAGGAATTTGTGGGCAGTGATGACTATATCGAAATCGCCCGCATTTTCGGAAGCCGTATTGTAAATGAAACGGAGCTGTTCAAGGAACAGGTTGAAAAGCTGGATATTCCCGTTACCGTGATTACCCAAGACGATTGCATCCCCGACCACTATAAGGACGACATTAACGGCAAGATTATTGCTATCAATTCGGACATTCTCAAACCCGAATATCAGCGAGCTGACCGCCAGCTTTTCCTTGTGACAGGCGGCTTCGGAGCTTCGGCAAATGCTCGTGGCAGCGCCGTGTTCTGCAAGAACCTTTATGACGGTAAGACTGCCCGCTATGAGCGTATGGATGTACTTGGTGAAGTAAAGCCGGAGTGTATGCCCGATTGGGCAAAGGAAAAGGCGGAAGCAATCAGCCGCAAACACAAGACCAAAGAACAGGAACGATAAGGAGGTAAATAATTATGCCAGCAAAGAAAACCGCAGCAGAGCTGAATTTACAGCAGAAGGTCAAGGTGCTTTCCAAGCTCTTTGACGCAGGCTGCAAAACCGAAAAGGATTTGAAGGCGCTGACCTTGCCGACAATCCTGAAAATCCCTGATGTGACCGTGCCGGATATGACGGTTATCACCGAGCTTCAGGAGCAGGTCGCAAAGAACCGCCTTTTCTCATACTTGGGAGGTGGAACAGATGAGCCAAGCGACACGACCGAATGACCGCCACATCATTTGGAGCAACCAAAACCTTGATGTGGACGACTGGCGAGAGGACTACAAGGAGTTCCTTGAAGCCAACGAGCTGGACGACGACCCGAATGATGAGCAGGCACTCTATGAGTGGATGGAGGAAACCAATTACGACTACCTCTCCGATGAGCGAGTCAACCTGAATGTTCAGCTTTCCCAGCCGATCATTGTCATTGGCGACATCGGCAGATGGAACGGCAGAGTGATGGGCTACAAGGACATCCCCTCCGGCAACATCCGAGATTGCCTGTATGCCGACACCGACTATACCGAATGGTATGTAGATAAGTACGGCGACCTTCGTGCCGATGCGACCCACCACGACGGCACAAATCACTATCTCTACCGTGTGTTCAAAGACGGCGTTTCAGAAACGCAGATGGAGAACCTGAAAGACAAAATCTATTACGGCAAAGCTACCCGTGCGGATATTACACGGGTGACAAGGCGACTTGGGGATGAGATTGCCGCCGTTTACGGCTTTCCTATCCCAAAACAAAGAACACGACAAGAAAGGAGTGAGCGATAATGGCGGATTTCACACTACGCCCTTTAACTATCCCCGAACGCAAATACACCTACGCTCAAAGCTCTCAAATTCAAAGTCAGACCGGAAACATCGGTTATCTGCGTGGGGACTTCGGTTCGGGCGGCAACTTGTTTTACACCACTTGGTTTGACAACCGACCGCAATGGAAAAGCGATGAGTTTAAGGAGGACTTGGACAATGTAATCAATGCCCTGCGCTCCGAAGAATACGGGCTTCTCCAAAACCGTTCTGCTATGGCTCGGACGGGACGGGAAAACAAGGACAGCGAAATGCAGGGGCATTACACCACTGAGTACGGCTTTCGAGCCGACACCGAGAAGTATGCGTTTCTGCTCCGCTGCAATCCCACGAAGGGCGACTATAACTTTTACTGCCTCTGCTATGTCAAGGACTGGCTGGATAAGCATATTGCAGAAGCCAATCGGGACATTCGCTTTATTAACAGCCACTATAAAGTGCTGTTTCGTATTCCCGACGGTGAAAGCATCATCGTTACCGACCGTAACGGAAAGCCCGAAAGCTACCTCTGCCGCTATATCGACGATTATCACACAGAGGTCGGGCGCAATCTCTTTCATATCTGTGAATTTGCCGAGCGAATGGAAGAAAGCGGTTGCACCTATGCCCCGAAAGAGCCGCCCCTGCCGTCGATGTGCTATTCCACACTTCCGTCTACCGGAGAGATCATTAAAATTGAGCGCTGGCAAAAGGGCTACACGGCTACGACATTCAAGGACGGCAGCCGTGAGGAAAACGCCGCTGTCAAGGATAAATTCAATGAAAAGCTGGGCGTTACAAAAGCGCAGGAGCAGGCTATGATCGCAGGCTCAATGTTCGGTTGGGATAAGCCTGCCGCAAAACCTAAAAATTACGATGAAAACGGCAAGCCTATCAAGCCGAAAAACAAAGACTATGAACGATAAGGAGGTGTTTGCCGATGGCACGAAAATATGACCTGATTTCAGAGCTATACAACCGCACCTGCAAGACGGTTGTATCCTCACCGGAAAGCTGGCAAGCCTTTTTGACTTCTGCCTGCCGAAACTATAAGCTGCGCTTTGACGAGCAGTTGCTTGTGTTCGCCCAAAGACCGGACGCTACCGCCGTTCTTGAAATTGAGCGCTGGAATAAGTCTTTCGGAAGATGGGTAAACAGGGGTGCTGCGGGTATTGCGGTGTTTGATGATGTAAGCAGAAGCCGCCAGCGGCTTATCCATTACTTCGATATTTCCGACACCCACGCAAGCAAAAATGCCAGTCCCGTTCCGCTTTGGGAAATGAAGCCGGAATACGAGCAGGAAGTTATCGAAACGCTTGAAAATACCTTCGGGCAGTTAGTGGGCGGAAACGATATGATGTCTGCGATTTTCTCGGCTGCTCACAATGCGGTGGAGGATAATATTCCCGACTATACCCGTGAACTGCTCTATTCGACAGGCAACAGCTTCTTGGAGGAATTGGACGAGGACGCCGTTTCGTCTTTTTACAGAAAAGCCGTAACAAACAGCGTTGCCTTTATGATAATGGCAAGGCTCGGTATGGACACGGAAGAATATTTTGAGCGTGACGACTTTCAGGAAGTCCTCAATTTCAATACGCAGCAGACATTAAACGCACTCGGCTTTGCTACCAGCCATATTGCGAAAATGGGGCTTGCGGAAATTGCCAAAACGGTATTATCCCTTGACCGCCGAAATCGCACATTTGCAGAGAATGAAAAAGCCGATTACAATAAAGGCAACGAAACCGAAAGGAGTTTTGATGATGAACGAAATCACTTACACAATGCAGGGCGACTATCTGCTTCCCGATCTGAAAATGCCGGAGCAGCCGGAAGTGACGATGGGACGGTACGCAAGGATGAGAGCAAAGTATCTGAAAGCGAACCGCAAGGTGCTGTACTACAATCTCCTGACGAGCTGCACTCTGAACGAGCATCTGAACGAAACCGAGCAGAGAGCGACCGAGTTGGAGGAACAGTTGACGAAGCAGATGGCAGCGGCGGAGGGCGTGACGGAGCGCCTGAAAGCGGCGGATATGATGAGCTGGGTTCGGAAGATGAACAATATCCGCAGCAGGGTTCAGGAAGTGGTGTTGAAGCAGGTAATCTACGCTTAGATTACTACGACCGCAGCCACGAGGACAAGAGCCTGCCGTTCTTCGGTAATGACAATACCGTCCGTGAAATGTTCGGCACAACACCGCACCTGAAAGCTGACAAAGACGAGATACGGGCATTCTTTGAAGCAACCGCTGATAAGGACGCCCGTATTTCTTATATCAAGAGCATTTTCAATAACGACTATACCGAGGTTGTTTTGGGTGACGGTCGGCGTGTGGGCTACAAGACCTATGAGAATGGGTTGCTGCTTTGGAAGGGCAGCTATCCCTCCCGAACGGCGCAGAGCTTTTATAATTGGGGCGTTATTGCTCAATACTTTGAAGCAATGCGCCTGCTCGGAGAGTTGCAGGATACGATGAAGCCGCTGCCCTCTATCGATGGGCAGATGTCATTGATGAATGACGAAGCAGAGGAACAAAAAACCTCTGCTTTTACTTTTTCTCAGGAGATCATCGACGCTGTTCTTACCCGTGGCAGCAGCTTTTCCGAAGGAAAAATGCGTATCTATGAGCAATTCCAAAAGAGCCTTTCCGCCAAAGAAAACGCCGATTTTTTGAAAGAGGAATACGGTCAGGGTAGTTCTTCGTCAATTACAGGAGCCGGACTTGCTGAAACGCACGACAGAAAAGGCTTACGCATTTCAAAGGGCTACGGAAACGATGCCCCTCACATTGACCTGAAATGGAATCAGGTAGCAAAGCGCATAGCTGAGCTGATAAGGCTTGACCGCTATCTGAACCCCAAGGAAAAGGCGCAGTACCCCGAGTGGCTGCAAAAGCAGGAGGAACGCCGTGCAGCACTTACCGAGGAACGAAGAAACAGAGAAATCTTGTCTACCGCACCGTCCGAAAAGACGGAGCCGGAAAACGAGCGATACGAATACCATCTCGGCAGCACCGTCTATCTCGGCGCAAACGAGTATGAAATCCTGTCCTTTGATGATGAGCGTGTAATGCTCTATGATACGCAGTTTCCGCTTTTCAACAAGGAAATGACGAGAGCTGAATTCGACAGCAAGGTGCAGGAAAACCCGATGAACGACCACTTGAAGGTCAAGAGTTTACCAGCCGAAGAAAAAGCTGCTGCGTATGATATAGGTATGGGCTATCTCGGCAACGGACTGACCGTTTGGAACCGTGCTGTGGAGGTCAATGGGGACTATCAGAACATCGCCCATATCTCCCCCGAAGGTGAGATCACCTACTATGTGCAAAACTTGCCGAAAAGCGTTGTAGAGCGCATTGAGCAGGCAGCGGAGCGGGAGAAAACTCACGCCGACCCGAACACTACGCCTATCGGGGATGATGACTACTATTTCCACCGTCCCGATGTCGGTGAGTTTGAAGCAGTCTATTATAACCTTGACGCAACAGCGGGCGGTCAGTTTGTATTTGCCCATCTGCCCTATGACCTTATAGCCGAAGCAAAGGCAGCTACGGACAGCACGGATGGCTTCTTTGAATACCTTGACGAACACGCCAAGACGGAGCTTATTGACCTCGGCACACCCGAATACGACGCCGTACTGAAAGAATACGCCGACCCGCACCCTGAACGCATCGGCAGAAGCGAGGATACGATGAACACCCTCGTATCTCAGGCGGAAAGCGAAGTAACGCAGGAAAATCATCTTCCGCAGTTTTATCGGGATTATCTTGAAATCAAGGCGGACAATCCGAACAGCCTTGTACTCTATCAGATGGGTGACTTCTTTGAAGCCTATGCCGAGGACGCAAAAATCATCGGAGAAGCCCTTGACCTGATGCAGACTACCCGTGCCGTAGATAAAAACTCTCGTATTCCGATGGTAGGCTTTCCGCAGCACCGCTTGGAAACCTACCTTACAATGCTGACCGACAGAGGTTACGATGTTGCGGTCAACTCTTTGGAGGACGGCGAACGCATTACCCGCAGCTTGGTTTCAACCAATAAGGAAGATCCCACCGACTCCAAACCAATCGGCAGAATTGATTACCTGCACACGGACGGTCGTGTTCGTGAGAGCATTGAGTACACAAGTCCGTACAGCTTTGAAAAAGATATTCAGGAGGAAAATTACTACGGTGTGCCGATGAGCATTGTTCTGTATAAGGACAAGGACGGCAGCACCATTCCGCACGGGTTTATCGCTCAGCTCGACCCGCCCCCGCAGGGCTTTCAGATTATCGACAGCCCCTATCTGCCGGAAAACGCACTGGATACGGCGAAGCGCCTGATTGACGATTTCTGCAAAGAGGAATATCAGCGTGAGGAAGGTGCGGATTACACCGATCTTGCCAATGTGGAGGTTGCCTACACCACCACAGAGGACGACAGGCACGAAATTCAGGCA
>URGH01000023.1 GCA_900547305.1 uncultured Oscillospiraceae bacterium | reverse complement strand
GAACTGCGCCGCCGCACCGAAAATCATAAGCTTTGGATTTGAAAGAAGCGGTCCGAAATCGATCATTGCACCTATTCCGACGAAAAGCAGAAGAGGGAAAAGCTCATTTGCTATGCCGGCGTTAAACAGCACATCTATAACGCCGACCTCTTTGACCTTATCATAAATCTGCGTTACCGCTCCGGAAAGCGGAAGATTTACTAAAATCGCGCCGAAGCCCATGGGCAGCAGCAAAGAGGGCTCCATATCCTTTTTTATCGCAAGATAAATAAGAATTCCGCCGATTATCCACATGACTGCCTGCTGCCAAGTGATATTGAGTACATTTGAAAACAGTTCTGACATAAAATTCCTCCTTAGTGTGACAGGACTCGAACCTGCCACGGTTTCGCTCGCCGCCTTTTAGATTGCGGCTTTGCGTTCATTTTTGCAAGGCGCCAGCCTTGCTGCAAATTTCTCGCTTCGCCGAATAAAATTAAAGCGGCAGAAACTTTTAACCTACCGAAACTAAAAATTTTGTTATAAGACGAAGCCGACTAAACGCAGGAATACTGCCGTATTTCAAGTTTTGAGGCAATGTATTATGCAAAATTTTGTTTCGTAGGCGCGACAGGTTCGAGTCCTGTCACACTATCTGCGCAAAGCGGGTATTATTCTGCCGAGCGCTGAAAATAAATACTTATAATTAACCGCTAAAACGAGCATTACGCAAAGCACCTGAACGGGAATCCAAAACGGCAGCTCATAAACAATAAAAACGGTTTGCACAAGTGTGATTGCGGTATTTGCGGCAACGCTGCCGCCGTAAAGCTTAAAGCGGATGTATTTTCTTGAATTTGCGGCGCGGATCAGGAACACCGCGAAATAGCTTATAAACGTGGCTATTGCCGCACCCTGAACGCCGAGTGGCGAGGGTATAAGCACAAAGTTAAGCGCAATGTTTATTGCAGCGCCCGCCATTGCGGTTAAAAATGATATTCCGCTTTGCTTGGTAACAACATACACCGTGCCGAGAAAAGATGTAAACGCGGTAAACACCATTGAAAGCGATAAAACAGGCACATATTTCCACGCCTCGTAATATTCCGCGGCGGATAGTATTTTTATAGCGGGCTTTGCAAGGGCTATTATTCCCGAGCCTGCCAAAAACATAACCGCCTGAAACGAGCGCCAAACGCCGCCGAAAAACTCGGCGTGCTCCTTTTCGTCCCCGTGCGACTCAACAACGGCGGAAAACTGCCATGCCTGCATAAATACGCTTGACACTATGGTTAAAATAGTAGGTATCTTGTAAGAAACCGCATAAATACCGTTTGCGGTATCGCCGATATAGCCGTTTACCATATAGCGGTCGGAAACGCTGGTTATCCACCAAAAAACCGTTGTGGGAATAAGCGGAATACTGTATTTAAGCATTTTAACAAAGGCTTTTTTGCGCGGGTGGGGGGTGAATTGCAGCCATAGCTTTTCTTTGACAAACAGAAAAACAGTGCAAAGAAAATCCGCCAGCACAACCGAAAGCACATAGCCCGTAAGCCCGATTTTCATAACCGCCAAGAATATTATATTAAGCGCTATTACAAGAGATGTGTTAATTATGCCCTGAACCGCAAAAAGCGCCGTGTTTCCCCGCGCCCTTATAAACTGCGCGCAAAGCGAATGGTAGCAGGAGGAAAGGGTGTATATAACAATAAGCCAAATATGCCCGCGAAACTCTTTGACTATGCCGAGCAGCGGAACTATGGGAATAAACATAAGCGCGCCCAGAGTTATAACAATAAAGCCCGCCGTGAAAATACTTCGCCTGCCGCGCTCGTTATCAAGCGCAAAGCGGAAAACACCGTCGGTAATTCCGAGCGATATTACGGGGAAAAGCAGGTTTGCGGTTTGGGTTATTAAGTCCGCCGTGCCGTAATCGGACGGCGACATATAGCCCGTATAAAACCGCACCATGAAAAATACAAGTATTTTCGAGCCGAACGTGCCTATGCTTATAAGCAGTGTATTTGAAAACAAAGTTTTATATTTATTAGCCAAGCGGGAAACCTCACCCCTTTGGTAGAACATAGCATTATTTATATTACCACATTTATCCGCCGTTTACAACTTTTTTTAAAAAGTACTTGACAAATACATATGAATGGCGTATCATATGAATAGAAATTCAAATGAACGAATATTCATATGAATGGAGGTTGAAATATGGAAAAGCATATGCACGACCACGCCGAGATGCTGAAGGCGGTGCGGCACGAGCTGCCGAAGGACGAAATGCTTTGCGATTTAGCCGATTTATTCAAGCTGTTCGGCGATACAACGCGTATGCGCATTTTGTTCTCGCTTTTTGAATCGGAAATGTGCGTTTGCGCCATTGCGGAGCTGCTGGGTATGACCCAATCGGCAATTTCGCACCAGTTAAAGGTTCTAAAGCAGAGCAATTTAATTGCCTGCCGCAGAGAGGGCAAAACAATCTATTATTTCCTTGCCGATGATCATGTGCGAACAATTATAGGTCAGGGATTTAATCATTTAACAGAAGAAAGGAAAATGAAAAATGAAAAAAACATTTGAACTTGAAGATCTCGATTGCGCAAACTGCGCCGCTAAAATGGCGGAGGAAATAAGAAAAATTGAGGGCGTTACCTTTGCGGACGTGAATTTTCTTACCCAAAAAATGACCGTTGAGGCGGACGACGCTGAGTTTGACAGCATTATGAAAAAGGCGGTTAAGGTTTGCCGCAGGGTAGAGCCCGATTGCCGCATAATACTTAAATAAAGCAAAAAAGGGGAGCTTTTTATGAGCCGCAGACATAAAAAAAGGCTTATCCGCATAATTGCGGCGGCGGTGCTGCTGGTTGCGGCGGCGCTTATTCCGGTTGACGGGTGGCTTAAAGCCGTTATATTCCTTATTCCGTACTTCACCGTGGGGTACGACGTGCTGTGGGGCGCTGTAAGAAACATCGCCCACGGTCAGGTTTTTGACGAGCAGTTTTTAATGTCTATTGCAACCGTGGGGGCGTATGCCTCGGGCGAGTACCTTGAGGCGGTTGCGGTTATGCTGCTTTACCAGGTAGGCGAGCTTTTCCAGGGCATTGCCGTGGGCAAAAGCCGTAAGAGCATTTCAAGCCTTATGGATATCAGACCCGACAGCGCCACGGTGCTGCGCGACGGCGCGGAAATAAAGGTATCTCCCGAGGAAGTAGCCAAAGGGGAAACAATTATTGTAAAGCCGGGCGAGAAAATTCCGCTTGACGGCACAGTGCTTACAGGCGAGACCTCTGTTAATACCGCCGCGCTTACGGGAGAGAGTATGCCGTGCGATATTAAAGAGGGCGACAAGGTGGTAAGCGGCTCCGTAAACCTTACGGGAGTTATAACCGTAAAGACCGAAAGCGTTTACAGCGAAAGCACGGTTGCGAAAATTCTCGACCTTGTGGAAAATTCGTCCTCTAAAAAGGCTAAGGCTGAAAACTTTATTACCCGCTTTGCAAAATATTACACCCCCGCAGTGGTTATAGCGGCGGTGGTGCTGGCTGTTTTACCGCCCCTTATTATCGGCAGCGGCTGGAGCGATTGGCTGCAGCGCGCGCTCAACTTCCTTGTTGTTTCCTGCCCCTGCGCGCTTGTAATTTCGGTTCCGCTCTCATTCTTCAGCGGTATAGGCGGCGCTTCAAAGCGCGGCGTGCTTATTAAAGGCTCAAATTATCTTGAGGTACTTTCAAAGGTTGAAACCGTAGTTTTCGATAAAACGGGAACGCTTACAAAGGGCTGCTTTACCGTTAGCGCCATTCATCCCGAAAAATCTGACGAGGAGGAGCTTTTGGACGTTGCTGCGGCGGCGGAAAGCTACTCAAACCACCCAATAGCCGAGTCTATAATCGCGGCGCATAAGGGTCACATTGACCCCTCGCGCATAGGCGAGGTAAAGGAACACGCCGGAATGGGAATTGAGGCGGTAATAGACGGTAGAACGATTTTCGCCGGCAACAGCCGCCTTATGGATAAGGTGGGCGCTAAATGGCACAGCTGCCACATAAACGGCACTGTTATTCATATTTCCGAAGGCTCTGATTATTTGGGGCATATAGTTATTACCGATGAAGTAAAGCCGGATTCAAAGGACGCGATAGCCGCCCTTAAAAAGCTCGGCGTTACAAAAACCGTAATGCTCACGGGCGACCGCAAAGAAATAGGTGAGGCGGTAGGCAAGGAACTGGGGCTTGACGAAATTCACGCGGAGCTTATGCCGGCAGATAAGGTGTCGTCGGTTGAAAAACTGATAAACGAAAACAAGATGCTTGCCTTTGTGGGCGACGGCATAAACGACGCGCCCGTGCTTGCGCGCGCCGACGTAGGCATAGCAATGGGCGCTATGGGCAGCGACGCGGCTATTGAGGCGGCGGATATAGTGCTTATGGACGATAAGCCCTCAAAGCTGGCGGAAGCGGTTAAAATTGCGAGAAAAACCATGTCAATAGTGCGGCAGAATATAATCTTTGCACTGGCAATAAAAGCGGCTGTGCTGCTGCTGAGCGCCGTAGGTCTTGCAAATATGTGGATAGCCATTTTCGCCGACGTGGGCGTTACCATAATAGCGATATTAAACGCTATGCGCGCAATGAAGTAATATTTATTAGACAAATACCCCGCAAGTTAGACATTAGATATTAGATGGTAGATGTTAGAAAAAATACCCCACAAGTCAGACGTTAGACGGCGGCTTTGCCGCCAATAGTCACCCTTCTTTTTGACGCAAGTCAAAACAGCGGTTATTCCCCTGTCAGGGGAAATGTCTGCGTAGCAGACAAAAGGGTTCCCGTTTTCGGAGAAAAAGCTGTCAACGAAGTTGACTGAGGGGTATTTTAATTTCCTCTTTTGCCATATAGAAAAACTTTTTTATCTGTATTACAGACAAAATCCACACTTTTATTCTGATTTGTGTATAATAGGGTAAAACAAAGTTAAAAAGGAGCAAATCAGTATGGAAAAGAATAACGAAGAGATGTTTAAGGAAATTATCGCAAATATCGAAAAATTACCGCCCGAAAATCAAAAGGCAGTTGCCTTTATAATTGAAAACTACGATTTAATTAAAAAAATGTACGAAAAGAACGATATGCCCGAGGAAGAAATTTAAAAACGGCTGATATAGGCAAAGGAAACAAACGATTATATTTTGTTAGCGCTGTTGACCGCAGCGCAGATGTTTTCACTTCATGGGAAATCTTAAAAAGAACTCGGCAAAGCCCTTTAAATTAAAGGGGACAATGGGGTAAAGGTAATTTCTGCCCGAAAGGGTCTTAACGGATAGCATACATATTATAATAAACGCAAGCCCGCCTATAAATCCCCACAGCCCGAAAATTCCGCTTAAAATAAGCAGTAAAAGGCGCTCCAATTTCATGGCGTAGCCCATTTCAAAGCTCGGCAGCGAAAAGCCGGCTATTGCGGTAAACGCCGTAATGAGTATAGCCTCGCCCGAAAACCAACCCGCCTTTACCGCAAATTCCGAAAGTAAAAGTCCGCCTACCACGCCCAAAGAATTTGAAAGCGCGTCGGGCGTATTAAGGCTTGCAAGCCTCAGCCCATCTACCGCGAATTCAAGAATTAAAAGCTGACAGAGCATCGGCACTTCGCCCGCCTTTTCGGGAATAATCACTCCGAGCCAATCGGGCACGGCACCCGCGTTGCTTACAAGCAGCAGATAAAGCGGCGTTATAACCACGTTAAGCAGGGCTACGAGCATACGAATTATTCTTATATAGCTTGCCACAACGGGCAGAAAGTAGTAGTCGTCGGTCTCGCGGAAAAAGTCCGAAAAGGATATGGGAATTATCATAACCGCAGGGGAATTATCGGCTATAAGGGCAATTCTGCCGTCCAGCACACAGGCAGAGGCATAATCGGGGCGTTCGGTAAATTTAAACTTGGGGAAAGGATTGAAAAAAGCGTTTTTCTGTAAACTTTCCGCCAGTGCCTCCTGCGTCATTGAAATTCCGCCCGCCTGTATTGCTCTAAGGCGCTGCCGCAGAATTTCAAGCACGCGCTTATCCGCCTTGCCGTCTATATAGGCTATGGAAATATCAAGCTTTGTTTCAGTGCCTATCTGCATATATTCCATACGCAGGCGGCTGTCGCGTATTCTGCGGCGGAGCATTGCCGTGTTCATAACAAGGGTTTCCACAAAGCCATCGCGCGGGCCGCGGAGCGACCTGTCCTTTTGCGGCTCTTCCACCCCGCGCATGGGGTAGGTGCGCGTATCAACCAAAAGCGCGCCGCGTATGCCCTCAATTATAAGCACCGAGGGACCCGAAAGCACCGCGGTTACAACCTCCTGAGCGGTATATGCCGCGTCGGTTTCAACATAGGGCAGCTTATTCTCGGCAAAGCGGCTCATATCGTCAATTCCCGCTATTTCTTCGTGGGTTTGCTTATATAAAAATTCAAGTATTTTTTCGTAAACCTCGTCCTTTATAAATCCGTCTATAAAGTAGAGTGACGCGCGCCGTCCGCCTATTTTAAGCGGACGTTTTATAATATCAAAGCTTTTATCGGGCTTAAGCTCACCGTCGATTTCCGCAATCCATTCGTCGTAATTCTGCAAAAAAAATCACCCTTCCGTCGGTTTATTTTTCCCGACAGATGGGTGAAATATGTAATTTAGATGGTAGATATTAGATATTAGATGTTAGATTGAATACTCTTTAGGCTCCCCTGTGTAAGGGTGCGGGTGTCCGGTGGACACCTCTGCGGAGCAGAAGCACCGACCGAGGCGGCAGCCGAGACGCTGTTGAGCGTGAGCGAAACTGAGGGGTTGTTACAGCTTAAAAGTGCCCCCGCTGTTGCTGCGCGACTTAAGAAAAATTTTAATTCCTGTAATTGTTTTTAACCTTTAGCCTTGCCATAGCCCGTGCTAAGGATATTTCGTTATGGCGGTGCTCCTTAATATTTTCGGCAAGGTGCAATCTGTCAAGCGCGCGTATGCGCGATTCTTCTGCCCGCGCGCCGTCAATTTCATCAGGCCACTGGCAGCACTGCGAGAATATTACCACCTCGTCGCGCCTTACTTCCATAAAGCCCTCGGAAATAAAGGCGCTTTTCCATTCGCCGTTTGTTTTTATCTGTATTTCACCTATTTCAAGGGCTGAAACCATTGTTTGGTGTCCCTTTAAAATTCCTAACTTTCCGCTTTCGGTCTCGCAGATTATCTGCTCTGCCTCGCCTTTGAAAAAGTGCTTTTCGGGGGTTATTATTTCAAGTAAAAATCCGTCCATAATACAAATACAACCTTAAAGCGTTTTCGCTTTTTCCTTTGCCTCTTCAATATTGCCCACCATAAAGAAGGCAAGCTCGGGCAAATTGTCTACCTCGCCGTCAACTATCTGACGGAAGCCCTCAATTGTCTCGTCAAGCGGCACAAAGCGACCTTCTGCGCCCGTATACGCCTTTGCAACGCTCATGGGCTGCGATAAAAAGTTCTGAATCTTTCTCGCGCGGTAAACGGTAAGCCTATCCTCGGCGGATAACTCCTCCATACCCAAAATAGCGATTATATCCTTTAAATCGTCATATCTTTGCAGGCACTCCTGAACCCTGCGGGCTACGCTGTAGTGCTTTTCGCCCACCGTTTCGGGCTCAAGCGCGCGGCTTGTTGACTCAAGCGGGTCAACTGCCGGGTAAATGCCCTGCTCTGCAATGCTTCTTGATAAAACGGTAGTAGCGTCAAGGTGGGTGAATATTGTGGCGGGTGCGGGGTCGGTAAGGTCGTCCGCCGGAACGTAAACCGCCTGAACAGAGGTTATAGACCCCTTATCGGTTGAGGCAATGCGCTCCTCAACCTCGCCCAATTCCTGCGCTAAGGTGGGCTGGTAGCCCACCGCGCTCGGCAGTCTGCCGAGCAGGGCGCTTACCTCGTTGCCCGCCTGAACAAAACGGTAGATATTATCAATAAACAAAAGCACGTCCTGATTTTTTTCGTCCCTCAAATACTCAGCCATTGTAAGCCCCGTCATAGCAACCCTCATACGGCTGCCCGAGGGCTCGTTCATCTGCCCGAATGCGAGTATTGATTTTTCAATAACGCCGCTCTTTTCCATATCGTGAATAAGCTCGTTACCTTCGCGGCTGCGCTCGCCCACGCCCGTAAACACCGAGTAGCCGCCGTGATTTACGGCGATATTGTGAATCATTTCCATTATAAGCACGGTTTTACCAACGCCCGCGCCGCCGAAAAGACCTATTTTACCGCCTTTGGCATAGGGCACCAAAAGGTCTATTACCTTAATCCCCGTTTCAAGCAGCTCGGTTGCGGGCTTTTGCTTATTAAGCGGGGGAGCGCTGCGGTGTATGGGCAGATATTTTTCCGCCTTTATTTCGCCCTTTTCGTCAATCGGTCTGCCGAGAACATCAACCACGCGGCCTATAACCTCTTTACCTACGGGCACCTCAATGCCCTTGCCGTCGGATGTTACTTTAAGGTTGCAGCGTAAGCCCTCTGTTGCTTCAAGCGCTATTGCGCGCGCTACGCCGCCGCCCAAATGCGCGGCTATTTCGGCGTGCTTTGCGTATTCCTCAACGGTAACAAGCGCGTTTATAGGCGGTATTTTTCCGTTATCAAAGCGAATATCTATAACAGGTCCCGATATTTTAATTATTTTACCCGTGTATTCCATTAAGCGTCACCTATACTCCGTTATTCTGTACCTGTGTTGCCGCCGCTATTTCGGTTATCTCGTTGGTAATAACCAGCTGGCGCACGGCGTTTATCTGCTCTGTCAGCTTTGCAATCATTTTATCGGCGTTTTTGGTTGCGTTCTGCATTGCCGTCATTCTCGCGGCGTTTTCACTCGCCGCCGCCTGCATCATAATATCGTACATCATACCGATTACATACTGCGGCACCATTCGGTCGAAAACCGTTTGCAAATCCGGCTCGTAAATTACCTCGGCGGTGTATTTATTTTCGTATTCAACATCGTCAAAATCGCGCCGTAAAAGCGGTAAAACACGCTTGCAAACAGGCCTTTGCACCGCAGAATTTACATATTCGGTATAAACTATATAAACCTCGCTTACAGTGCAGTCGTCATAAAGCTCAACTATTCTCTCTCCCAAATCCCGCGCCGAGTAAAGCGAGGGGCGCTGAGAAGCGCCGTACCAGCTTTCATCGGGCTTTATTCCGCGGGATAAAAACATTTCGGTGCCCTTAAGCCCTAAGGAGTAAACCACCGTTTCCTTATACTCCCGCATTTTTTGCAGCGCTAAGGAGACTACCGCGGAATTGTAGCCGCCGCAAAGCCCCTTATCCGAGGTGATTACAAAGAACAGTGCCTTGCCGCCCTCGGTAAGCTCAATAAACGGGTCGCTTAAAGAGTTGTGCTTTGTTTTGGAAACAATATCCTTCATGGTAGCGCGCAGCTTGCGCATATATGTGAGGTTGTAGTCAATATTCTGCATCGATTTCCTGATACGCGAGGTGGAAAGCAGATACATTGCGTTTGAAATTTGCCTTGTCTGCGTAACGGCGTGAAGATGCTGCTTTAATTCACTGATGTTTTCCATATGCAGAATTTTCCTTAAAATTAGTAAGCGCCGTTTTCATACGCTCGGCGTTTTCATCGCTTAAAGCTCCGCTTGCATTTACCGTATCGCGCACGGCGGAAAGATTTTTGCTAAGGCAACCTAGCATATCCCCCGCAAATGCCTTAAGCTCTGCTTCGGGCACGCCCGTAAAAATATCGTTGCGGTAAGCAAATAAAAGCACCACCTGCTCAAACAGGGTGTACGGGCGGCTTTTTGGCTGCTTTAAAAGCTCGGTAAGGGTTCTGCCGCGGTCAAGCAGCTTTCTTGTAGACTCATCAACATCACTGCCGAAGCGCGTAAACACCGCCATTTCGCGGTATTGCGAAAGGTCAATACGCAAAGAGCCCGAAACCTTTTGCATAGCCTTACTTTGCGCCGCTCTGCCCACACGCGAAACCGAAAGACCGGTATTTACAGCCGGGCGAACGCCGCTGTGGAAAAGCTCTGTTTCAAGGTATATCTGACCGTCGGTTATGGAAATAACGTTGGTCGGAATGTATGCGGATATATTTCCGCCCATAGTCTCAATTATAGGCATGGCGGTAATGCTGCCGCCGCCGAGCTCTTCCGATAGGCATGCGCTGCGCTCAAGCAAACGGCTGTGCAGGTAGAAAACATCACCCGGGTATGCCTCACGTCCGGGTGGTCTGTGCAGCAGCAGCGACATGGTACGGTAAGCCACGGCGTGCTTTGATAAATCATCGTATATTACAAGCACGTCTTTTCCCGTTTTCATAAAGCCCTCTGCCACGGCGCAGGCGGCGTAAGGCGCTAAATACTGCATTGCGGGACTGTCCGACGCGGTGGCGGCAACCACTACGCTGTATTTCATAGCCCCCGTGTTTTTAAGCGTTTCTATTATCTGCGATATGTTAGAGGCTTTCTGACCTATCGCGCAGTAAATGCACAAAACATCGCTGTTTTTCTGGTTTATGACCGTATCAATCGCTATTGAGGTCTTACCCGTCTGGCGGTCGCCTATAATAAGCTCTCGCTGACCCCTGCCTATCGGAATCATACTGTCAATAGCCAGTATTCCCGTTTCAAGGGGCTTATCCACCGGGCGGCGCTGCATAATTGTAGGCGCTGTTCTCTCGCACGGCAGGTATTCCTTTGCAATAAGCAGCTCGCCGTCAAGCGGTCTGCCTATGGGGTCTATAACCCTGCCTATAAGCGACTGACCCACGGGCACCTCAGCCACAACGCCCGTGCCCTTAACGGAGCTGCCAACGCTTACGGAATCGGAATTATCCATAAGCACGGCGCCCACGCCGTCCTCCTCAAGGTCAAGCGCCATACCGTAAACTCCGCCCTCAAATTCGAGCAGCTCGCCGTAAAGGCGATCGGGCAAGCCCTTTACCCTTACAACGCCGTCGCCCACGCTTGAAACCTTACCGCAGCGGTAAACTATCGGCGCGGTGTGAAAATCGGCTATTCTTTTTTTAAGAACGCTGCCAATATCTTCGTTTTTAATTTCCGGCACTGCTTACACCGCCCTTATCCGTCAATTTTTTTCTGCATTTCCTTAAGCTGTGAAGAAATGCTCAAATCGTAAATTTCACCGTCCGCGTCGGCGATAAAGCCGCCGATAATGCCGTTATCGGTAACCCTTTCAAACTTTACGTCATCGCCCAATTTTTCGCGGAAACCGCGGCATATGCGGGCATAGGTTGCTTCCGACATATTCTCCGCGGCGGTTATAACTACCGTTTTCATACTTTTTCTTCCTTTTCCCCGTATTTCGAGAAAAACTCATCGGCAATCGCCATATTATCGGCGTCGGTAACCTCGCGCGAAAGAATTTTCTTTGAAATATCAAAGGCTATATCGGTAACGTCTGCCCGAAGTCCCGCAAGGCGCTCGTTATACTCGCGCTCGGCGTCCTTTCTTGCCTTTTCGGTAATGTCCGCCGCCTTTTTATCGGCGTCAGATGTAATCTCGGCGGCTCTTTTCTGTGCGGAAAGCTCCGCTTCGCCTATAATTTTATCGCTTTCCTGTTTACTTTGCTTTAAAGCGTCCTCATACTGCGCCTTTAAAGCGTCCGCCTCGGCATTTTTGTCCTCGGCATTTTTAAGGCTTTCGTCTATTCTCGCCTTGCGCGCGTCAAGAAACTTTTTAACCGGCTTGTATGCAAGCGACTTAACAATTACAAACAGAACGATTATATTGATTATATTTATTATCAGATCTCTGACGGCATCTGATATTTGCAAACCGAACATGATGATTCTCCGTTCAAATTATACTTTTGCAGCCAAAATAAGCGCCACAACGAAAGCGTAAATTGCCGTTGATTCCGCCAGCGCGCAGCCTAAAAGCAGTATCGCGTTTATTTTACCCGAAGCCTCGGGCTGACGAGCCACCGACTCAACCGCCTTGCCTGTTGCAATGCCCATACCGAGACCGGCGCCCACCGCCGTTAAAATTGCCAAACCTGCACCAATTGCTACCATTTTTAAATTCCTCCTGTTACTCAATTGCCTCGTTTATAAACGTAAGCGAAAGTATTATGAAAATATATGTTTGTATAAGCGGGTGGAAGAGGTTGAAATAAAGCCCCGCCACCGCCGGAATACCCGACGCATAGCCGCCTAAAACCGATTTTAAAAGGTCCATTACTATCATTCCGCCGAGCATATTACCGAAAAGTCGGCAGGCAAGCGAAATAGGAACCGCAACGTCGCTCAATATCTTCATGGGCAGTATTACGGGCGTAGGGCTTGAAAGATATTTTATTCTTCCGCCGAACCCCTTTTTCTTTACACCGTAGAAGTTAATAAGCACAAAGGTTATAAGACCCATTGAAAGGGTTATTAAAAGATCGGATGTGGGCGGTCGGCAGCCGAAAAGCTCGGACGCCGCCGAGAAAACCATAAACACCGCAAGCGAGAACATATAGGGCGCTAATTTTTCTGAATAATCGCCCACGGCGCCTTTGGTGAAGTTTTCCATTGCCTCAACCGCAAGCTCCATTACGTTCTGAAAGGCGTTTTTCGGTCTGTCTTTATCAAAGCGCGGGAACAGTATAAATCTGAAAATAAGGCAGAAAACAAGCACTATAAGCATTATTATCCAGGTAAGCACCGTAGTTTGCGCAAACGAAACGCCGAAAAGCGTTACCCGCTCGCTGAACATTTCAAACTCTACGTTCATGCCCGCTTTGCCGCTTGAAACCGACGTTACCGCCGTGCCTATAAAGAACCACGCGGCTATAACGGCAAGCGCCAAAAGCAGAACCGAGCGTTTTTTAAGCGCCTTTGTTTCCCCGTGGTGCTTAATATAGGAATGAACGGCGCAGTAGCCTATAAATCCCAGTAAAAAAAGCACGGCGGAAAACGCAAATTCAGTTATTGTTATTGCTTTCGTTTTTATCATCCCCCGATTTTACCCTTTGGGTACGTACAGTGTAATATATAAACCAACCGACTACCGCCAGCGGCAGACCCGCAGCATAGCCGATAAGGCAGGCATAAAGTAGCTTCGGAAATACAAACACAAGCAATGCGGACGCTGCACCGTAAAGAAAAAGCTTTATAAGCACAAGTGTAACCGCTTTGGTGTAATTGCCCGAAGTGAAAGAGGAAAGCGCGCTTTTTAACATCAGCGCCTCCGCTATTCCGAATACAAACGCAATCAAGCCGCCGACCGTAAAGCATACCTCCCCGCAATTATTGTACTATTTTAGTACTTATATCCAATAATGTCAAGCCCATTTTTACACAAATATTAACTTACTCTTTTGATTTATCTGTTATTTTTTTCACAACATTATAAATTGCCGAATTTTCAGGATATAATAACTAAAAAAGGAGGGTTAAAAATGCAAAACGGAACAATGACATTTATGAAAGGTCTCGGAGCCGGAATGGTAGCCGGCGCCGCGGCGCTTGCCGTGGGTAAGGTAATGCTTAACGATAATAAAAACATTACTAAAGGCTCGGCAAAGCTCGTAAAAGCCGTGGGCGATTTTGTTGACGGCGTTCAGACTATGTTTCATTGAATTAAAACCGCTTCCTGCCTCCCTCTGACGAGGGAGGTGGCTCGCGGAGCGAGACGGAAGGAGAGAAAGGGTATAAAATTCATAAAAGCTATGCTTTTTCTCTTCCTCAGTCTGTCGCCGCATTTATTTACATATCTCTCTCCGGCACAAACATCATACAAAAGCTGATGAAAAGCAGCGCACAACAAAGCCAGATTGCCTTATATCCCGCCGCGCGGGTCAGCACACTGCCGAGCCCCGCGCCTATGCCGAAAACAAATATAACGCCGAAATAGGTTATTGCTTTTTTAAGTATTTCTTTATCCCGCACGCGGAAGTAGGCGCAAAGCGCCTCGGTGCCGGCGCGCATATTGCCTATGCACATGGTGCTGGCGTATGCATGCCCCCGCACCTTATGAAAGGTTTGCACCTGCAAAGCGCAGACGAACGAAACAAACGCGTTTGCAAGCGGCTCAACTTTTGCGGGCAGAAAGCCCACCGAAAAAAGCAAAAGTATTTCAAGCAGCAGTATTATCTGCCGCCAGTGCAGCTTTTCATAGCATTTTAGTTTTATATGAATAAACTCGGCAACCGCCGTGCCCACCAAAAATGAAAGCACGGGGACGAGATATTTTAAAACCGTTTGCCATTCGCACCCATAAAGTGCCGTGCTTAAAAGCACAATGTTTCCCGTTTGGGCATTTGCGAAAACCTCGCCGCGGCAGGTGTAGGTATATGCGTCCTGAAATCCGCCCGACAAAATTATAAACACCGCCGCTCTGAAGCTGTCGGACATCTGCCCCCTGAAGGGCTTACCGCCTGTCATTATTTTTCCTCTTCTCAGGAATACTGAAAACAAAAAGCATATAGGAAAGCATAAACCCTAGCGCCGAAAGGGTCATTACGACGTAACCGCCGCCAGCAACACACTTTGATAAAATACCGAGCAGGAAGCCTAAGCTGAATGTAAGCGCCACAAGCCGCGTGCCGCCGTTTGCCGCCCTGCCATTTGCCGAGTAAATAACCAGGAAAAGCAGTGCAATATCAAATACCGCCGTCATAAGCGTTTCAAGTAATTCCGCCATTTTAAGTTCTCTCCTTCATAAACTTTTCTATTGCCGCCAGCTTTGTGCAAAGGCACAAAACCTTTATTGCCTGCGTTATTTCTTCAACCGTCGCAAACGACGGCGCAAGGCGAATATTTTTATCCTCGGGGTCGTAGCCGTGCGGGAAGGACGCCCCCGCCGGCGTAAATTTCACTCCGTATTCACCGCACATTTCAACCACCTTTTTTGCGCACCCCGGCAGCGTATTAAAGGAAAGGAAATAACCGCCGCGCGGCGCAGTCCAGTCGGCAATGCCAACGCCGCCGAGCTCATCATTCAAGGTTTTATATACCGCCTCAAATTTAGGTCTTAATATTTCGGCGTGCTTTTTCATATGCGCCCGCAGCCCCGCGCTGTTTTTGAAAAACCGTGCGTGCCGCAGCTGATTGAGCTTATCGGGTCCTATGGTGGAAAACTGCAAAAAGGATTTTATATCAATTAAATTTGTAGGACTTGCGGCAAGTGCGGAAATGCCCGCGCCGGGGAATGTAATTTTGCTTGTAGAGCAAAATTCATAAACCAAATCGGCGTTTCCCGCTTTTTCGCACTCGCTTATAATATCGGGTATTTCGGCGTTTTCTCCGTCAAAAGCGTGTATACAGTACGCGTTATCCCAAAAAATGCGGAAATCTTCCGCCGCGGGTTTAAGCGCGGCAAATCTTCGCACCGTTTCGGGGCTGAAAACAATTCCCGTCGGGTTCTGGTATTTCGGAACGCACCAAATGCCCTTTACGGTTTCATCCTTTATAAGCTCTTCAACCTCGTCCATATCGGGTCCGTTTCCGGTCATACCGACAGGTATCAGCTCAAACCCGAAATGCTCGGTTATTGCAAAGTGGCGGTCATACCCCGGGGCGGGGCATAAAAATTTGCGGTTTTTTATTTCCTGCCACGGTTTCGCGCCGCATATTCCGTCGGTCATGCCGTGGCTTACAAGCTCGTACATCATTGTAAGGCTGCTGTTTCCGCCCACTATTGTGTTTACCGAGTGCGTGCCCATCATATGGCTTAAAAGCCTTTTGGCTTCTTCTATGCCGTCAAGCCCGCCGTAGTTGCGGCAGTCTTGACCGCTTTCACTGTCTAAAATGCTGCGGTGATCCAAAACATCCAGCATATTAAGCGAAAGCGCCAATTGCTCCGCCGAGGGCTTTCCGCGGGAAAGGTCAAGCGAAAGCCCGCTTTTTGCATATTTTTCAAGCTCCGCCGAGCATTTATCCCTTTCGCACATAAGCGTATACATATCCGCATTTTTATAGTCCATATAACCGCCCCTTGACTTTTGTTGACTGCTATATTATAATCATTTTATACACATATGTAAAATATATAATAGATATGATTATAATATCATTTTGATATTGCGGAGCGTGTGAAAAATGTATATAAGCTATGATTATTACCGTGTGTTTTATTATGTTGCGAAATACGGCAATATAACCCAGGCGGCAAAGCTGATGCTTAACAGCCAGCCTAATTTAACACGGACTATTAAAAACCTTGAGGCAGAGCTTGGCTGCGCGCTTTTTTCCCGCAGCAATCAGGGAATGAAGCTGACGCCCGAGGGCAAAAGGCTTTACGAGCATATTAAAATAGCGTATGAGCATATAGAAATGGGCGAGGCGGAAATTACCGACAGCCGCTCGCTGCGCTCGGGCAGCGTATATGTTGCGGCGAGCGAGGTGGCGCTGCGCTGCCTGCTTTTGCCGGTGCTAAAAAAATACAGACTGCGCTACCCAGGCATACATATAAGAATAAGCAACCACTCAACCCCGCAGGCAATAGCCGCACTGAAAGACGGAACGGCAGATATTGCCGTTGTAACCACCCCTACCGTCCGCTCCGCGTCCTTAACCGAAAAAATCATACGCCCCGTAAACGAGGTTGCGGTGTACTCGCCGTATTTTTCAAGCCTTGCAAACAGGCGGGTTTCTCTTTCGGAGCTTACAAATTTCCCGCTTATTTCCCTCGGTGAAGATACAAAGTCCTTTGAGTTTTACTCGGGGTTCTTTTCCGCCCACGGGCTTGCATATCGCCCCGATATTGAGGCGTTTACCGCCGACCAGATATTGCCTATGGTGGCGGCGGATCTCGGCGTGGGGTTTGTGCCTGAGGAATTTTTGCAAAGTAAAGACGTAAATATAATTGATTTAAAGGAAAAAATTCCCGAGCGAAATATTGTTTTAATAAAGCGCAAGGAGCAGCCCTTAAGCGTTGCCGCAAAGGAGCTTGAGCGGCTCATAGAGGAAAGCTGAGCGGCATTCGTTTCGCCAAGCATAAAAGTAATATTTTAAATTCAAATGTCAAAAAGTGAAAATTCGCTTTCACAATTATTGCGAAAGCGGATTTAATTTATTTTTCATTAAACATCTGAGCTGCAGTAAGAAGAGCCAACATAATATGGTCGTGCTTTTCCTTGGCTATTGCTATTCTTTTTTGAATTTCTTCATCCGTCATCCCCGAATTTTCACACATTTTTTTAACTAAATCAAAGTTTTTAATCAGAAAAACTATTGCTGTTTGATCTTCGGGCGACAGCTGTTTTACTTTTTCAATTAAGGTTTCAAAGGTTTCATCTTTTTTCATAACGCATACTTCCTTTATATACAAAATTATTTGTATATATATCATAACATATAAAAACGACTGTGTGTGGATATATACATCCGGTTTTAATTTTTTTTGCGAGCCATAGGCTCCCTTCTTTTTGACGCAAGTCAAAACAGAGGGGAGCTGGCGTGCGTATGCACGACTGAGGGGTATTCTTCTAACATCTACCGTCTAATATCTAACGTCTAATTTGACTGAGGGGTATTTATCTAACATTTAAACGTCACAAAGCAGCAAAAACGACTATCGGCTGAGCCGATAGTCGTTTTTAATTGCTTCAGAGCGATATTTTATCAATTTTTTTAAGCTCTTCCGCCGAAAAAGCGGTATTGTTTATCGCCTTTATATTATCAAGTATCTGCGAGGGTTTTGAGGCGCCTATCAGCACCGAGGTTACAACGCCTTCCTTCAGCACCCATGCAAGCGCCATTTCGGCGAGGGTCTGACCGCGCTCTTTGGCTATTTCGTTTAATTTCCGTATCTGCTCTAAGCGCTCGGGCGTTACGGCGGATTGCTTTAAAAATCTGCCGTCGGTCATAATGCGGCTGTCCGCCGGAATACCGTTTAAATACCTGTTAGTCAGCATACCCTGCGCTAAGGGGCTGAAAGCGATTATACCCTTTTCAAGCCGCGCGGCGATGCTTTTAAGCCCGTTTTGCTCAATGGTGCGGTCAAATATAGAGTAGCGGTTTTGGTTAATTATAAACGGGCATTTAAACTCGGTTAAAATTTTCACTGCCTTTTCAAGCTGTTCGCCGTTGTAATTTGAAAGCCCGGCATACAGCGCCTTGCCCGACCTTACGGCGCGGGTCAGCGCACCCATGGTTTCTTCAAGCGGGGTATCGGGGTCGGGGCGGTGGTGGTAGAAAATATCCACATAGTCAAGCCCCAGCCTTTTAAGGCTTTGGTCAAGGCTTGCAAGCAGGTACTTTCGGCTGCCCCAGTTTCCGTAAGGGCCCTCCCACATATCGTAGCCCGCCTTGGTGCTTATAATAAGCTCGTCGCGGTAGGGCGATAATTCCTCTTTTAGAATTTTACCGAAATTCCTTTCGGCGCTGCCGGGCGCGGGCCCGTAGTTGTTGGCTAAGTCAAAGTGGGTAATGCCGTTATCAAACGCCGTGAAAACAAGGGCTTTCATATTCTCGTAATCGGCGGTGTCGCCGAAATTGTGCCAAAGCCCTAAAGACACTGCGGGCAGCTTTAAGCCGCTTTTTCCGCAGCGGTTGTAGGTCATGGTTAAGTATCTTTCCGAATTTGGTTTATACATTAAAAATCATCCTTTTTTAAAGCTGAAAAGTATTTTTTGAATATCGGGGTCGTACATATTTTCTTTTTTTACGGTAGTAACGGCGGTATAAAGCGTTTTATCGCCCGATAATTCGCCGTTTTTAAGCTCTGCCGCCTTTTTCACACTCAAATACCCCATAGCAAACGGGTTTTGCACAATCAGCGCGCCCATTTCGCCCGTTTCAAGCATACCGACAGATACGGTGTTCGTATCAAACCCCACGGTTTTAATTTTTCCCGCCGCGCCCGCTTTCTTTATCGCCGCGCCCACGCCGAGGGTAGTCCATTCGTTAAGCCCTGCAAGCGCGTTTATTTCGGGGTATTTTTGCAGCAGCTCCGTCGCCTTGCTTTCGGCGCTTTCCGTATTGCTGTCCGCCGAGACGGCAGCTACTATTTCCGCATTTTCAAGCCCCGCAAAATATTCGCGCAGGCCGCTTTCACGGTTTAAAATATTCTCGGTTTTTTCGGTGCAGCCCACTATTCCGAGCCTTATTTTTTCCCCTGCCGAAAATTGCGCTTCAAGCGCCTTTGCGGCAGATATACCCGCCGCGGGGTTATCAGTACCTATAAACAGGCTTATAAGGGAGGAATCCAGCGCGCTGTCCGCCGTAATAACCTGTACCCCGTTTCTCACCGCCGCGTTCACCGTAGGGGCGTTGCGGGTTCGGTCAATTGCGGAAAGCACTATAACGTCCGCCCCGTTTTCCGCCGCGCGGGAAATCATTTTATTTTGCGCCGCGTAGTCCTCCTCGTTTTCGGGACCTTCAAAGGTCACGCTCACGTTATATTCGGTAGCCGCCGAGTCAACGCCGCTTTTAAAATTCTGCCAGAAATCGGAGTCAACCGATTTTACTATTACGGCAACCTTTATTTCCTCGGTTTTCACGCAGGCGCAAAGCGACATTAAAAGCGCGGATAAAAGCAAAGCGGCAATTATTTTTTTAAATTTCATTTTGCCTGTCCTCCGCATTTCCCGGTATTCTCACGGTAACCTCAGTTCCCTCATCAAGCTCGCTTTTAATGGAAATACCGTATTTTTCGCCGAAATAAATTCTAAGCCTGTCGTTTACGTTTTTAACGCCTATTCCCACCGAGTCCGAGCGCTCCTTTGCAAGCACTGCGGCGCACTGCTCCTCGGTCATGCCCACGCCGTTATCCGCAACGGTTATTAAAATATCCTCGGGGTCATCATCTGCGCGTTTTACGGTTATTTTAATCTCGCCGTCGTCCATATCGGCAATGCCGTGGTAAAGTGCGTTTTCAATAAGCGGCTGAATTGTAATTTTATTGCAAAGGCATTCTTCAAGCGATTTATCCACGTTAAAGCTGTAGGTAAATCTGCCGCTGTAACGAAAGCTTTGTATTATAAGATAGCTTTCGGCATGGCGCAGCTCATCCTTTATGGGAATAAGCTCCTTGCCCCTGCTTATGCTTATTCTGAAAAGCCGCGCTAAGGCACGCACCATTTCCGCCGCGCCCTCGGTTTTGCCCTGTTCGCACATCCACTGTATTGAATCAAGCGTGTTATAAAGAAAATGCGGGTTAATCTGCGCCTGCAAAGCGCGCAGCTCGGTGCGGCGCAGGGCGGTTTCGTCCTTTTTAATCTGCTCCATAAGCTCTTTTATTTTTTTTGACATATGCCCGAATGAGTAGGAAAGCTCTGAAATTTCGCTTACAGCAATATCTTCGCCGCTGAAATTGAAATTCGCCGCGTCCTTTTCAAAATCGCGCATTGCGCGCATAAGTCGGCGCACGGGCGCGTTTACAAGCTTTAAATATATAAGCAGCGTTATTCCCGCTATTGCCGCGCAGCAAAGGGCTGAAACGGCAACGCTTATAATTATCTGCCCGCGCCGCTCAGATATCAGTGAATCGGTAAAGCTGATACCCGCAACCCGCCACCTGCCGTCCGATGTGGTTCCGAGCATATAAAGCGCATTTCCCTCTTTATGAACGCCGTCGGATAATGCGGTTAAAAATGATGTATCCTCGGTTTTAAGCCCCGAAAAAAGCAATTGCTGCTGCGGGTGGTAAACAATGTTGCCCCTGCTGTCGGTAACAAAGCAGTAGCCGTGGCGGCCTATGCTTATGCCGTCAATATACTGCGCTATTTCAAAAAAGCTTATATCCATTGCAATATAAGCGCCGCCCAGCGCCGAATTTGCCGTTTTGCGGGCAAGGGTAACTACCCAGGGGTACTCGCCCTCAAAAAGGGTCTGAACGTGCGGGGCTGAAAGCGCAAAATCTCCCGACGCATCAAACAGCGCCCTATCAAAGGATAAATCCTTATAAATATCGGCTTTGAGCTTTCCGCCGCTGCCTGTGCAGTTTATAATTTTTCCGTTTTCATCATAAAGCGTAACCGCGTAAATATCGCTCTCGATTTTAGTTATGGCGGAAATTCTTTCCTCCATATCGGCGGCGGTTTTGCAGGCGTTCACGGTATCGCTTACAAACGTCAGCTTTTTCTTCATAAGCTCAAGGTAATTGTTTACCGCCGCCGCTGCCTGCCCTACCGATTGCTCGGCGGAAAGCTGCGCGTCACGCGTAAGCTCCCGCTTATATACCGTGGCGAATATAACCGTACAAACAGCCGTTACCAGCGCGGCTGATAATGCTACCGAAAGCACCGAGATAAGCCAAAGGCTCAAAGCTTTGCGTTTTCTTTTCATTTATTCACCCCTATGCGCCACCCGCACCTTATTGGGTGTATCGCCGTAGAATTTTTTAAAGCAATAGCTGAAATAGTGCTGATCGCTGTACCCGCATTTTTCGGATATTTCAAGCACCTTCATTCCCGTGCATACAAGCATATCGTAAGCCGCCCTCATTCGCCGCTCGGTAAGCAGATTTACGAAATTTTCCTTTTTCGTCTTTTTTATAAGCGCGCTCAAATAATTGGGGCTTACACCGAGCTCCTGACTCACGCCCGAAAGCGAGAGCGTTTCGTCAGAATAGCGGTCGTCTATTATCTGCACCACCTTATCGCACAGCACCTCGCTGTCTCTGCGCTGCGAGCGGGCTATAATGGTTTTTGCTTTTTCGCAAAAATCAATCAAATCGTTTTTCATAACGTTTTCACTGCTGTATGAGGTAAGGCGCGCGAATATCGGGTTTGTGGAAAAAAGCGCCAAAAGCTCCGCTTTTTCGGAAACCGCGCTTGTAACTCTGTAAACCGTGGAAATTATCTGCATAACCAAAAGGTCGGCGTTTTCGGGCGTGTTGCTTTCATAAAGGCTGTTTATAAAGCCCTCAAGCTCGTTTTCCTTGCCCACCTTTAAAAGCTGCTCTAATTTAACGGCGGATTTTTCAATTTTATCAAGCTCTAATTCACCGTCGCGCTCCTGGTCGTTTATAAAGCGCACCTCGCCCGCGCCGTCGGAGGTATAGCGCCTGGCGGTTATCGCCTGAAAATAAGCGGCAGAGCAGCTTGATAGCTCGGAAAATCCGCGGCTTACGCCCACCGTGCACCTTTGCGATAAAAGCCTTTTCGCGGTTTGCACTATTTCTTTAAGCGGCATATCCATAACCGACGAAATATCTTCTTTGCCGTCCGTTACGGCAAGGGTTACCACTCTGCCGTAAACCGTAAAGCTTACCGAGCGCATATAGCGCGAAAGCACCGTGTCAATAAAAGAGGCGTGCTTTTCATTCGTGCATTTACGGCGTTCCTCATCACTGAATTTTGAAACCAAAACGCAGAAAAGGTTATCGCCTGTTTCGTCAATTATTCCAAGCTCCGCCGCGCGGCTGAAAAGCGCTGATTCATCGGGTTTTTCCTCATTGCTGCCAAGCATTAAGGGCAGCAGAAATTCATTTACCGAAAGGCGGTGCAGCTGCAATTTAAGGTCGGTATCGGGCGCGGTTAAAACGCTGCCCAATTTTTCGTCCATCTTGCGGTGTATTTCTTTAAGCTCGTCCGTCAGCTCCGCGGGGGATATAGGCTTAAGTAAATAGCTTATTATGTTGTATTCAATAGCGGTGCGGGCGTATTCAAAGCTATCGTACCCGCTTAATATTACTATTTGCACCATGGGGCGCAGCTGCCGCACGCGGCGCGCAAGCTCAAGCCCCGTCATCATGGGCATACGTATATCGGTAATAATAAGGTCAGGCTCAAGCGATTCGGTAAGCTCAAGCGCCTCAAAGCCGTTTTCCGCCTCGCCCGCCACCTCAAAACCGGCAGACTCCCAGTCAACCCTTTCAATCAGCGCGCGGCGCTGATCTCTTTCATCCTCTACCACAAGAACGGTATATTTCATTAAAATACCCCCGCTTATATTATGTATTCAGTATAATATAAACGAAGGTAAAAATCAAGTAAGTCAAATTTAAAAACGCGGGAGAGATTTTTTTGAATTTTTCTCCCCCGCGCCCTTTGGGGGAGGCATATAAATTATTTTTCGCTCCACCCGGCATAGAGCGTCATACTGCCGGTAATTCCGTCCTCCGCGCTCCATGCGTTTGTGCAGTCGCGGTCGGTGTACCAGCCGGTAAATTCGTAGCCCTCTTTTACCGGGTCGGTGGGTGATACGGTTTCGGAATACATAGCCTTTACGGGGGCTACATACGAGCCGCCGTCGGTATCAAACTTAACGGTAAAGCCGTTATGCTTTACAATAAAAACCGAAACTATTACAAGCAGGGCTGCGAGCGTTCCCACCATAATATTAGCGGATTTAACCGACATATTCACCCTTGCGTAAAGTCCGCCTTTTTTATTTGCCGTTTTGTTTTCCATACCGTTCACCGCCGTTTTATTTTTATTTACGCGCTAAGTATTTACGCATATCGATAGCGCAGGCTACAAGGATTATAAGACCCTTTATAACGTAGAGCATATTTGCGTCTACCGAGAGGAAATTAAGACCTACGAATATTATCTGTAAAAGGAACACGCCTATTACTATACCGCTTATTTTACCCGTGCCGCCTACGAACGAAACGCCGCCGATAACGCACGCCGCGATAGCGTCCGATTCATAGTTAAGACCTGTGTTGGCAGAGCAGGATGCTATACGCGCGCCCTCTATAAATCCTGTTATACCATACATAGCGCCCGCAAGCACGAACACCAAAACTATTGTCCAAAACACGTTTACGCCTGATACGTTTGCCGCTTCTTCGTTTGAGCCTACTGCGAACATATTTTTACCGAACTTTGTCTTGTTCCAGATAACCCACATAAGGGCGGTTAAAATCACCGAATAAAGCACATATTTCGGAACGGCAACATTGCCTATTTTAAAGAGCGTGCCGCGAACGAAATCGGTGTAAGAGGTATCAAGTCCCGAAAGGGTCTGACCGTTGTTTCCGCCGAGCATTAAATACATAAGCACAAGACCGAAAACAATAAGCTGGGTTGAAAGGGTTACTATAAATGGGTGCAGCTTGAATTTAGCCACAAAAAATCCGTTTACAAAGCCTATTATCGCGCCCACGGCAATAACCGCAAGCAGCACCACCCACAGGGGCATAACCTTTAAATTCGGGAATATTTTATTGGCGTAGCCCGTCATTTGTAAAAGCGACGCCGCAATACACGCGGTAAGCCCCACGCAGCGGCCTGCCGAAATATCGGTACCGGTAAGCACTATCGCCCCGCCTATACCGAGGGCTATTGGCAGCTTAGCCGCCGTGAGTGAAATTATATTGATTATTGAGGGCAGCTTTAGGAAAGCCGGCACCCTTATTGCTATGTATATTACCGCCGCGGCGATAATTATATACATTGCGTTGTTGAAAAGTAAATCCGTTATTGCTCTGCGTTTGTCCGCGCCTGATTTAGCTTTGAAATCGTCAATCCACGCGGAAAAACGGTTTTTTCTTTTAATAGCAGCTGTTGACATTTCAATTCCCCCTATGCAAATTTAGCCGCAAGAGTCATTATATCCTCTTGAGTGGCGGTATCGGCGTTCACTTCGCCCGCTAACTTTCCGCCCGACATTACAAGTATTCTGTCGCACACGCCGAGCAGCTCGGGCATTTCCGATGACACCATTATAACCGTTTTACCCTTTGCGGCAAGGTCGATTATAAGCTGATAAATTTCGTACTTCGCGCCTACGTCAATTCCTCTTGTAGGCTCATCGAGCAGCAGCACCGTAGGCTCTGTTAAAAGCCAGCGCCCGAGTATCACCTTTTGCTGATTACCGCCCGATAACGAGCGTATCTTGGTCTCCTGCGTGGGCGTTTTAACGTGCATTGAGTTTATGCACCAATCGGTGTTTGCTTTAAGTTTCGCCTTGCTTAAAAACGGACCTTTTTTGCATTTATCAAGGCTTGAAATGGTCGCGTTTTCGCGAATATTGAGTATTCCGAAAATTCCCGTTGCACGGCGTTCCTCTGTCAGCAGGGCAAACCCGTTTTTAATTGAGTCGCCCGGGTTGCGGTTTTTAATTTCCCTGCCGTTCAGCTTTAAGGTGCCGCTGCGCCTTGTTGCCACACCGAAAATATTTTCAAGCAGCTCGGTTCTGCCCGAGCCGTCAAGCCCCGCAACGCCTATTATTTCACCTTTTCGCGCCTTAAAGCTCACGTCGTTCAGCCTTGCGTATTCAGAGCTTAAATTATCCGCCTCAAACAAAACGTCACCTATTTCGTTGGTTTTGGGCGGGTAAATATTTGTTAATTCTCTGCCCACCATAAGTTTTATAATTTCGTCGGTGGTTAAATCCTTTGCCTCGCGCGTAGCTATCCATTTGCCGTCGCGCATTATTGTAACCTCATCGGAAATTCTTAAAATTTCCGCCATTTTATGAGAAATATATATTATCCCGCAGCCCTGACTGCGAAGCATATTTATAATTTTAAAAAGGTGCTCAACCTCTTCCTCTGTCAGCGATGAGGTAGGTTCGTCAAATACTATCACCTTTGCGTTATAGGATACCGCTTTCGCAATTTCCACCATTTGGCGCTGCGATACCGGCATTGTACTCATAACGGTTTTGGGGTCAACGTTGACCTCTAATTTTTCAAAAATTTCTTTTGTGGCGGCGTACATTTTCTTTTCGCTGGTTATGGGCACGCCCTTTGCAACCGTGGGGAAACGCCCCAGCCACATATTATCCATAACGTTGCGCTTGAGCGCCTGGTTCAGCTCCTGGTGCACCATTGCAACCCCGTTTTCAAGCGCTTCCTTGGAGTTTTTGAAGTTTATTTCCTTGCCGTCCAAATATATGCTTCCCGAGTCCTTGTTATATACCCCGAAAAGACATTTCATAAGTGTTGATTTGCCGGCGCCGTTTTCGCCCATAAGCGCGTGCACAGTGCCCGCCTTTACGGTAAGATTTACCTTATCAAGCGCCTTGACGCCCGGAAAAGCCTTTTCAATGTTTTCCATTCTAAGCAGAACAGGCTTTTCGCTTACCGTGGTATTGTTTGTAACGTTTCTCTGCTCGTTCATAAGCCTTTCTCCCCCGTTTTTCTTTGGCTCACAGCAGCCGGAATAACCGGCTGCTGTGAAAGTTATATATTATTCGCCGGTGTAGGTAGCGTAGGGGATATTTACTCTCCACTTGCCTACAAGGTTTTCACTGTCAAGTCCGTCAAGGGCTTCCTTATCGCCTAAGAAGTTCTGCGCGATAGAAGTAATAGCCTTTGCCATACCGTCGGCGTCCTGCTTAATGGTACTTACCATAGCGCCGCTCTTAATAGCGGACTTAGCTGCGTCGGTCGCGTCAACACCGAATACCGGAATAGCCTTTGTGCCCTCTTTATTGTAACCTGCGGTCTGCAAGGATGAAATTGCTCCGAGCGCCATATCGTCGTTGTTTGCGATTACAAGTTCAACCATATTCTTGTTGCTCTCGCTGTACTGCGCTAAAATTGTACTCATATAATCGGTAGCTGCAGCAGATGACCACTGACCGTTCTGGTCTACAAGGTATTTGTTCTTATTTGAAGCGTCATAGAATTCAAGCTCGGGCTTGCCTGCCTCTTTAAGCACCTTGTTAGCGTCCTCAACGCCGTACTGTGTGCGGGCGATAGCCTCCATGTTGCCTTCCTGACCCTTGAACATTACATAGCTTATCTTTCCGTCGCCGTTAAGGTCAAGCTTATTGTAATTTTCAACTAAATATTTGCCTATCATTTCGCCCTGCATATGACCTGCCATTTCGTAATCGGTTCCTACGAATACGCACTTGTCATAGCTGGTTACAACCGATTCCTGAACAGAACGGTTGAAGAAGATTACCGGAACATTTTTCGCTTTTGCCTGGTCGATAATGTTCTGCGCGGCGTCGTTTGAGCCGGTGTCAACAACATTAACTACAAGGAGCTTTGAGCCTTTCGCAAGAGCGGTGGTTACCTGCTCGGTTTGGGTTGTCTGGTTGCCGTTTGCGTCGTAGTTCTGGAATTTCAGTCCCGCGTCCTTCAAGAACTTATCCATTGCCGAACGAACGCTTGAAATGTAGGCGTCGCTGTAGGTGTAGTAGAAAACCGAAACCTCGCCGTCGGATGAACCGCCGTCGCCCGAACCGCAAGCGGTAAGACCTAAAGCAAACGCCAAAGTAAGAATTACTGCTAATATTTTTTTCATTTTGAGTTGCCTCCGTTTCTTTATTCGACTTTCCTGTCGTCGAGTATTATTATATTTCGGAGGACAAACTTTTTAAATAGATTTTTCTATCGAAAATGTATAAAAAATTATTCAATGGTGTATTTTTTTAATTGTATTTTATATTTCACACAAAAACAGTCCCCGCCGCTGCCGATTTAAGGCAGCGGCGGGGACTCGTTATTTACATTTAATCACAATTATAAGTTAATACCGTCAACAAATCGCATAAGCTCCGAAAAGCCGCCGTGGGGATAAACCGAAATATCCCTGTTTTCCTTATTAAGCAGACAATCGGTAAGCAGAAATACTTTCATTCCGAGTGTTTCGGCAATCATATCCTCGTTCACGTCATTCCCGACCATAAGGCATTCTTCGGCTTTCATATTAAGCTTTGCGAGAATTTCCTCGTAATATTTGGGGTTCGGCTTGCAATAGTGCGAGTTTCCATAGGTAGTGTAAAGCAGAAAATCGGTTTTATCAAGCCCCGCCCACTCAATGCGGCTTTCCGTGGCGGCGGCAGGGAAAATCGGGTTGGTTGCAAGCACAAGCGAAAAGCCCTTTGCTTTAAGCGCGGCAACCGTTTCGGCGGCAGCGGGGTTAAAGCCGCAATCCGCCTTTACATCGGAAAATTCCTTGCGGTAGTATTCGTCGAACATCGGCTTATCCGCAGCGGCTTTTTCTTCGCCGTAAATTTCGGAAAATTTATTCCAAAAAGCCTCTTCGTTGGTAATTCCGCCGTTGTTTTTTACCATTGCCGCCGTGCCCGCCCAAACGCTTTTTATAAGCTTTTCTGGCTCGTACCCGCGCGGCGCAGCCTTTGCAACAAGGCGCTTGAAATAGCCGTGGGTGAATTTTTCCATATCCATAGGGAGCAAGGTCCCGTCTAAATCGAACAGTATATTTTTAATCATTTTATTTTACCTTTTGTTATATTTGAATTTTTTTGAGCAATACTGTTTTTGAGGTGATTTAAAATGCAATTAACACAAAAGGAAACTTCCCTTTTAAAGGACCTTAAAACACAGGAAAAGCTCTGTGCCGAAAAATACGAAAAATATTCGGCAGAGGCACTGGATTCACAGCTTAAAAGCCTGTTCGGCAGCATTGCCGATACAGAGCGCCACCATCTTAGCATGCTTGAACAAATAGAAAACGGAACAGCCCCCGCAACCGCGGGCGGCAATAAAGCGCAGCCCGGGTTTACCGCCGCTTATTCCGTGGCGGATACCGACGCGAAAAAGCACGACAGCTACCTTTGCACCGACGTTCTTACAATGGAAAAGCACGCTTCCCACCTTTATGATACCTGCATTTTTGAATTTACGCAGGAAAGCCTGCGCAATGTTCTTAACAGTATTCAAAAGGAAGAGCAGGGGCACGGTAAGGCGATTTACGACTATATGTCGGCAAACAGTATGTATTCTTAATGATAAGAGGCTCCCTTCTTTTTGACGCAAGTCAAAATAGAGGGGGTTGCTCCCCACGGTGTGGGGAGACGTCAACGCAGTTGACAGAGGGGACCGCCGCCGTCAGCGGCTGTCAGCCGTAGGCGACTGAGGGGTATTTTTTCTAACATCTAATATCTAAAATCTAATGTCTAACTTGTTATATAACACTCTTTTTCTTTTTCATTACAATGTATAAAATCAAGCCGAAGTTGCCAAGCAGCGCCAGTCCCGCAATGATACCTACGGCAATTAAAGCGGGTGAAGCCGCAGACGTATTTTCGGTATTTCCCGAAACAGGCACATGGATCCCCGCTTTCATGGCGGTATCTTTCTCACCGATCCACCAATTTCCGTTTTCACCGATAAATGGGGTCAAACCGTCCTTACCGTCCGCGCCGACAACCTTGCCGAGATTGACCGACTTTCCGTCGGTGTAGGTCAGGATAAGCTCACCGTTTGCATTGATCTCCGCTTTGGCGATTCCGACGCCGTCCTTACCGTCTTTTCCGTTTTTACCGTCGGCACCGTTTCCGCCGTTAACACCGCTCGTTCCGTCCTTGCCGTCACGTCCCGGTGCGCCGTTCGCTCCTGAGTCGCCCTTGTCTCCTTTATCACCTTTTTCGCCCTGCTGCCCCGTTTCTCCGGTATCGCCTTTCGCTCCGGTGGCTTTTACGCCGAGAGAAGTCCAGTTTTGTCCGCCGTCATAAGAGATATACCAGTAATTATCATCGCCGATTTTCAGCTTGGGCGTTACACCGTCTTTTCCGGGTGCGCCGGTCTCTCCTTTATCACCTTTGTCGCCTTTATCTCCTTTTTCACCGGTGTCACCCTTGTCACCTTTTTCGCCTTTTTCGCCTTTAAGATCCGACAGGGCGATAAGATCGTTCCAAACGGAATCATCACTGTACTTCCACTGTATAAATCCGTTATATACCCGCAGTTCAATTTGTCTGCCGTCCGCACCGTCGTTTCCTGTCAGCTCGGCAAGCGAAACAAGGTCGCGGTAAGCATCGTCGCCCTCGCCCGAATATCGCCACTGAATACTGTTTCCGTTGTTGCGGAATTCAATTTCTCTGCCGCCCGCGCCTGCAAATGTAGAGAAAGTTTTTGTGTTGGAAAGCGCCGATACCGTTCCGCTGCTGCCGACGGCGGTAACCGCAAATGTATAGGTTGTGTCCGCTTTAAGTGCGGAATATGTATATGAAAGCTCTTCCAAAGAAAGCGGTGTTTCGGTCACGCGCTCAAACTCGCCGTCATCCACGCGCATCCAAATATGATACCCGGCAAAGGGCCGCCTGATGTCCTCTTTCGGCGCATCCCATGTGATTTTTGCGCTCCGGTTATCCGTTACGGATACGCCCGTAAGTGTCGGTATGGGCGGCGCGGCGCGAAGATTGGTCAATACATAACCGAACACGGGAATTTTTTGGTCGCCCGCCGTCCATGTGCGCATACCGAAATCCCAGGTAAAGCCGTATTGGCTCGAAACATCGTAGCCGATTCCGTAGGAAGCAAGGAGTGAACGGCGGTCAATATTATTTACCGTACCGCTGGCGCCGCTGCTTTCCGTCGTGGTGTAGACCGTACCTGTTGCTTTGCTGTAGCTCAAATCGATCACAAAACCCATATTGAAAGCGTCCACGCCCCATGTGTTTTTCATCGAGGCGGAGAAGCCGTGCGCCATCTCAACTCCCTCGGCGTGCTCGGACGTGGTAGTCCAGTCGTTTGTGATACTGCTCGCGCCGAAGCCAAGCTCGTATTTCTGCTTGCTCAGCGACTCAAATTGCGTAACCGAATCGTCGGAAGATGCGGGATTCGGCCAATATGCGAATGGGTCGCCCTCGGCGTCCTCAGGCAAAACATGGCTGTTCAGTATCGGCAGAGCCTTTGCCTTTCCCGCTGCAATGTCTTTCTTGTAGGTTTCGTTATACAGTACCGCAAACTCATCGTAATACTCCCGGTCGAGCATGGTGTAAACCGGCTGCCCGGGGATCATCAGGGCGATGGTATTTCGCTCGCTCAAGTCAAAATCGCCCTTTTGCGGGTCATAAAGTGAGTAATAATAGGTTGTCGCCGGCACGCGGTACAGCACTACGGAATCGTTGCCGCCGGCATTGAAGGAGGCGCTGTATTCCTTTGAAAGGGTATCCTCGGTGCTCTTTGTAAAGTCCATGGTATACCCGAGCGTCGCCTCGTATCTCCACACCTTCAGATCTCCCTGCACGACTATGGACGCGCCGAAGGAGGTATTGTGCGAAGAGGATTTAGTATCCGAATAGCCCGAAGAGAATGTATAAGTGGTTGAACCGTCGGAGAAAACCGAACTTCGGAAAAAACGGGATATGTTTGTCGTCTGTGTACCGACAGCGGCAAAGGAGGTAAAGCCATGGAATTTATCCAGAGTATCGACTGGTCGATTCTTCATTTTATAAGAGATAATCTTTTTTGCCCGTTCTTAGATGCGGTTATGCCCATCATATCGACGCTCGGAAACAGTGGGATTATATGGATAGCCATATCGGCAGTTCTGCTTTTTTCAAAAAAGTACAGAATGTTTGCTTTTTCTATTGCGAATGGGCGGTTTGGGGCGTATAGTGGGCAGGTACGTCTTTTTTGGGGGAGGAATCATCGTGTTTTCTTCGTTTTTTGCCGGATTAAAGAGAGAGTTTTCCGGCTACAACGCCGCAAAGCTGGTGAAGGACATTCTCGCCGGTCTCACGGTGTGCGCCGTGGCGCTGCCGCTCGCGCTCGCGTTCGGCGTTTCGTCCGGGGCTTCCGCCGCGGCGGGCCTTGTTACAGCCATCGTCGCCGGTATCGTGATCGCGCTGCTCGGCGGCGCGTCGTTCCAGATCTCCGGACCGACCGGCGCGATGAGCGCCGTGCTCGTCGGCATCGTGGCGACGCACGGGCTGCAGGGCGTGTTCTTCGCGTGCTTTGCCGCCGGTGTATTGCTGCTCATCGCCGGTGTGCTGCGGCTGGGGCGGCTCATCAGCTTCATCCCGATGCCCGTCATCATGGGCTTTACGTCCGGCATTGCGATCATCATCGCGCTCGGCCAGATCGACAATTTCTTCGGCACGACGTCCACGGGCCTGACGAACATTGAAAAGCTGCTCTCCTACGGGCGGCTCGGCTTTCATGTGAACTGGCAGGCGGCGCTCATCGGGCTGCTCGTCGTGGCAATCATGATCCTCTGGCCGAAAAAGTGGGGCGCGCGCGTCCCCGGCTCGCTCGTCGGCATCATTCTCGCGGCTGTCGCCGCGGGCGTGTTCCATATGGATTCTCTCGCCACCGTCGGCGACATTCCCCGCACGCTGCTGCTCGCCGACCGGCTGGATCTCTCGTCGCTCAATTTTGCGATGGTCAAAGACCTGCTCTCGCCCATCGTGACGATCGCGGCGCTCGGCATGATCGAGAGCCTCCTGTGCGGCGCTTCCGCCTCGCGCATGAAGGGTGAGGAATTCAATGCCGATCAGGAGCTGATCGCGCAGGGCGTCGGCAACATTCTGCTGCCGCTCTTCGGCGGCGTGCCCGCCACGGCGGCCATCGCCCGCACGAGCGTTGCCATCAAATCCGGTCAGCAGACGCGCCTGACGAGCGTTTTCCACTCGGTGTTTCTGCTCGCGTCCATGTTCCTGCTCGGCGGCGTGATGGCGCGGCTGCCGCTCTCGGCGCTCGCGGGCGTGCTCATGGTCACGGCGTGGCGCATGAACGACTGGGCGGGCATCCGCTATGTATTCCGCCACAAATTCAAATCCGGCATCAGCCAGTTTCTGCTCACGATGATCGCAACGGTCGTGTTCGATCTCACGGTCGCCATTCTGCTCGGCGTTGTCTACTCCGCCATTTTGTATATGGCCAAGTCCAGCCAGATCCGCGTGAGCTTTTCGGCCATCGACACGAACAAGCTCCGCGCCATCGACGGCAAGCCGCCGATCCTTGAATCGGCAGGCGTGGCGTATGTGACGGGCGCGCTGTTCTTCGGCGCGGTGGACGAATTCAATCACCGCATGGCCGAGATGCCCGCCTACGACCACGTGATCCTCTCGATGCGCGGCATGCCGAGCGTGGACGTGTCCGGCGCACAGGCGATCCTCGAGCTGTGCCAGAGCCTTCTCGCGCAGGGCAAGACCGTGGCCTGCTGCGGCATGAGCGAAAACGTCCGGCGGTACTTTGACCGCGCCGGGATCACCGAAGTCCTCGGCGAGAGCGCGTATTTCTGGA